>JAGBNL010000077.1 GCA_017634415.1 Clostridium sp.
ATGCACAGGGCGTACAGTCCTCCCAGTTCTTCGGAGATGGCCGCAAAGATGAAATCCTTCTCCACCACGGGAATCTTTTTCGGCATTCCCTGGTAGAGTCCCATTCCGAACCAGCCCCCCGTTCCGATGGCGAACAGTCCCTGGGCCACCTGATATCCGCTGCCGGCGATATCATAAAAGGGATCCCGCCACGCCTCCACTCTGACTCTGACATGGGAGAAAAGACGATAGGCCAGCATGGCGGCCGCGGTCCCCGCCCCGAACCCGGCGAAAACCCAGCGGGCCTGCCCCGTAGCCAGATACAGCATCAGGACGTAGGTTACGAAAAATATCAGGGCGCTTCCCAGGTCTCTCGAGAGCACGAGAACCAACACGTGGGCAGCTGCCATGACGGTGGTTCTCACAACGGTGGAAAAATCCGAGGAGCGGTAAAACATCGTGGCGGCAAAAAACACGAAGCTGAGCTTTACAAACTCGGAGGGCTGAAAGGAAAATCCCCCGATACTGATGGCAAGCTGCGCGCCGAAGCTGGCCCGTCCCGCAACGCACACCAGCACGAGGAGCATAAGCCCGCCGATGCCGTACACCCAGGGGATCCTGGCCAGCTGCCATACATGGTCTATAATCACCGGAATGATGAGACCGACCACCGCTCCCGCCGTCACCAGCATGAACTGCCTGAGGGCTCTGTCCGGAGAAATCCGGTTCAGCATGATGAAGCCGGTGGCGAGAAGCATGCAGGTATTGTTCAGCAGAAGCCTCGAAAGCCTTCTGTAAAGCCCCCTGGAAAGCAGCAGAAACGCCGCAAGAAACAGGGCCTGTGCCCCGCAGAGCGCCATCAGCTCCATATCCTGCGTGCGCACCCATACGACGGTATCCGCCAGAATCAGGATCAGAAACATGAGAATCACCTGGTTCCGGCAGAGGCTGTCTCTCTCCTCCCGGTCGTCATAGGAAAAATACCGGAAATTGTAATAGGTATAGATGGCGGCCAGAAGAATCATCAGATACCGGGCCATCTGTGTCACAACATTTGCCATATGCTGCAGATATCCTTCCCCATGCGCTGTTTAATCAACACCCCTCCGGAAATGCCCTTTGGTAAATGCATACTCCGGGGTCTTCTTTTTTCCTTCGCAGAACACCGCGGCAAAGCTGTCCGCAATGGCGGATACTTCCCCGGGCGTCTCTGTGGTAAATGTCATCCTCAGCCATTCCGGATGAAGCCTGTCTATCCGCTCCTTCTCCGCGAGAAGAGACAGGGGTTCCGCGTTGTAGATGGTATTGTAGCAGAACGAGCAGTGATTCTTCACGGGAAAATGCCGTCCGCTCCTGTCCTGAATAAAAAGCACTTCCGGCGTTCTGTCACATTTTCCTCTGTTCCTGTGAAAGCACTGGGCAGTAACCATCATGGGACATGCACCGTACACCGGGAGTTCATGTCCCTCTCCCGGAAATACCTCCATCTGACGGTCATTGAGCTCCAGGGGCAGGGTGAAGGTTACGGGACTGTCTTCACAGTATCCGGCAATCTCCGCTTCCGCCTCCCTGTTCATGGTATACATGGTATAGTCCATGTGAAGCGGAATCCCCGGCAGGAGTCTCTTCATCACGGGAATCTCCTCCCAGGCCCGCACCACAAGGCCGTCAAAGCCGGCCTTTCTCAGTTCTCCTTCATGGGCCGAGAAGTAAGCCTCCGCCTCCCTGCGCCAGATGTGCGGAAGCCGGAGAAAACATTCCTTCCCCGCTCCATGGCATCTTCTCACCGCAGCGCTCCACGCTTCCGCGCCGAATCCAGCGGCGTCGGGACAGATTCTCCGGATGAAATCCTTCTTCAGGAGAACCTCGAGATGGGCCGGATTCTCCGTCACAGCCGAGAACCGGTATTCCCCGGCATTTCCCCGGGAAATCTCTTTCCCCGTCTCCTGAGGGTCTTTATCCGAAATCTCCGGAAGAGCTCTCCGGAAGCAGCTGTCTGCCTTCTCTTCCAGCATCTCCAGCGCTTCTCTGCGAAGCCCGTTCAGGCTTTTTACAGGAACAAATCCCTTCCCGTCCGTCTGAATCTCCAGTCTGTCCATATAGAAGGGGGTTCCGCCCGTTTTACGGACCTGTTTTTCAAGATCCCCTTCCGAAGTCGGCTTCGACAGCGCGGAAGCGACCGCATCCCCCGCAAGGCGCACGGATATCTCTTTTCCGGAAAAGTCCTCTCTGCCCTCTCCATGCAGTCTGACACTGAGGGACAGAGGCTCCCCGGTCACGGCCGTAAGCCGTGCTTCAACCGGTTCCCGGACCTCCGCGTTCACGAAGGAGTCATCCAGATACCGCATATATTCCGTATTCTCTTTCCGGAAGGCGGGCTTGTCATTGAAGACGATCATCTCCGGACCGTTGTGTCTCCGGTAATAACCGTCGGTCTGGCCGCCGCGGTCAAAGAGATCCAGAAGCCTGTTCCGGTCTTTCCTGTCCACCCGGTACCCCTCCCGGCCGTGTTCCAGCCAATAATCGGCGTATTTCCGGTAGATGCTGACAGCGCCTGCCGTATAACGGGGACTCTTCATCCGTCCCTCTATCTTCAGGGAATAGACGCCGGCCTCCAGAATATCCGGGAGAATGTCCAGGGTATTCAGGTCCTTAAGGCTCAGCGGATATGTCTTCGGTCCGCCCTCCACGGAAAAGGGCAGCCTGCAGGTCTGGGCACATCTCCCCCGGTTTCCGCTCCGTCCGCCGATGAAGCCGGAAAACAGACACTGACCGGAATAGCAAAAACAGAGTGCACCATGTACGAAGCACTCTATCTCCAGACCTGTGTTATCGTATAAACTTCTGATTTCTTCCAGGGAAAGCTCTCGTGCAGGCACAATCCGGTCTACGCCCGCCTGTGCCAGCAGCTTTCCGAATTCCGGCCCTGTCACCGTCATCTGTGTGCTGGCATGAATGTGCAGGTCCGGAAAATACTGCCGTATCGTCCTGAGCACTCCCATATCCTGCACAATCACCGCATCCAGTCCCGCTTCGTAATACGGCGCAAGATACGCCGGAAGCGTGCGCAGTTCCTCCTCCCGGAGAAGTGTATTTACCGTAAGATACAGCTTTCTTCCGTGAAGATGCACATACCGGATTGCGGCGATCAGCCCGTCTTCGTCAGGATTCCCGGCAAATGCCCGGGCGCCGAATTTCTGTCCGCCCATATATACCGCATCTGCCCCGGCCGCCACGGCCGCTTTCATGCTCTCCACGGAACCTGCGGGCGCCAGTATCTCAAGTCTTCTATTTTCTGCCATTGTGCTCCCTGTTTTTCATCTGCGCATTTACCAGCTCGGATTTCAGCCGGTATACTTCCTTTTCCAGCATGTCCCGCTCCGCGGCCAGTGACCGGGAATGTTCCCGCTCTTTGAAATAATCATCCGCCAGATTCAGGCACAGGGTCAGATTCTTATAGTCATCCGGAAGGCGGTTGAAGCCCTCCTGGGTCTTGATCATGGCAATCTTGTCATTGAGGTAGGAGGCTACCCGCTGAAGATACCCTTCCTCCTCCAGACCGCCCAGCGTATATATCTTTCCTCCGATGAGCACATCGGTATAATTCTTGTTGCTGACTTTCTCGTCTTTCATCTTTTCCCTCACGTTCAGAACTGCCGGACAAAACCTTACTGTTCCTTCATCCTGTATCCGAGGTGCTCGTAGGCAGCCCTCGTGGCCACCCGTCCTCTCGGTGTCCGGTTGATAAAGCCGTTCATCAGAAGATACGGCTCATAGACATCCTCGATGGTTCCGGAATCCTCTCCCAGCGCCGCCGCAATGGTCTCCAGCCCCACCGGTCCTCCGTCAAACTTATCGATAATCATATCCAGAAACGCCCTGTCATTGCTGTCCAGTCCCATCCGGTCCACATGCAGAATATCCAGCGCAAATTC
>JAGBNL010000078.1 GCA_017634415.1 Clostridium sp.
GATGATGGTGACCGCCGGGGTGACCAGAATGTCCACCCGGGTCTCCTTGGAGACGGCTTTTCCGCATTCCGCGGCCACAATGGTGATCAGCAGAACCGCGAGAGGGCCTCCGGCGCCGCCCAGCGTATTGGCAGCGATGCCGACGCCGGCCAGGGTAAACAGAACCAGGGGCGGGGCCTGCAGGGCATAGCCGATGGATACGGCCATGGCGGGACCTGTGGCGGAGCTTGCATATCCGCCGATGTCCTGAAGAATCTGGATGCCCAGCTGTTTTCCCAGGGTGGAAATGATGGTGCCGATGAGGAGCGATGCGAACAGGCCCTGGGCCATGGCGGACAGAGCGTCAATGCCGTACCGCTGCGGGCTGAACTGGATATTCTTTCTCTCGAGGAAGGCGGCAAAACCGGTCTTCTTTCCTGCATTTGCATTATTATTCATAAGGATACCTCCGTTAAGATGCGGAACAGTTCCGCATGGCCGCAGCAGTATTGTTTGAAAAACCTCACGGAGCATAAAGGACATAATATTTCCATGGCGGTGTACAGTTGCAAATCTATAAAATGATACTGCGGGAAAATATAAAGAAATCTGTTTATGACGCACCCTGAACGTGGTATGATATTAAAGTAACAAAACGCAGGCATTTCATCCGAACTGAATGGACAGATCGGCAGAAAATCTGCAATATGTCTGATATCGGTTTGTCAGGGTGGAAGAAACGGTCGTTTTTGGTTGTTTTGTGTTTTCTGGCCGTTGTCGGGATTATATCAGAGAGTTTTTGGATTGGCAATATATTGTTAATTTAATATCAATCGATGCTGCGCATAGCAGGTATCGATTTGAACCCAGAGAGGCGGAAGGAAAAACAGCCACAGAACAGGAGGAAAGACGTGGGGATCAAACATGTGAAAGCAGCAGTGCAGGGGCTGACGGAGAAACTTTCGGGAGAGGAATTCCTGAAGGCCACCGGCATGAGCGCCCGGGGCATCCGGATGCTGATGAACAAGGAATACTGGGAAACCCATATGGCGGGGATGTTCCCGGTACGCAGACGATTTACCTGCTCGGAGATCTATGATATCTGCGCCGAGCCCATGGACCTGCTGGGAAGAGAACCGGAAGGCGGCTGGATGTCCTATACCTATAAGTACGCCTGCCATATCCTGTATCCTGAGGAGGAGTTTTCAAAGGCAGCGGAACCGCATGCCGCAGGCTGTATCTTTTTCCTGACGGTACTGCAGTTTTTCTTTGAGGAAGAGCGGAAGGTTCTTCCCTGGGACAAATACTATGATTTTGCCTTCCTGCCCCCGGAGGAGGGAAAAAACTTTGAATCCTGGGAAGAATACGAGAGATTTGTCAGCTGCTTCCGGAAGGAATTCGTCTATGAGATGATGCGCCTGGGCCTGGAGGTGACGCCCTTCCGGACACTGGAGCACATCGCGGGAGTTCACTATGTCTCCATGCATGTGGCAAGAGGCCTTTACGAGGCGGGGGTTCCCATCGATCTGACGCTGGTTTCCGGCGCGGCGGCGGGCCATGACATCGGCAAGTTCGGCTGCAAGCCCAATGAGAAGGTGCCTTATCTTCACTATTATTATACGGACCAGTGGTTTAACCGCCACCGGATGGAATATATCGGACACATCGCAGCGAACCACTCCACCTGGGATCTGGAGCCGGAGAATCTGACGGTAGAGTCTCTGGTGCTGATTTACTCGGACTTCCGGGTAAAGCAGAGCCGGGGGGAAAACAACCGGGAGATTACATTCATCTCCGGTCTGAAGGAAGCCTTCGATGTCATCCTCAACAAGCTGGACAATGTAGATGAGAAAAAGCTTCTCCGCTATAAATTTGTCTATGCCAGACTCCGGGACTTTGAGGAGTACATGCAGTCCCTTGGCGTGGACACGGATCTGAACGGAAAGACGAAGCGGCCGGCTCCGATGCCGGAGCTCACTCTCCGGAATGCGGAGGAGAGTGTCCGGACACTGGTTCATATGGGTGTGGAGCACAATATCAATGTCATGCATCTGATGAGTGCGGAGCGCCAGTTTGGCAATTTCCTGGAGTCTGCCAGAAGCGAGAAGGACTGGAAGAACCTTCGGGCGTATCTAAGCATTTTCTTCAACTTCAGCGCCTACGCCAATGACAGCCAGAAGAAGCAGATTCTCTCTTTCCTGTATGAGCTTCTGATGCACCGGGAGGGCCAGATCCGCGCCGAGGCTGCACAGCTGATGGGCAAGATTCTCGCCCAGTTCAATTTCGGCTACCGGAAGCAGCGCCCGGCGGACATGCCCGATCTGAACACCCGCGAGGCCGATGCTGTGGCGGAAGAGGTCCTGGATCTTCTGCTTCATCCGGACCGGAAGCTGGTGACAAGGCAGAAGCGGAGAATCCGCTTCAATACGAAGAATGTACTGGCCTCCGTCCTGAAGTACTGCACTGAGGGCGACCGGAGAGATTACCTGAGTATTTTCATGAAGTGCTTCACTGCGCCTGAATCCAGGGAAGAGAACGAGGCCTTCGTGATTATGGATGCGGTTCATGAGCTGCCCCTGGCAGAACTATCGGATGAGGAGCTGAATCAGATTGCCGCATTTACCCTTTATTATGCGGTGCATCCGTCGGAAGAGGTGCGGATTGCATCCTGGAGAAGTGCCAAGGTACTGACGGATTATAAGCCGGAACTGGAAGGATGCAGGGCATTCCGGGATGTTATCCTGAATACCGATACGGCCGATGATGTCACAATGGCCTATCTCAAGCTGCGGATTCTCCGGAATCTGGGTGAGGATGTGGCAGAGGAAGAGCATATCCTCTATGATCAGGATGTGGTCTCCGACATTTTCCTGGAGAACCTGAAGACAGCGACGCCCTGGATTGTCAAGGCTGTCAATATCAAGCTTCTGAAGGACCAGCTCCATCACGGGGAAATGGCCCATAAGCTGCATATCGCCGCGCACCTGTCCAATCTCATCAAGGTCAGCGAGTATGTGATGGTGCGGGAGGATGCCGGCGAGGCACTCCTGGATATCATCCACTATCTGCGTCCGGATGAGCGCAACGAGGTGGTGATGGAGCTCCGGGAGGGAATCGAGGTCGGAGACTATGATTTCTCCAGCTATATTCCGGTCTATCTGGGAAAATGCGCCCTCTGGCTTCCGCCGGCAGAGCTGGATGAGGTGATAAACCATCTCATCAGCCTGGAGGCGAGCCCCAACGTAAAGATCGTGGCCAGCGCCCTGGATACCATCGGGGCCCTTCTGTGCAACTATCCGGCATACCGGGAGCGGTATGATATCAGCGACGGGGATTACGAGGAGCGGAAAAAGATACTTCTCGGCGCCATTTTCCGGGGACTGGCGAACTACCGGGAGCCGGTGCGTCAGGAAGCGCTGCAGGTTATAGACGATGTGTTCTATCAGGGCAGCCTTTCCCTGGATGAAAAGTACTCGCTGTTCGCGCTGGGATGGAGCAAAATCCTGTTCCTCTTCCACGAGGAGGATTCCTCCATGACATCTATGTTCTACCGGGCCTCCGCACTGACCGCCATCAACCAGTTTATCACCCAGTGGCATATGTTCCGCGGGGAGATTCATATTCCCGTGCACGAAAAGGTTGCCTTCTTCCCGGGAACCTTCGACCCCTTCACCCTGTCCCACAAGGAGATCGTGCGGGAGATCAGGGATTCCGGCTTCGAGGTCTATATGGCGGTGGATGAATTCGCCTGGTCAAAGAAGACGCAGCCCCGTCTTGTGCGGCGCAGAATTGTAAATATGTCCGTAGCGGATGAATTCCACGTCAACCTGTTCCCGGACACGATTCCCATTAATATCGCCAATCCGGAGGATCTGAAGACGCTGCGGGAGGCCTTTGCCGGCAGAGATCTCTATATGGTGGCCGGCACCGATGTGGTGGCCAATGCCTCGTCCTATAAGGCGAAGGCGGTTTCCAATTCGATTCACCATATGAATCATGTCATCTTCCGCAGAAAGACGGCAGGGGAGAACGCTGCGGCAGATGCGGCAGAAGTTTACAAACGCATCAAAGGCAGAGTCATCGAGGTGGAGCTGCCGGAGCAGTTTGAGGACATCACCTCTGTAATGATCCGCGAGAATATCGATATGAACCGGGATATCAGCAACATGATCGACCCGGTGGCGCAGGAATACATCTATAACAGCGGTCTCTATCTCAGGGAGCCGGAATTCAAGCCTCTGGCTGCCGGAAAGGTGCTCTCCTTCGATGAGGCGGAAACGCCCGGGGCGGAGATCCTGGAGGAGGCCGGCATATCGGTGCTTTCCGACGGGGAGAACGCAGAGCAGGTGCTGGAGGGTATCCGGAATGCCGGCGACAGGCTGCTGATTCTCCGCAACATGCTGAAGGACAACAGGATGGTTGGCTTTGTCTGCTTCCGGTATCTCGGGCCGAATGAACTCTTCTCTGTCCTGGGAGATGTGGAGCTGGCACAGCAGGTGCGTCACCGCACATCCGGCGAGATTCTGATGATCACCGGACTCTGGGTCCGGAAGGATGCCCTGATACCGAATCCGGCCCAGTATCTGCTCTCCGAGGTGATCGCCCGCTCCTTCCCGCACAGCTGCAGCTATGCCATCTATTTCCAGGAGCACGGGACACTTTCCGCCGAGGTGGAGAGTGTTCTGGAGCGGCAGGGGTTCCTCCGGGCGGAGGAATTCCGGTCGGAGATTCCGCTGTATCTGGTGGATATGCACTCCCCGCTGGTGCTTCTGAAAAATATGGAAACGACCATCAAAGAACCGCTGGCCAGTGAAGAGGCGGTCCTGCAGGTCATGGAACAGGCGCACCGGAAGCTTCAGAAGGCGATGACGGCACTTTATCCCGGACAGCTGGTGCTTTCCCTTTCCGCCGCCAGTATATATCCGCAGCTGGTGGAAAAGGTGACGGCAGCCAACGGCGTGCCCAACGAGGTGGCGGAACCCAGGAAGCTGGGCGACTGCATGTGCGTGCCTTACGGAAAGATTCTCAGGGATAAGGTGATTCCCAACACGGTGACCAAGACACTGCACACGGACAAGGTATTTTCAGCTGACCTGGAGACAGGGAGCATCGAGGCGTTCCCCAACTACGCGAGCCTTCCGGAACAGATCCGGATGCTCCGGTCCTTTAGGCGGCCGATGATCCTGGTGGACGACATTCTGCATCTGGGCGGCCGTTTTGAGGCGCTGGAGCCGATGCTCAAAAAGGAAAAAATCGAGATAAAGAAAGTGATTCTGGGCGTGATTTCCGGCTACGGCCGTGATACCATGGCACTGAAGGGAATTGACACCGACAGCGTCTACTTTATCCCGAACATCCGGAAGTGGTTTGTGGAATCTACGCTGTATCCCTTCATCGGCGGAGACACGGTTCTCAGGCCGACACAGAAGGTGGCGGGGCTGTCGCCTTCTGTCAACATGATATTCCCGTACACGAAGCCGCCGAAGGAGATCCTGGGCGCGACGCCGGAAGCCCTCTATGAATTTTCGGCCTGCTGCATCAGGAATTCCCGGGACATCTTCCTGGCCCTGGAGGAGGCTTACCGCATGCGCTTCGGACGGAATCTGACGCTGGAGCGGCTTTCGGAGGCCGTTATCGCGCCGCTCTGCCCGGATCGCGGCGAGTGTGTCAATTATGACCCGAATCTGGCTGCCAGCACCTACCTGGAGAATGACCTGGAGATGCTGAACCGGATCAAATAGCAAAGTTCATCACACAGGATTTTGCCTGCGTGCTGAAATAATTACAGAAAGCTGGTAAATCAAAATGAAATTCTATGAAATTGACCATGTGATATGCTGCTCCGATAACGAGGCGCTTCCCTTCGGGGAGGCGCCCGAGGAACGCAGAGGAGAAGTGGAGGTTTATCTCTTTGAGGGAGAGTGGAAGATGCGCAGAAGCTCCTTCCTGGTAAATGATCCCGCTCTTCTCTGCGCAGCGGAGGAGAATGCATCCTGGCTGTCCTCCCTGGAGCTTCACCGGGACGGGAAAGCGGGAGAGCCGCTGCCGAAAGAGGTGCAGCGCGCCATCGAGGAGGAACGGCTCCGTGCGGTAAACCTGTCCCATCCCCAGTTCCGCCGGATTCTTACGGAGAATCTTCCCCTGGGCCTGCCGAAGGACGGGAAGAAGCCGGCGAAGAAGGTGGTTCACGTCCTGGCCATCGGAGACGTGGGAAGCAACCTGCTGACCGGCCTTCATCTGCTGGGCGGAGACTGCATCAGCCGCATCGGCATCTGCGATATCTCCGACAAGATCACGGCCCGCTGGGAGTTTGAGGAGAACCAGATCGCCTATCCCTGGGATTACAACGCCCTTCCCGAGGTCTACGTGGTGGACAGAGAGCACCTCTTTGCGTGCGATGTCTTCGTGTTCATCGCTTCCGCGGGAATCCCTGCCGTGGGATCCGGCGTGAAGGATGTGCGGATGTGGCAGCTGGAGAGAAACTCTAAAATCATCGCCGACTATGCAAAGCAGGCAAGACGGGAGCACTTTAAGGGACTCTTCTGCGAGGTGGCGGACCCGGTGGACCCGCTGGCCAAGGCTGCATATCTTGCCAGCAATGAGGACGAGAACGGAAACTTCGACGGCATGGGACTTCTCCCGGAGCAGATCCAGGGCTTCGGCCTGGGCGTCATGAACGCGAGAGCGGCCTATTACGCAAAGCGCGATAACCGTTTCATGCAGTTCCTCACGGAGGGAAGAACCTTCGGCCCCCACGGACAGGAGCTGGTGGTGGCCAATTCCATAAAGCACTATGACGATTCCCTGAGCCGGGAACTGACGGAGCTTACCGTCACGGCCAACATGAAGATGCGGGAGCTGGGCTTCAAGCCCTACGTGGCGCCGGCATTTTCCTCAGGAGCCCTCTCCATCCTTCTGACCATCCGCGGCGAATGGCACTGCGGATCCATCTTCCTGGGCGGTATTTACATGGGCGTCAAGAACAGGTATACTCCCTTCGGACAGGAACATGAGATTCTGCCGATGCCGGAGGCGCTGTATAAGCGGATCAAAGAGGCGGAGGATCACCTGCACACAGTGAACTGACGGCCGTGGGGCGAGCAGAATAGAAGGTACGCAGGGCGTACCTTTGAAACGCGGGGAGCCGTGGGGTGAGCAGAATAGAAGGAACAGGAAGTGAGAGAATGGGCAGAAGAATTCTGCTGGTAATGCCGAAAGACCCGGAGCAGGGCGAAAACCGGAGACTCAGGGAGGTTCTGGACTATGCCCTTGCAGGGCGAGATGTAATCACCACAGAGAATCCCGGGGATCTCCGGCGGGAGTACATTCTGGAAAATGAAATCGAACGGGTTCTTTTTGCGGTGAACCTGGGAAGCGACGGCATCAATACCGGATATGCAGAGCTTCTGAGAAAGCTGCGGCGGGACCCGGCGCTGCTGGAAGGAACCGTCGGCGGCATCATCACCGACGCGGAGAGCGAGCTGTACACGAAATCCACAGCAGCGGAGCTTGTGCTGGCGGCGAACATGGCCGGCTGCACCTTTGTGGGAAAGCCGCTGGTAGAGGGAACCGGAAGCCTCCGGAACTTCAGGGTGGCCGCCATGAACCTGGGGACCGACAGCCTGACGGAAGCCTATCATGATTCCGCGAAGAAGCTTGCGGAATCCATAGAGAACTTTTCCTGGTACAGGAAGGAGAACCCGAAGATTCTGGCGCTCCACGCCTCCAGCCACCGGACCAGCAACACCTATGCCCTCTGGAACGGCGTAAAGGAAAAGCTTCTTCATCCGGAAAACGGCGTAAAGCCGGTGGACATCCGGGAGATAGGCTTGAGAAACGGCACCCTCGATGACTGCTCCGGCTGCAGCTTCAACGCCTGCTGCCACTTCGGGGAACAGGGAAGCTGCTTTTACGGCGGCGTGATCGTGGAGGACGTCTATCCGGCAGTCCGGGAAGCGGACGCCATCGTCATGATCTGTCCGAACTACAACGACGCCATCTCGGCGAACATGACGGCCTTCATCAACCGGCTGACGGCGCTGTACCGTATCCGCCAGTTCTACGACAAGGCGGTCTTTGCCATCATCGTGTCCGGCTACTCCGGCAGCGACATCGTGGCAAGACAGATCATATCCGCTCTGAACATGAACAAGAACTTCTACCTGCCGGCCAGATTCGCCATGCTGGAGACGGCCAACGATCCGGGAACCGCAGTGAAGCTTCCGGGAATCGGGGAGAGAATCGGGCAGTTTGCGGGGAGAATCCGGGCGACGCTGCAGGGGTGATTAAGTGTTCCCCGAAGAAAACATAGATTAAAAAGACAGACAGGGACAGACGGACCGCCCTGCGAAAACGCCTTCGGGCACGTTTTCTCCGGGTGGTCGGTCTGCCCCTGTCTTTTTCATCTGCTTTTTTCCCGTCGTCTGTCTCTGTATTTTTTTATCCGCGATTCCTCCGATAGTACCAAATTGCAGATGACGCGGAGAAACAGGAAGTCACCCTTCGAAAACTTGCCCGCAGGAGAAAGAGACAGCAGGACTGCCCCGGGACAACGTGCCCGAAGGAGAAAGAGACAGCAGGACCGCCCTGGGATAACATGCCCGAAGCAGAAAGAAACAGCAGGACTGCCCTGGGAAAATATATCCGTAGAAGACAGATACAGCGGGGGTATCCTGAGAAAACGTGCCCGAAGGCGTTTTCGAAGGGTACCCCCGCTGTATCTGACTCAGTCGGTATAAAACAGGGCAGTCCTGCTGCCCGGTATCTTTACAGATTCTCCAGCTTTTCTTTATATATCTTCCGGAACAGGAAGGTGGACATGGTCACGGAGATGAGCTCCGCCACCAGCCAGGAGTACCACAGGGCATGCAGGCCCCACAGGCGGGAGAAGAGCCAGGCCAGGGGCAGGATGCAGAGAAGCTGTCTGCAGACGGAGTTGATCAGGCTGTAGACACCATTTCCCAGCGCCTGGAAGGCGGAGCCCAGGATGATGCAGTAGCCGGCAAACACGAAGCTCAGGCTGATGATCCGGAGCGCCGGGATGCCGATCTCCAGCATGTGCTCCGAGGCGTTGAAGAGCAGAAGCAGCTCTCTGGTAAACACATGGAAGATGACCAGGCCCGTCAGCATGATGATGACGGCGATGGTCACGCCGGAGCGGATGGTCTCCATGATGCGCTTTTTGTTTCTGGCGCCGTAGTTGTAGGCGACGATGGGGATAAATCCGTTGTTCAGGCCGAAGACCGGCATGAACACAAAGCTCTGGAGTTTGAAGTATACCCCCAGTACCGAGACGGCCGTCTCGGAGAAGGTGATCAGGATCCGGTTCAGTCCGAAGGTCATGACGGATACGATGGACTGCATGACGATGCTGGGAACGCCCACGTAGTAGATATTCTTAATCACATGCCCGTCCGGGCGGAATCCCGAAAGCGTAAGATGCACATCCGGATTCTTCCTCTGATTCAGCAGGATGGCAAATACTGCGGCGATGCACTGCCCGAGCACGGTGGCGATGGCGGCGCCCCGGATGCCCAGCTGCGGAAAGCCGAAGAGTCCGAAGATGAGAATCGGGTCAAAGATGATATTGAAGATGGCGCCGGTCAGCTGGGTGAACATGCTGAGCATGGTGCGTCCGGTGGACTGCATGATGCGCTCAAAGCACATTTCCAGGAAAATGCCGGCGGAGCACATGGTGACAATCTGCAGGTACTGCGTGCCCAGCTCCGCAATCTCCGTATTTCCCGCGGTCTGGCTGTAGAAATAAGGCTTTGCCAGGAAAAGACCCACGAGGAAGAAGGCGAGAAAGCCCATGACGGCGAGGAAAGCCCCGTTCATTGCGGTTTTGTCCGCCATCTCCTGATTCTTTTCGCCCAGGGAGCGGGAGAGCAGGGCGTTCATACCGACGCAGGTTCCCGCGGATACGGCGATCATCAGGGACTGGACCGGGAACGCCAGAGAGACGGCGGTCAGGGCGTTCTCACTGATCTGCGCCACGAAGATACTGTCTACAATATTATAGAGGGCCTGCACCAGCATGGAGATCATCATCGGAAGGGACATGGTGATGAGGAGCTTCGGTACCGGCATGGTGCCCATTTTATTTTCTCTCGGAGGAGACTGCGTCATAGGAAATCCTGCTTTCTAAACGGTATAAAAATGTAATCAGATACAACAGAAACACATTATAAGCGAAGCTGAAATAGACGTCAATACAGTTAAAATCCCGCTCGCGGGATTTGCGCGCCGCGTGCTGGATGCCGTAAGGCATCAAATACCAATCAGCACGCGTGCGCATCCCTGCGGAGCGTTTATTCTTCATCGCGAAATTGAACACACGATGAACCAGAGCGGTAATTGTACGACATTCCGCGATGAAGAATAAAACTTGTGTCGAAGCCTGTTTGATGATATTATAAATAAATCACTTATAATAGATGAAGGAAAAGGAGGTCTCACGCATGACTGCATAC
>JAGBNL010000007.1 GCA_017634415.1 Clostridium sp.
CATGGAATCCAGGTCGTAGAGCATGTCCCGGATGCCGGAGAGGCCCTCGTCGTAGGACAGTGCCTCCTCCACGGCGGCGATGGCGTCGGAGTAGCCGTTTTCCTCCGTGAGGGCCGCGGCCTTCTCGATGTTCTCCGTGATCTTCCGGCTGTTGGACATCCGCCGGAAATCTGCTTCCAGCTTCTCCTCCTCACCTTCTGTGAGGTCCGCCTCCCCGATCTCACCGATCTCAAAGCTCAGGAAATCCGCTTCCCGCTTCCGGCTCTCCGCATCGCCCGTATAGCTCTGCAGCTCCTTCTCCAGCTCCCGGTACCTCTCGTAGGCCGCGGAAACCTCCCGGTTCAGGGCGGCGGCTTCCTTTCCGCCGAATTCATCGAGAATCTCCAGATGCTTTGCCCTGTTCAGCAGGGACTGGTGTTCATGCTGCCCGTGGATATCCAGCAGCAGGGATGTAATCTTTTTCAGCCCCGCGGCGGTCACGGTACGGTCATTGATTCTCGCCGTGGCCCGCTGGGGCGTGATTCTGCGGGACACGATCAGCGTCCCGTCCTCTTCCGGCTCCGCGCCGATCTCCCTGAGAGCCTCCGCCAGCGCTTCGGAAGTGTCCGAGAAGACCAGCTCGATATATGCGCTGTCGGCGCCCTGGCGGATCATTTCCTTCGGTGCCTTTCCTCCCAGCGCCATATTCACCGAACCGATGATGACAGACTTTCCCGCGCCGGTCTCGCCGGTGAGAATATTGAGTCCCTCGCCGAATTCCACATGGGCGCTGTCAATGAGCGCAAGATTCTTCACATGAAGTTCAAGCAGCAATTCTCATTCCTCCGTTACTCCGTAAGCTTCCTCAGCTTATCCATCAGGACAATGGTATCGTCCAGTGTCCGAATCGCGCACATGACCGTGTCGTCACCCGCGATGCAGCCTACCACCTCCGGGAAATGCAGGGAATCAATGGCAGCCCCCACCGCCATGGCCATTCCCGCCACTGTCCGGATCACCAGAATATTCTGGGCCATATCCATGGAAATAAAGCTGTCACGCAGGATCCGGATATACTTGTCATCAGAAGGGGACTGCTGGTGGATCAGGGCGTACTTCTGTTTGCCCTTTCCCGTCTGCATCTTGGTGAGCCTGAGCTCCCGGATGTCCCTGGACACCGTGGCCTGGGTCACCTTGAAGCCTTCCCGGTTCAGGTAGGCTGCCAGATCCTCCTGGGTCTCGATATCATACTTTCCAATGAGTTCCACGATCTTGCTGTGTCTTTCCAGTTTCATGATGTTCTCCCCAAATTTTTAAAAAATTTGCTGTTGCTTAAATCATCTTCATTTTTCTGCGAAGCCGCTCCAGGAAGGACATCCTCTCCAGTTCAATGAGCGGCGCGGTCAGTTCGGACTCCGAGATCAAGATATGATCCCCCGGCATGACTGCAATGGCTTCTCCCCCGTCAAAACTGACGCTCTGCCTGCCGTTAAACTCCGGATCCACCACGATCTTTACCAGACTTCTGTGTGAGATCACGATGCTTCTGGAACCCACGATATGGGCGCACACCGGCGTAAGCACAATCATCCTTGTGGCCGGATCGAGAATCGGGCCCCCGGCGGAAAGGCTATAGGCGGTGGAGCCTGTGGGCGTGGCGGTGACGATGCCGTCCCCGGAATACCTGCCCAGCTCCTGGTCATCTACATACACCAGGAAATGCATGGGGTTTGTCCCGTTCCGCGAGAGAATCACATCATTCATGGAGATATCCCGCTTTACGAGCTTTCCCCCCGCATATACAGCGCCGTCCAGGAGCATCCTGCGGTCGATGCTGTAATCATCTTCCATCAGTCTGTCCAGTGCCGGAAGAACCCTGTCCTCCTCGGTCACCTGGCAGAGATAGCCCAGATGGCCGCTGTTGATGCCGAGAAGCGGGATGTCTCTTCCCGCGGTATCCCTGGCCGCCTGCAGCAGTGTGCCGTCTCCCCCGAGAACGATGATGCAGTCCGTATCATCCGGAATCTGACCCGCATCGGTATAATGCGCCTCCAGACCCGTATGTTTCGACCTTTTCTTCTTTCTTGAGGCATCCGCCCGGCCGCAGGTCATGCCCTTCTCCAGCAGATAGCGCTCCACCTGGTCTGCCGTGCGCATGGCATAATCCTTTTCTGTATTGGCAATCACAAAAAAGTTATTCATCTGTCCAGTTCCTCGTGCGCCCGGTCTACTGCAGCGCCTGTCAGTGCCATGTCAAAATGATCTTCCCCATGGCCCAGATAAACCAGATACTCTATATTGCCCTCCGGTCCCCGGATGGGCGAATAATCCAGACCCTCAACGGAAAAGCCGATGGAGCGGGCATAGAGAATCACCTTCTCTATCACCTCCATGTGGGTGCTTTTCTCCCGCACAACACCCTTCTTCCCGACCTTTTCCCGCCCCGCCTCAAACTGGGGCTTGATCAGGGCCGCCACGTGTCCTTCCGGCTTCAGGATGTCCTGTACCGGTCCCAGCACCATGGTGAGGGAGATAAAGGACACATCGATGGAGACGAAATCCACCGCCTCCCCGATGTCCTCCGGGGTGACATACCTGATATTCGTCTTCTCCATGCACACAACCCTGGGGTCATTCCTGAGCTTCCAGGCCAGCTGTCCGTGGCCCACATCCACGGCGTACACCTTCTTCGCCCCGTTCTGGAGCATGCAGTCGGTGAATCCGCCCGTGGAGGCGCCCACATCCATGCAGACCGCATCATGAAGGTCGATGGGAAAGCTTTTCATCGCTTTCTCCAGCTTCAGCCCGCCCCGGCTCACATACCGCAGGGTCTGGCCCCGCACCTCCAGGGAGCAGTCCTCCGGAAACATGGCGCCGGCTTTGTCCTCCTTCTGGTTGTTCACATAGACAATTCCCGACATGATGATGGTTTTTGCCTTCTCTCTGGATTCGGCAAGCCCCCGCTCTGTCAGGAGAACGTCAAGCCGCTTTTTCATATCACCTGTTCCTCTCTGAGACGCTCTATGATGGAGTCGCTGTCGATGCCCAGGGCCTTGCGCAGCACGGAGACATTGCCGTGCTCCACGTAGGCATCGGGAAGGCCGATGTTCACCACCCGCACCTCCGGGTGATGCCTGTGAATCCAGGCTGTGACCTCTTCACCCGCGCCTCCCCTGAGAACATTCTCCTCCAGGGTTACGATCACCTGGTGATTCTGCGCCAGGCGCTCCAGCATCGCCGTGTCCACGGGCTTTACGAAACGCCCGTTCACAAGGGTGCAGGCCTTTCCCTCTTTCGCGATCTTGGCGCGGATATGCTCCGCGCAGCTGACCATGCTGCCGAAGGCAAACAGGGCAAGCCCCTGCTCCTCATAGATCATCTCACTCTTTCCGTATTCCACCGGCGCCCGGAACTCCTTAAGCCCCCGGTACGCTTCTCCCCGGGGATAGCGGATGGCGCAGGGCCTTCCCAGCTCCAGGGCAAAGCCCATCATATCCTTCAGCTCCCACATGTTCTTGGGCGCCATCACCGTCATGGCCGGGATGGATGAAAGATACGTCAGGTCGAAGATTCCCTGGTGGGTCTCCCCGTCCGAGCCTACCAGGCCCGCCCGGTCGATGCAGAACACCACCGGCAGCTCCTGGAGACAGACATCATGGACAATCTGGTCATAGGCCCGCTGCAGGAAGGAAGAATACACCGCCACCACGGGCTTTAATCCCGCGGCCGCCATGCCGGCCGCGGAGGTTACGGCGTGCTGCTCCGCGATGCCCACATCGAAAAACCGCTTTGGGAAACGCTTCGCAAACCGCGTAAGCCCTGTTCCGTCCGGCATCGCCGCCGTCAGGGCCACGATTCTCTCATCCTTCGCCGCCAGGCGGCACAGCTCCCTGGAAAATACTTCCGTATACCCGGGGCCTCCGCCGGATTTTGCCGGTTCTCCCGTCTCAATGCAGAAGGGGCCGACGCCGTGGAACGCCGCCGGGTTCTTCTCGGCAGGGGCGTATCCTCTGCCCTTTCTGGTAATCACATGGATGATAACGGCATGGTTGATTTTCTGGGCCTCCCGGAATATCCGCTCCAGCTTCCGGATATCATGTCCGTCCACCGGTCCCAGATAAGTCAGGCCCATATTCTCGAACAGCATGCCGGGAATCAGCAGCTGCTTGATGCTGTTTTTTGTCCGGAGGAGGGTATTCACCATCCGGTCGCCCACCACGGGGATATTGGAGAGGGAGTCGGAAACCGCCTTCTTCAGCAGGTTGTACCCCTCGTCCGCCCGCAGATTGGAGAGGTAGGTGGACATGCCGCCCACATTCTCCGAGATGGACATGTTGTTGTCATTCAGGACGATGATGAAGTTGGTCTTCATCCGGCCCGCGTTATTCAGCGCCTCATAGGCCATGCCGCCTGTCAGCGCCCCGTCCCCGATGACGGACACCACCTTGTAATGGTCCCCCATCAGGTCCCTGCCCTGGGCGATGCCCAGTCCGGCGGAAATCGATGTGGAGCTGTGGCCCGTGTCAAAGGCGTCGCAGCTGGATTCGGAACGCTTCGGAAAGCCGCTCATGCCTCCGAACTGGCGCAGCCCGTCGAAGCCTTCCTTCCTGCCGCTCAGAATCTTGTGGGTGTAAGACTGGTGCCCCACATCCCAGACGATCTTGTCCTCCGGCAGGGAAAAAGCGCGGAACAGAGCGATGGTAAGCTCCACCACTCCCAGATTGGAAGCCAGATGACCCCCGGTCGCGCTGATCTTCTCAATCAGGAATCCGCGTATCTCTTCCGCAAGCTGTGTGAGCTCTTCCCCCTCCAGCTTCTTCACATCTTCCGGTCCGTTTATTCTGTCAAGTATCAGTTTTGACACCCCCGTTTCTGAAAACCTGTTGTCCCTCTTCAGGACACGCCCGCATGGGCTTTCGGGAACTGCCCTCATTAATACCGGCGGTCCACCAGCTGCAGGATCAGCTCCTCCAGGAACCGGTTTTCTCCGGGAAGGTCATGGAGAATCTGCACGGCCTCCGCGGAAAGAGCCCTGGCGTCCGCCCTGGATTTCTCAAGACCTTCAAGGGTCACATAGGTGGTCTTTTCATTCTTCGCGTCGCTGCCGATGGGCTTCCCCAGCTCTTCCATGGTGCTGGTCTCATCCAGGATATCATCCTCTATCTGGAAGGCCAGACCGATATCGGCCGCCATCTTCTCCACCTTCCCGAGGTCCTCCTCCGAAGCGCCGGCCATCACCGCGCCTATCATCATGGAGGCTTCCAGAAGGGCCCCGGTCTTCAGGGCGTAGATGAAGTCCAGCCTGTCCTTCGGAACCGGCTTTCCCGTCAGCTCCACATCCACGGTCTGGCCGCCCACCATACCGTAGATCCCGGACTTTTCCGCAAGAAGCTGCATGGATCTGGCCACCCGGTCCGTGTGGGGCGTCAGGGCCAGCGCCTTCGCTGCGGTCTCAAAGGCGTAGAGCATCAGGGCATCTCCCGCCAGAACCGCCATATCATAGCCGTAAACCACCCAGGTGGTCTTCCTGCCCCGGCGGTACTCGTCATTATCCATACAGGGAAGGTCATCATGAATCAGCGAGGAGGTGTGCATCATCTCCATCGCCGCCATCATGGGGGCAATCTCTTCCCCCTCTCCTCCGAACAGACGGTAGACCTCCCGCATCAGCATGGGGCGGAGGCGCTTTCCTCCCGCCTTCATGCTGTAGTTCATCGCCTCAAAGATGGTCTTCTGGGGGCCTGTCTCCTCCGGAAGATAAGCATATATCACTTCCTCGATTTCCCGTTTTGCCTCTTCCGCCGTCATGACAGCTCCCCTTCCTCCGGTCCTTCTCCCTGAAGGACGCGGATCTTCTTCTCCACCAGATCGATCCTCTCCCCTGCTTCCTTCACCAGCTTCATGCCGGTCTCATACAGGGAGAAGGATTCCTCCAGGGACACTTCCCCGTCATCCATCTTCCGGACGATATCGTCCAGTTGTCCGAACATTTCTTCTATCGTCAGCTGTTCTGCCATGTTTTCTCCACTTCCGTGACAAGCGCCCCGATGCGCCCGTCCCTCATCCGAATTCTGATTCCTTCTCCCGGAACGGCCTTTTCCACCGTATCTATCCGCATATCGGACAGGTTGGTCACAAAGCCGTATCCGCCGCTGATCTTCCGAATGGGAGATCTGCCGTCCAGCCGTCCGGCCAGAATCTGAAGCCTCTGTCTTCGGCCCGTGAGCTTAAGCTGCATTCCCCGCTCCATCTGCTCGCTCTTATATTCCAGTTCCCGGCGCATTCCCGCGATCCGGTTTTTCAGGAGCTGCTCCATCTTCTCCGTCATATCCGACAGGGCCTGCCGCCTGCTGTTGAGCTCCCGCTCCGGGCTGTGGGCCAGAAGCCCCAGCCGGTACCGGGAAAGGGCATCCCGCATCCTGCCGGTTTTCATCTCCGCGCCCCGGGTGATCTTTCTTCTGTATTCCTCCAGCCGTTCCAGGAACAGGCTGTAGTCAAACACCGCCAGCTCCGCGGCTGCGGAGGGGGTCGGCGCCCGGAGATCCGCCACGTAATCGGCGATGGTAAAGTCGGTCTCATGTCCCACGGCGGAGATCACAGGCGTCCTGCAGGCGAAGATGGCCCTCGCCACCACTTCCTCGTTAAAGGCCCACAGGTCCTCTATGGAGCCGCCGCCCCGGCCGACGATCATCACATCGGTTCCCAGGGCATCCAGCCGCTCTACGGCCCGGGCGATGCTCTCCGCCGCGCCCTCTCCCTGTACCTTTGCGGGACAGAGAATCAGCTGGACATAGGGATTTCTCCTGGCGGAAATGTTCATGATGTCGTGGATCGCCGCCCCGGTGGACGCCGTCACAATCCCCACCGTCCGCACATAGGGCGGAATCGGTTTCTTATACTCCGGGGCAAACATCCCCATCTCTTCCAGACGGTTTTTCAGCTCTTCATAGCGCCGGAACAGGTCTCCCTGTCCGTCCCGGGTGATGCGGTTTGCATACAGCTGGTACTGGCCGCTCTTTACATAAACCTCCACACTGCCTTCCGCAATCACCTTCTGCCCTTCCTCCATGCGGAAGTCAAGCCCCTTTGCCCGCTTTCCGGCGAACATGACGCAGGCGATGGCGGCGCCCCCGTCCTTCAGGGTAAAGTAGATATGTCCGGAGCTGTGGTACTTCAGGTTGGATACCTCTCCCGTCACCGATATCCTGCTCAGGGCATAGTCCTGGGCGAACATATTGCGGATATAGGCATTCACCTGCGATACGGAATATACATTAGCCATCGGAACTCCCGGTTTATCAGTCTTTTTCTTCCGGCATCAGCTTGGCCAGAATTCCGTTTACGAAGGAAGCGGAATCCCTTCCCCCGAACTTCTTTGCCAGCTCCACGGCCTCGTTCACCGAAACCTTCTCCGGAATATCATCTTCAAACTTTATCTCATACAGTGCCAGACGGAGGATCGTCAGTTCCTCCCGCCCCATGCGGCGTACGGTCCAGCCCTCCGCCACGCGGCCGATCTCCTCGTCAAGCTCCGGCACCTTCTCCACGATCTTCAGGACTTTTTCCCGGACATACCCGCCGTCAAAAACATCCATTGCCGGATCATGCACCACTTCGCCCGTTCCCTCCGGGTCATCATCGGTCTCAAGGGGCTCTCCGAAATACTCCTCTATCTGCTCATCCACCTCTTCCCTGGGGTAAAAGGCTGTGACAAAGAGCAGCTTGAAACAGTGCTCCCTAAGTTCTCTCCTGGTCATAAAGTCCTCCAAATCAGCATACTTAGCCACTTTATTCTTGAACCTACATTATACCGCAACCTCGGCATATAAGCAAGAAGAACGGTACCCCCGCTGATCGCGGGAATACCGTTCCTGTCGTTTTTCTGATGCGGCTTTTTATTCGCCGACGCTGTAGTTCGGCGCTTCTTTTGTGATGTGAATATCGTGGGGATGGCTCTCCTTGAGGGATGCCGCGGTAATCTTGATAAAGCGGGAATTCTCCTGCAGCTCCTTAATATTGGACGCGCCGCAGTATCCCATACCGGAGCGGAGTCCGCCGATGAGCTGGAACACGGTGTCCTCCACCAGTCCCTTGTATGCCACACGGCCCTCTACGCCCTCCGGCACCAGCTTCTTCGCATCCTCCTGGAAGTAACGGTCCTTGGAACCGTTCTCCATGGCCGCGATGCTGCCCATGCCGCGGTAAACCTTGTACTTTCTTCCCTGATACAGCTCGAAATCGCCCGGGCTCTCGTCGCATCCCGCGAACATGGAACCCATCATGCAGACGCTGCCGCCCGCCGCGATGGCCTTCGTGATATCGCCGGAATACTTGATGCCTCCGTCTGCGATAATCGGGATTCCGTACTCCTTCGCCACCGCATAGCAGTCCATGACGGCGCTGATCTGCGGAACGCCGATACCTGCAACCACGCGGGTGGTGCAGATGGAGCCGGGTCCGATACCGACCTTGACGGCATCCACGCCCGCCTCAATGAGGGCTCTGGTGGCCTCCGCCGTCGCCATGTTTCCTGCGATGATCTGCATATCCGGGAACTCCTTCCGGATCATCTCGGCGCAGTGAATAACATTCGCAGAGTGGCCGTGGGCGGAATCCAGAACGATGACATCCACATGGGCATCCCGGAGGGCTGCCACGCGGTCCAGAACGTTGGCGGTGATGCCTACGCCGGCGCCGCAGAGAAGGCGTCCCTGGGAATCATTCGCGGAATTCGGGTATTTGATCTGCTTCTCGATATCCTTGATGGTGATGAGGCCGCGAAGATTATAATTCTCATCCACGATGGGGAGTTTCTCCACCTTCGCTTTGGCAAGAATCTTCTTCGCATCCTCCATGCTGATGCCCACCGGCGCGGTAACCAGGTTTTTGCTGGTCATGCAGTCCCGGATGAGCTGGCTGTAATCTTCCTCAAACTTCAGGTCCCGGTTGGTGATGATGCCCACCAGCTTGCCGTTCTCGGTGATCGGCACACCGGAGATGCGGAACTTGCCCATCAGCTCATCTGCATCACGCAGCGTGTGCTCCGGGGAAAGAGAGAAGGGATCGGTTATAACGCCGTTCTCGGAACGCTTTACCTTATCGACTTCCTCAGCCTGCTGCTCGATAGACATGTTCTTGTGAATGATGCCGATGCCGCCCTGTCTGGCCATCGCGATCGCCATCTTGCTCTCGGTGACCGTATCCATGCCCGCGCTCATCAGAGGAATGTTGAGCCGGATCTTCTTTGTGAGATACGTGGAGAGATCAACCTGGTTCGGAATCACCTCAGAATAAGACGGTACCAGCAGTACGTCATCAAAGGTAATACCTTCGCCAATGATTTTTGCCATGTTCCTGCCTCTCTTTCTGTTTTGCCCCTGTTCCCTTCCCTGACCGCTTCTCTCAGCCGGGTCGGAACAGAATCAATGATGTCTGATTGTGTTTATGATGCAGGCTGCAGAATTGCTGCCATGAACAGATACCGGATTTCCCGTCAGCCCGCCAGGGCCGCGTCCAGAGTCCTCTTTATGCCGGCGCGGATTACCGCGTCGTCATCCCGGATGGTTGCCTCATACAGCTTCACTCCGTCGATGAAGGTGGAGGGACAGCCGTAATAGTCATACTTTTCCGCGATCTCCGGATGTTCGTTCTCTTCAATCCGTTCAATCTCAACAGAGGCATAGGCCGGATTCTCCGCCGTCAGCTCCTTCAGAGCCTGCTCTGCGCGGCGGCAGAACGGGCAGCCGTTATAGTGAAACCATACAACTTTTTTCATCTCCTGAAACCGCCTCCTGAAAAGATTTTTCCCATGATAACATGGGGTTTGGGAAAATGCAATAGTGAATCTTAATGTCCCGGAACAGGGAGCAGCTCCTCTGCATCCACCCGGAAGGCACTGCGGTTGAAGCTGGTGGCGATGCCGTGTTTTTTCTGTCCCAGCTGGGACACCACGCTGGATACCACAAAGCTCCGAAAATCGGCAATCTTCATGTTCTCATCCATGATATCGAA
>JAGBNL010000079.1 GCA_017634415.1 Clostridium sp.
ATCGTAGGCGCTCTCATCCTTTGCCTCCCGGATGCCCCGGAGAATCTCCTCCTCGGTCTGGGAATCGATCCAGACTCTTTTCTGGGCCTTGTCCTTCACGCCCGCCATCTGAGCCACCAGGCGGTAGATATACTCACCCTCCCGCCCGGAGTCCGTGCAGACGTAGATCGTGTCCACATCCGCTCTGTTGAGAAGTCCACTCACGATATCAAACTGCTTCTGCACATCCTTTATGACCTCGTAGCGGTATTCCTTCGGCAGAAAAGGCAGCGTTTCCAGGCTCCACTTCTTATACTTCTCATCATAGGCCTCCGGATAGCTCATGCTGACCAGATGTCCCACGCACCAGGTTACCACGTAGTCCGCATTCTCCAGATATCCGGCCCCCTGTCTTCCGGAAACCTTCAGAACCTGCGCAAACTGCTGGGCCACACTGGGTTTTTCTGCGATAAATAAAGACTTTCCCAAGTTCTTCTCCTGTATATGCAGATCGGAAAGAGGAGCCCCGGATCCTGCTCTTGCCTGTTTCCGGGGCTCCATCTCTGTTTCATCGGTTTTTTTCGCAGCTCAACGAAGAACTGCGAAGATATCCTTCACTGTAATCATTTTGCGGTGATATATCCCTGGGCTGTCAGTGCCTCTGCGCAGAGAACCGCGCCGCCGGCTGCACCTCTTAAGGTATTGTGGGCAAGACCCACAAACTTCCAGTCGTAAACGGTATCCTCACGGAGACGTCCGATGGTGACGCCCATGCCGCCCTCATAGTCCACATCCAGCTTCACCTGCGGACGATCCGGCTCCTCACGGTACTGGATGAACTGCTTCGGTGCATGCGGAAGCTCCAGCTCCTGGGGCATTCCCTTAAAGTTCACCAGCTTCTCGACCAGCTGCTCCTTCGTTGCCGGCTTGCGGAAACGCACAAAGACCGCGGCGGTATGGCCGTCCGGAATCGGCACGCGGATGCACTGGCTAGTGATAACCGGCTCTTTCGCTTTCACGATCTCGCCGTTCTCGATATGTCCGAAGATCTTCAGCGGCTCCTGCTCGCTCTTCTCCTCCTCGCCGGAGATGAAGGGAATGATGTTGTTCACCATCTCAGGCCAGTCCTCGAAGCGCTTTCCTGCGCCGGAGATTGCCTGGTAGGTGCAGACCACCGCCTCATAGGGCTCAAACTCCTTCCACGCAGCCAGAGCCGGCGCGTATCCCTGGATGGAGCAGTTGGGCTTCACGGCGATAAATCCTCTGGTGGTGCCGAGACGCTTCTTCTGTTCCTCGATGATGGCAAAATGATCCGCATTGATCTCCGGAATCACCATGGGAACATCCGGGGTCCAGCGGTGGGCGCTGTTGTTGGAAACCACGGGCGTCTCTGTCTTTGCGTAGACTTCCTCAATTCTGCGGATCTCATCCTTGGACATATCCACAGCGCTGAACACGAAGTCAACCTTATCCACCACATCCTCCGGGCGGTTCAGGTCAACCACGACCATGTTCTTAACCTTTTCCGGCATCGGAACGGTCATCTTCCACCGTTTTCCCACAGCCTCTTCATAGGTCTGTCCGGCGGAACGGGGACTTGCTGCCAGAACTGTAATATCATACCAGGGATGGTCTGCAAGAAGTGTCACAAAACGCTGGCCTACCATACCTGTTGCGCCGAGGATACCGACGCGGAGCTTCTTCTCCAGTTTCATATACCTTCACCTCTGATTCCATTATAGTACTGATCTGTCTGAATAAATATGAAACCCATAGTAAACTAATTCGGCGCAAAAATCAACAGCAATAAGTACCAAAATTACGAATAGCTTATAATGAAGAAGCTATATCCAGCGCCACTTCCATCATATCGGTGAAGCTGGTCTGGCGCTCCTCTGCGCTTGTGGCCTCACCCGTCACCAGGGAATCCGAGATGGTGAGCATGGTCAGGGCGTTTACGCCGCCGTAAGCCGCGTTGCTGTACAGGGCCGCAGACTCCATCTCCACCGCCAGAACTCCCATCCTGTCGAATCCGAGCCCTGCCTGGGGCATCTCCGGATTATAGAACATATCGGAGCTGAGGATATTTCCCACATGGTAGGTGAGATTCCGCTTCTCCGCCGCTTCCACACCCTTCCGCAGAAGGTCGAAGCTGGCGATGAGGGAATAGTCTCCCGGCAGGTTGAACAGCCTTGCATAGTTGGACGTGGTGCAGGCGCCCATGCCGAAAACCAGGTCTCTCACATGCACCTCCGGAACCATTGCCCCCGCTGTGCCGATGCGGATGAGGTTTTTACATCCGTAGAAATGAATCAGCTCATAGGAATAGATACCCATGGAGGGGCATCCCATGCCGGTGCCCATCACGGAAACCGGCTTCCCCTGATATGTTCCGGTGTAGCCGAACATGTTTCTCGTGGAATTGAACTGCTTTGCATCCTTCAGAAATGTCTCTGCGATGAATTTTGCACGCAGCGGGTCCCCGGGCAGAAGGATAGTCTCGGCGATCTCGCCTTCCTTCGCGCCGATGTGGGGTGTCGGTACCGGTTTCTTCGTGTTCTCTGCCATGGTGATTCCTCCTCTCCTGACCCGCCCCCGCTTTTTTCCCGCGGGGCGGTTTCACATACTACAACTTCACTTTGGTTCCCTTGCCGTCACGCTTTGCAAGCTTCAGGCGGTTTAAGTGCACCTCTTTCTCCCTGCAGGTGATGACTCTCTCCGCATCCCGCGCCAGAAGCCACACACCCGTCACCTCGTCGTCCTTTCCGAGCTTCATGCCCCGGACGCCCCGGGAAGCCTTCTTCATCTCGGATATCTCCTCCAGGGCAAACCGGAGGAACATTCCTCCCTTTGTCTGAAGAACGATCTCATCCATGCCCTCCACAGGCTGGACACTGATGAGCTTATCGTCATCGGCGAGCTTCGTTGCCGCCACCATCCTGTTGTTGGTGACAAACTCTTCTCCCGGCACCACCTTGACCATGGCCGTCTTCGTGGCAAACAGCAGCTTCTTGCCGCAGAGCACGGAGGCCTCCGCCACATAGACGGGCCGCTCCTTCATGCCGTCCATCCGGCTCAGGTTATCGATGGGCGTTCCCTTATCCTTCGGCTTGCCGGAAGGAATTTCCGAAACCTTCACCTGATGCAGGAGTCCCGCGTCGGTGATAACAGCGATCTTTCCCGCCGTCGTGCAGGGAATAACCCACACATTCTCCGAATCCACCATCTCACGGTTCTTGTCATAGACTGCCGGGTCCATAACTTTCGCGTATCCGAAACGATCCAGGGTGAATACCACATCCCGCTCCGCCGGCGCCTCTTCCACATAAACCGCCTCCGAAGCGTCCTCCAGAACAGTCCGTCTGGGCACGGCGAATTCCTTCTTTATCGCAAGAAGGTCTTCCCTTATCACATCATCCATGGAGCTGCGGTTCTTCAGAATACGGCTGTACTTCCGGATCTTCTGAAGGGATTCCAGGTATTCCTTCTGCAGGGCGATGAGTTCAAGACCGATCAGCCGGTACAGGCGCATCTGGAGAATGGCATCGGCCTGGCGTTCTGTAAAGTGGAAGCCCCTGGCTTCCTTCTCCAGCGTCGGATCCTTAAAGGTGATCCCCTTTGTGTCGCCCGCGGTCAGGCAGGCCTTCGCCTCCTTCAGGCTCTTTGCGCCCCTAAGAACGGCGATAATCAGGTCAATGCAGTCCACCGCACGGATGAGACCTTCCTTGACCTCCTTGTTCTCCTCCTCCTTCTCCAGGAGGATCTGATACTTTCTGGTATTGTTTTCATACTGGAAGTCCAGCCAGCTGCGCAGAATGGCAGGCAGGTTCATGGTCTCCGGACGTCCGCCGGATATGGCCAGCATGTTGACGCCGAAGGTGTCCTCCAGTTTTGTTTTTTTATACAGGAGATTCCGGATCTTCCCGATGTCCGCCCCTTTTTTCACTTCCAGGACGATGCGGATACCTTCCTTGTTTGACTGGTTGGAAATATCCGTCACCTCCGGCAGGAGCCTCTGCTCGGCCAGATCCCCGATATCCTGCAGGCATTTGTTGATGCCGGCCCCAATCATGGTGTAGGGAATCTCCGTGATGACCAGTCTGTCTTTGTCGGTCTTCCGTTTTCCCTCCTCCAGCACCATCTTCGCCCGGAGCCGGAGCTTTCCCTGTCCGGTGGCGTAGATCTCCTCCAGCTCGCTCCGGTTGGCCACGATTCCTCCCGTGGGGAAATCGGGACCGTGCAGGTACTCCAGGAGTTCTCCCGCCGTCAGAAGCTGGTTGTCGATGAAGGCCAGGGCTGTATCGATGACTTCCCCCAGATTGTGGGTGGGAATGCTGGTGCTCATGCCGACGGCGATGCCCTCGGAACCGTTAATCAGAAGGTTCGGCACCCTTACCGGAAGAACCTCCGGCTCCTGTTCCGTCTCGTCATAGTTCGGGACGAACCGGACCGTTTTGTCCAGGTCCTTCAGGTATACATCCTGGGTAAACTTCTGCAGCCTGGCCTCTGTGTAACGCATGGCCGCGGCCCCGTCACCCTCGATGGATCCGAAGTTTCCGTGCCCGTCCACCAGGGGCATCCCCTTCTTGAAATCCTGGGACATAACCACCAGGGTGTCATAGATGGAGCTGTCTCCGTGGGGATGATATTTACCCATGGTATCGCCGACAATACGGGCCGACTTCCTGTGAGGCTTGTCATAGTCCAGGCGCAGCCGGTCCATGTCATACAGAACTCTCCGCTGGACCGGCTTCAGGCCGTCCCGCACATCCGGGATCGCCCGGGCCGTGATAACGCTCATGGAATAATTCAGATAGCTGCGCTGCATCTCCTCCGAATATTCCGTTGTAATAATCTTCTCTGCCATACTTTCCTCTACTGCCCGCCCCAACGGGGCGGGAGCCCCGCTTACTTACGCGTCGATCTCCGCCTCATCCGCATGATCGTGTATAAAGTTTCTCCGCGGCGGAACATCGCTTCCCATCAGCATCTCCGTGACTTCGGAAGCCATGCGGCCGTCCTCAATCTCGATTCTCTTAAGGACCCGGTTTTCCGGATTGAGGGTGGTTTCCCACAGCTGATCCGGATCCATCTCGCCGAGACCCTTGAACCGCTGAAGCGTGAATTCTCCCTTATGGGCCCTCCTGTACTGCTCCAGCGCCGCGTCATCGTACAGATACTGTCCCTCTCCCTTTTTCGGGACCACCTTATAGAGGGGAGGCATGGCGATATACACATGTCCCTCCCGGATAAGCTCCGGCATAAAGCGGTACAGGAAGGTCAGAAGCAGTGTGTCGATATGGCTTCCGTCCACGTCGGCATCCGTCATCAGCACGATCTTGTCGTATCTGAGCTTTGTGATGTCAAAGTCGTTGCCGTATCCTTCCGAAAAACCGCAGCCGAAGGCATTGATCATGGTCTTGATCTCGGCGTTGGCCAGAACCTTGTCCATGGAGGCCTTCTCCACATTCAGGATCTTTCCGCGGATAGGAAGAATCGCCTGATACTGGCGGTTTCTGCCCATCTTCGCGGAGCCGCCGGCGGAATCGCCCTCCACGATGATAATCTCGCACTTTGAGGCATCCCTGGACTCGCAGTTGGCCAGCTTTCCGTTGCTGTCAAAGGAAAACTTCGGCTTGGAGAGCATGTTGGTTTTGGCCTTCTCTGCGCTCTTCCGGATCTTTGCGGAGGATTCCGCGCAGCCGATGATATTCTTCAGCGTCTCCAGATTCCGGTCGAAATAGAGCGTCAGCTCATCTCCCGTAACGGACGCCACGGCCTTCGCGGCATCGGCGCTGGCCAGCTTTGTCTTCGTCTGTCCCTCAAAGACGGGATCCGGATGGCGCACGGCGATGACGGCGATCATGCCGTTTCTGGTATCCGCGCCGGTAAAGTTCGTATCCTTCTCCTTCAGGATTCCCAGCTCTCTCGCATAGGAGTTGATAAGCTGGGTAAATCTTGTCTTGAATCCCACCAGGTGCGTACCGCCTTCCGCGGTGGCGATGTTGTTGCAGAACCCCAGCAGGTTCTCCTCAAACTCATTCACAAAGCGGAAAACAGCCTCCACCTCGATGCCTTCGCTCTCTCCGCGGAAATACACCGGAGAAGAAACCGCCTCCTTGCCCCGGCTGATCTCCTCCACATAGGCCGTGATGCCTCCCGGCTCGTGGTACTCGATCTTCTCCTCCTCATTCTTCCGCTTATTCCGGTAAATGATGGTGAGCTTCGGATTCAGGTAGGCTATCTCATGCAGGCGGCTCTTGAGCCACTCCGCCTTAAAGTATGTTTTTTCAAATATGGTATCATCCGGGAGGAAGTTGATGGTGGTTCCCCGTTCTCTGGTCTTGCCCACCACGGGCAGAAGCCCCTTTTCCAGCTTCACCGTGGGAACGCCCTTCTCGTAGGCGTCATGATACATGAGGCCGCCCCGGCAGATGGTGATGTCCAGCCGGGATGACAGGGCATTTACCACAGAGGAGCCCACGCCGTGGAGACCGCCGCTGGTCTTATAGGAATCATGGTCGAACTTTCCTCCGGCATGGAGGGTGGACAGCACGACGCGCTCCGCCGATACGCCCTTTTTATGCATCTCCACGGGAATGCCGCGGCCGTTGTCCTTCACGGTGCAGGACCCGTCCGCCTCCAGGGTTACCCAGATGTTCGTGCATTCTCCCGCCAGATGCTCATCCACCGAATTATCCACGATCTCGTAGATGAGGTGGTTCAGCCCCCGGCTTCCGAGACTGTCGATATACATGCCCGGACGTCTGCGGACCGCCTCCAGTCCTTCCAGGACGGTAATGCTGTTCGCATCGTATTTCGCTGCTGCCATGAAAACTCCTCCAATACTGTTGTGTGTCTGATAGAACCGAATATGACGACTTGTAATTGTTCAGAACCCCTCCCCCGCACCTCGCAAAATCTGATATCTGAAAAAATGGATTTCGGAAATCAGATTTTGCTCGGTGTGGGGGGCGGTAACTCCCGTTACCGTCCTGAAATTTCACCTGATTTACAGCTTTTAAGCCAGCTTAAGCTGTAAATCAGGTGAAATTCCAGGAGGTTCTGAATAGTTACAACGACTAAATCATAATATAAAAAGCAGGCTTCGTCAAAGACTGCCTGCTTACAATTTTATCACATTTTCCAAAGAAAATCAAACGCATGTTCTGTTATTCTGTTCTGTCCGCAAAAGGAACAGCCCAGGCAGGGTATTCCGCCCGGAAGGAAAGATGTTCTCCGGTACAGGGATGCCGGAATTCCAGCCGGTACGCGCAGAGCCCCAGAGGCTCTCTTCTCCTCTCTGTCCGGTTCATCTGCTTAACCACATCGGGATTCCCGGTCTTTTCATATTGTTCAAAAGCCCCGCCCGGTCCGTATAGCAGGTCTCCTGCCAGAGGGTGATGCACGGATGCCATGTGAACCCGGATCTGATGGGTCCTTCCCTGCTCCAGACGGCATCGGACCAATGTCCTTCCGTCACGCTCCCCGAGAACCTCATAGAAGGTCTTCGCAGGCTTTCCCGAAGCGCTGGTTCTTCGCAGCATCAAAACCCCGGGCACCGGCTCGATGGGCGAATCTATCACGCCTTCTTTTCCGGAGAATGTCCCCTCCGCCAGGGCCAGGTAGGTTTTCCGGTACAGTCCCTCCTTCTGCTGCCGGAATAAATCTGCCGCGCAGCCTGCATTCTTCGCCAGGGTGATCAGGCCGCAGGTATCTCTGTCCAGGCGCCCGATGAGGTGAATCTCCCGGGAAGTCCCGATCCACCCCAGATATTGAGCCAGATGATTGGCCAGGCTGTCCCTGAAATGACCGAAGGAGGGGTGGCACACCATCCCCTCCGGCTTAAAGACCACACACAGGTCTTCGTCTTCATACAGCACCGGAATCTCCGCCGGGACTTCCGGGCTTAACCAGAAAGCCTTCGCGCTCTCCGGATCGCTGACCGAAAGCCGGAGCCTGTCCCCCTCCCGGAGCACTGCCGTAGTGCGGCACCGCACCCCGTTCAGGAAGATCCCGTCCTTACGGTATTTCATCCGGGCAATCAGCCGCCCGGAATAATGGAGTTTTTCCGTCAGAAATTCCTGCACCGTTCTCCCCCCGAACGGTGCAGGAACCGCGAGCTCCAGATATTCTCTGTCATTCACTTAAGCAAACACCTCAGAATCCACAGAACGCAGCGCTCTCTCCAGCTGGGGCACCAGAATACCCACAACCACCATCTTCAGAATGTCTCCCGGGATGAAGGGCAGCATGCAGAGCACCATGGCCTGTCCCAGGGTATTGCCCGTCACATGCATGAACCAGCCGAGGCCCATCACATAGAGAACAATGTTCCCCAGAAGCATGGCAGCTCCCATCACCGCGTACTTGACCATACCGGTCCTGTACTTTCCCATCTTCCAGTAGATCAGGCCGCATACGGCAGCCAGAATGGGATATCCCATGAGGAATCCGCCGGAAGGTCCCAGGATCTTGGCGACACCGCCGGACAGACCGGCGAACACCGGAAGTCCGAAGGCCCCCAGAAGAAGGTAGATAAGCTCACTGACAAATCCCAGCTTTGCCCCCAGGAGCAGTCCCGCCAGCATGACGGAAACCTGCTGCAGCGTGATGGGCACGCCGCCCGGAAGCGGAATGGAAATCGGCGCAACAGCGCAGGTCAGCGCGGCAAACATGGCGCATACGACCAGGTTTTTTGTTGAAAACTTCATAATGTTTTGTCCCCCTGTTGTTTTTTCTTTATTACTTATGGAATAATACCACCGGGAGAAACATATGTCAACTTGTTTCGACTTTTTGGTTAACATTTCTGCGCTAAACATTTTTCAAAAATCATGTTAGAATAGTGCAGTCAGATCCTGTGCCGCAAAAAATGATAAGAGAAGGTACGCCTGCGGCGTACTCTTGAACCGCTCTAAGCCGCGGGGCTCTCGCCCCTGCGGGGCGAGCTGAGATAACAAGGAGTTTCCATGCGCTACTATATTGCAGACTGTCACTTTTTCCACGATAAACTGAATGACCTCATGGACTGCCGGGGTTTTACAGATGTGACGGCATCCAATGAATACATGATCCGCCGCTGGAACGAGAAGGTACGTCCCCGGGACGAGGTGGTGATACTGGGAGATTTTTCCTGGGGCGGCGCCGCCGAAACCAATGAGGTTCTCTCCCGTCTGAATGGGATACTCTGCCTTATCTCAGGCAACCACGACCGCTTCGGAGAAGCGAAGGACTTCAACGCCGCCCGCTTCAAATGGATCCGGCCCTACGCGGAGCTTCGCGACGGAGGCCGGAAGGTCATCCTCTGTCACTATCCCATCCTCTGCTACAACGGCCAGTACAGGAGGGATGAGCACGGGAATCCCCATGTGTGGATGCTCTACGGCCACGTACATGACACCCAGGACCAGCGCCTTCTGGAGTACTTCCAGGAGATCACAAGAGCCTCCCATATCACCTACCGCACGGGGGAAAGCCGCAGCATCCCCTCCAATATGATCAACTGCTTCTGCATGTATTCCGACTATACGCCCCTCACACTGGACGAGTGGATCGAGGTGGACAGAAAACGGCGGGAAGCGCGCCGAAGCACACTCCCCGCCGGGTTATCCGATCTTTCTATTCCGAATCTTCCCTCTCCCTTCTAGATAACAGGGGGAGGGAATTCTTATGGCCTTTTCCGGTTTCCTTAAATGGCAGCCAGTGCCTGCTCCAGATCCGCGATGATATCGTCGATGTGCTCGATACCGCAGGAGAGACGGATCAGATCCGGTCCCACGCCTGCCGCCACCAGCTCTTCATCGGAGAGCTGTCTGTGGGTGGAGGAAGCGGGATGCAGAACGCAGGTGTGGGCGTCCGCCACGTGCGTTGCGATGATGCCCAGCTTCAGGTTCTTCATGAACTTCTCCGCAGCTGCTCTTCCGCCCTTCACGCCGAAGGAAATGACGCCGCAGGTGCCGTTCGGCATATATTTCTTCGCCAGCTCATAATACTTATTGCCCGGAAGTCCCGGATAATTCACCCAGGCCACCTTCTCGTGCCCCTGCAGGAATTCGGCGGCCTTCAGGCCGTTTGCGCAGTGCACCGGCATACGGCAGGCCAGAGATTCCAGGCCCAGATTCAGCAGATATGCGTTCATCGGCGCCTGGATGGAGCCGAAGTCCCGCATCAGCTGTGCCGTGGCCTTGGTGATGAATGCGCCTTCCATTCCGAATTTCTCCGCGTAGGTGATGCCGTGATAGGATTCATCCGGGGTGGTAAGACCCGGGAACTTGTCCGCGTGGGCCATCCAGTCAAACTTTCCGCCATCCACGATAGCGCCGCCCACTGCCGCGTCATGGCCGTCCATGTACTTGGTGGTGGAGTGGGTCACGATATCGCAGCCCCACTCGATGGGACGGCAGTTGATGGGGGTAGCAAAGGTATTGTCCACAATCAGGGGCACGCCGTGGGCGTGAGCCGCCTTTGCGAAGCGCTCGATATCAAAGACCGTGAGCGCCGGGTTCGCGATGGTCTCGCCGAATACAGCCTTGGTGTTGGGACGGAATGCCGCCTCCAGCTCCTCGTCGCTGCAGTCCGGATCAACGAAGGTAAAGTCGATGCCCATCTTCTTCATGGTCACATTGAACAGGTTGTAGGTACCGCCGTAGATGGCGCTGGCGGATACGATATGATCGCCGCAGTTTGCGATGTTAAAGATGGCGAAGAAGTTCGCCGCCTGGCCGGACGATGTGAGCATGCCCGCGGTACCGCCTTCCATTGCGGCGATCTTGGCAGCGACATAGTCGTTCGTCGGATTCTGCAGTCTTGTATAGAAATAGCCGGGGGCCTCCAGATCAAAGAGCTTTCCCATATCTTCGCTGGTGTCATACTTGAAGGTCGTACTCTGAATGATCGGGATAATTCTGGACTCACCGTTCTTCGGCGTATATCCGGCTTCAATACATTTTGTCTCTGTTCTCATCATCTTTTCCTCCGTCTCTCTGTTCACCCCGAAGGGGCGAAATATCTCCATCTATTATAATCGCCTCCCCCCTCCCGTACAAGAGAAAAACTTTCATGCCGGCACGGATCAGATTGCATCCGCTTTCTTACAGACAGGGAGCGTCAGAAAATGTACCGCAGTTCCGATCGAAATCGTTATGAGAAAGTAATAATTCAACAATGCAGGGATGATATACTTGGGTCACGAACAGATAAGAACAGGAGGACAGCCATGAACTCAAAGGTTTATGTCGGCCTGCTGCGGACTGTCGTGATGCTGGTGACATGCATCGCTATCGCAGCGGCGTGCGCCCTGATAGTGTACGCGGACCCCGTTCAGGATAATGTACAGGCGGCGGAAGGTGCAGACACACCCCTGGTTCCGCCGGAACCGGTGATTCTCGCCTCCGCGGAGATCCCGGGCACGGTCATCAGCGCGGACGGACAGTCCGCCGTGATGTACATCTCCGCCAACTGCCAGATGATTAACACGGACGGCAATATCTATATATTCCAGCTGGACAACTGGGAAAAGGATCTTTCTGAGAGAAGCGACTATCTGACAGCCTATCCGGCGCAGCCCTACATGGAATACACCGTACCGCTCCTCCGGGGCACCGGAGCTGACCGGACCAACAGTTCCTTCGTGGCGGCCGTGTTCGACGGCACAAAGTACCGCATCATCTCCAACCGCTCCTATCCCTCCGGACCGGAGGTGCTGGCCTATGACCGCACGCCGGTCACCTACACCGGAAAGAAGGGCCTGACGCTGGAACCCGGTGAGATAGACGAAGGCATCTCCCTCGGAATCAAGAGCGCCCAGATGAGCATGCCCCTGAATATGCTGGCCGGCTATGACCTTCCCTTCCAGTACAACGGAGAAGTTTATTATTTCAACAGCGGCATGGTCTCCGCCTATGACCAGGCCGTGAAGAAGCTGACCGACGCGGGCGTGGTTACCACCATGGTTCTGCTCAATGACTGGAGCGACCTGACCCCGGACATGTTCCGGCCGGGCACCGTAAAAAACAACAGCGCCTACTACGCGTTCAATATCGATACTCCCCAGGGACAGAAGCGGCTGGCCGCCACAGCGGCGTTTCTGGCCGACCGCTACAGCGGTCTCACGGGCCACGGCAGAATCTCCAACTGGGTTATCGGAAACGAGGTCAATGACCAGTACTGGAACTATGCAGGCAGCATGGAGCTTCAGCCCTATGTGGAGCTGTTCTCCCGCGCCTTCCGGGTCTTCTACAACGAAATCCGTTCCAGATGTGCCGGGGACGGCGTCTTCTTCTCCCTGACCTACTACTGGAATGACTCCGCGAATACAGACGGTCTGACCAGCTACAAGGGAAAGGAGTTCCTGGACTGCTTCAACGCCGTGGTAAAGAAGGAAGGCCCCATGGACTGGGGACTGGCCTACCACCCCTACCCCTATCCCATGTCAGAGCCCATGTTCTGGGATGACGGCGCGGCGGGACTTACCATGGACCTGTCCACTCCTATCCTGAATTACTATAACCTGATGGTTCTGGTAGATTACATGAAGACCCCCGAACTGAGAAATGCCGACGGACAGGTGAGGCGTATCGCCCTGACGGAGCAGGGCTTCTCCTCCACGACTCCTTCCGGACAGAAGCTCCGGGAGCAGGCGGCGGCATTTGCCTACTCCTATTACATGGCTGTCAGCATCCCGGAAATCGAGTGCTATAACCTCCACCGGCAGGTGGACGCCCCCCAGGAGGTCGCCGCAGGACTCTCCTACGGCCTCAAATACCATGACGAGAACAAGGGCGCCCTCATCGTCTCCTATCACGCGAAGCCCATCTATTACGTCTTCCGGGACATCGACAAGGGCTGGAAGAAATCCCTGGAGGTTTCGGAACAGTGCAAGAAGACTCTCGGCATCAGCAAGTGGTCGGAGCTGATCCCGGGCTTCGAGTGGAAGGATCTGGAGTAATACCTGACTACATGCACTTTGTCCTGTAAAATAATCCTGCAGGAAAAAGGGCCCGTCTCACTGTAGTGCGACGGGCCCTTTCTGCATTTCTTACCTTGCCGATATCAGCTTCTTCATGGCCAGCACCAGGTTGTCCACCGTCAGATAATACATGTCGAATTCCTTCTTGATGGTGGCATAGCTTTCCGGCACATCCCAGTAGCCTCCCCCCTCGCTGGGGTTGAGCCACACACAGTGGGAAAAGTGGTCTCTGACTTCCCGCAGCCACTCCAGCCCGCTCTTTCCGTTGGAGGGAACATATCTCTGACTGAAGAGCTCGTAGGGCGCCATCTCCGCATCCCCCACGATAATCAGCTTATATTCTCTGTCCAGCGTTCTCAGCATCACATCCGTGGGGATGCTTCTGCTGTCCCGGCAGGTGGGATCGGTGTACAGTTTCTGGTAAATGCAGTTGTGGAAGTAATAAATCTTCAGGTCCTTAAACCGGTTGGACTTGCTGACGGCCTGAAACAGGGCGGAACAGAGCCTGATATAATAGTCCATGCTGCCGCCGGAATCCATCATCATCACAACCTTCACGGTGTTTCTTCTCGGCCGCTCCCAGGCCAGCTCCAGCATGCCGGCATTCTCCGCCGTCGCATCCGCTGTCTTCTCCGCATTCAGAACCGTCTTCTCCTCGTCCGTCCGGTTGGAATACTGCCTGAGATACCGG
>JAGBNL010000080.1 GCA_017634415.1 Clostridium sp.
AATAAATTAATACCACTTTGCATTTCTCATGTATTTCTGTGTAAAGGTGCAGGTGCCGGTGCATTTTTCACAGACGCCGCCCTGAATGAACGCCTCACACGCTGCCCGGTCAATCAGCGTCTCCTCCGGCATTCCCGGCATCCAGCTTTTTCCGGTCAGCGCATCCGCGGGACAGTTCCCCGCACAGACCCTGCAGGCGCCGCAGTGGGATTCCGTCTCCGGCTCCGAGGCTTCCGCCGGCGCATCCGTAAGAATGAGGGCTGTGCGCACCACCGGACCGAAGTCCCGCACGATCAGGCGTCCGTTTCTTCCGATCCAGCCCAGTCCGGCCGCCGCGGCAACGCTGTCCAGCAGATAGCGATCCGCGCTCCGGATCTCCCCGTACGCTTCCTCCCCGGGAACCTTCTCCATATACCCAAGGGCCCGGTATCCCTCCCCGGTCAGCCGTTCTGTGCCGGCAAGAAGAATCTCCGCCAGATTGTGATCCATCCTTTCCCGCGCCTGAAGGTACTGCTGATAGGGGCCGGAACGCAGATATCCGGCGATCCGCACCGGAAGACGCACAAGAACCACCAGGGCATTCGTCAGATCGGAATCCTCTCCGAATCCTGTCAGTCCCCGGGCTGCGCCTGCCCGTTCCGCGCCGTTAAATCTCAGAAAATCCAGCCACTCTTCCGTCCTGGTCACCTGCCGCACCTTCCTTACTCCGCATCCGTACCTCTCCGGGGCATGTCCCCATATCCCGGCATCCTGTACCTGCGCTGTCATTTATTCCTATACTGAGTATATCGCATCTTTCTTCCATTTGTCCATACGTGAACGGCGCCGCCCCGGGCCGTACAGAGGATCCTCGCCCCCGCATTTTCCAGACGGCGCAGCGTCTCCTCCGCCGGATGGCCGTAGGTGTTGTGCCTTGCGCAGGAAATCACCGCAAGGCCGGGCGGAAAGACTCTGAGAAATGCCTCCGATGTGGAGTATTCCGACCCGTGATGGGCTGTTTTCAGGACACTCAGTCCTCCCGCGGCTGCGCTCCCTTCTCTGAGGATCCTCTCCTCCTCCGGAAACCCGATATCCCCCGTGAGCATCATCCGGAATGACCTGTACTCCGCGAGAAAAACCAGGGACTGCCCGTTCCGGTCCCCCGCGTTTCCTGAGCCTCCCGCCCCGCAGGGGTTCAGACAGGTCATGGTCAGCGCCCCGCTGCGGATGACATCTCCCGCCTGCATCCATACAACCCGGGTTCCCCTCTCTTCCGCCGCCCGGATAAGCGGCAGGTATGCCTCATCTCCGCGCCCCGCCGAGGGAAGGGCCAGCACATCCGCCCGTACCTCGGCGCACTCCGTAAGAAGCCAGAGAATTCCGCTCACATGGTCCTCATCCCCATGGCTCACCAGGATATAGTCCAGATGCGTCACGCCCATGGACTGGAGAAAGGGCAGAAGCCGCATTTCTCCCAGATCCCGTTCCCCGCTGCTGCCGCAGTCGGACAGCAGGACGCAGTCTTCCGTCCGCAGAAATACTCCGTCCCCCTGCCCCACATCCAGAAACCAGATATCCAGTCCCCGCACCGGATGAATCAGCAGGACTGCCAGCGCCAGTCCAAGGCCTGCTGCCCTTATTACGGGCTGCGAACATGCCCGCAGAATCCTCCCGGGAAGTGTCCTCCCGAAGCGGGCCGCTCCCGCCTCATCCGCGTAAAACACCAGAAGCAGCAAAGAATAATAGAGAAGGATTGCCGCCGGAGCCGGCCTTCCCGGCGTATATCCCGACAGGGGCAGCGCCGATGCCGCCTCACATATCCGGCGGTACAGGGCAAATATATAATGTCCCGGACCCGTGAGGGCGCAGGCCAGCCGGAACAGCATTCCGGATATTCCGGGATGTCCGGGATGCCCCAGCCACCGGGAAATACTCCACAGTCCCGCCGCGGCTATTCCGCCGGCCGCCGCCCAGGAAAGAAGCGGAATCACCAGCAGATTCAGCAGCCAGGCAAAGACAGGCAGACGGAAGTAATGCCACAGAATGACAGGCATGGTGAAGAGCTGTACGGCGATGGAAAGCCGGAGCGCCGACGGGTTTTTCTTCTTTTCTCTCTCCCCCGCCAGCAGCACCAGCGCCCTTTTCTCCTTTTCCTTTTCCTCCGTCATCCCTATGGCAAGTATGGCCCCGAAGCTCAGCTGCAGCCCGGAGGAGAATATCAGCCAGGGCGAGCAGGCCGACAAGAGTAACAGGGCCAGCCCCCAGGCGGAGAGCATATCATACCCCCGGCCGGGAATGGCGGCGCACATGCGGCAGAGCAGCATAAACACGGCCCGGAACACGGAGGAACCGAACCCTGTGACTCTCCCGTAAAGAAGAAGCAGGACCGCGGACAGGAAGCCGGAAAAACCGTATCCCGCCCCCGCAAGACGCAGGACCTCATAGACCGTAAGGCCGATGAGGGACACATGAAGGCCGCTGACGGCTAGGATGTGGCTGATTCCATTGTCCCGGAAGAGCTTCATCAGATCTTCATCCAGACCGCTCCGGTCCCCCAGGAGAAGGGCCCGGTAGATCTGTGCATCTTCTTCGCTGCAGATTTCCCCGAAGCCCTGCCGGAAGAAAGCACCGGCAGCCGCGGACAGCTCCTCCACCGGGGTTCTCCGCCCATGCCCCTCCTCCGCTGAGAGATAGTCTGCCAGAAGGCGGTACCGGATTCCCTGTCCCCGGTAATACAGACGGAAGTCAAACTGGCCCGGATTGGCCGCCTCCGGAAAGAGGGACAGCTTTCCCACCGCCTGCACCGTATCTCCCGGCTCCGGAATCCGGCTGCACCTCTCCTCTTTTGCGGATATGCGGACCCGGTATTGCACCCGCTGCCCGTTTACAGAAGCCTCCGAGACAACGAGGGCAAGGTTCCCCTCCCTGCATTCCGCACTGCGGACAGTCCCCCGTATCTGTGCCCCGGAGAGATACTCCCGCTCCAGGAGGGTCTGCTCCAGGGGTTCTGTCCGGAGCGCCATCCCCATCCGCAGGATGCCGGCCGTGCAGAGGAGCAGGAATATGAGAGCGCGGACATTTTTCAGAAGGGCTGCGCTGACGGCGGAAAAAGCAGTCAAAAAAAGGAGCGCCGGCCAGAAAAAGGGCGCACCTGTCCCCTTCGCCGTCGCTCCGTCTGCCAGGTAAGCCATGACCTCTCCAAGTACAAAAGCTCCTGCAATCCAGATACAAGGTCTCTTTATGGTGTTGTCTCCTGTGTTTTTACATAACTCTCGTTTCTGTCCAGCGGCTCCGCCAGACTCACCGAGTGGAAGGGCACATCCGCCGCACCGCCGATGGTAATCTGCACCCGGTTCACGGTCTTCAGATCCGTGAGGGACTTGACGATGGCGTAAACCGGAATGTAGTCCGCCACCGTCAGCTCCGCGGAGGCGAATGTTCTGTCCAGATTTACATAGCAGATGCCGTCGGTGTTCGAGACGCCCAGCACCCGGGTATCCTTCGGGATCACCGGCTGTCCGCCGGCCTGGGGGCCCGCCAGAAGCTGGTCCACCACCAGCTTCTCCAGGGAAGTGTTCATATTGTGGACTACCTCCCGCTTTTCCGGAAGGAGAGCGCTTCCCGTCTCGTCAGCGAAATAGAGCGTCAGCTCCACCCGCTCAAAATCATTGACATTCGCGATACTGTAGACAAAGTCACTGCCGGAAAATGCTCCCACGGGATTTCCCGCATCGTTCTGCAGCGGCTGGCCGTCACAGCTGATGCTGATGTAGTCCACGCCGGGAATCTGGGTCAGTGTCCTGGCGAGGGCAGCGCGGCACATGATCTCCCGCTCCTTCGCCATGTCATAGTAGCTCTTGTCAAAATTCAGCGTCAGTACATTGTCCTCAAGATAGGTATACGCAAGCTGCGTCTCCGCGGGAACGGCTGTCTGGCCGCTTAATCCGGCCGGCATCTCCCTCATCCGGGAGAGAATCTCCCCGGTGAGCTTCTCCGTATCCTTCTCTTCTGTATAGTATATCACATTTTCCAGTGCCAGGCCCGTGGAATTGAGATAATAGATTCCATAGGATCCGTTTTCCGGATCCGGTGCGGGCGCATCCCCCTCCGCGCAGCCTGCTGCCATAAGGCAGAGGACGGCAGACAGAGCGCACCACATAAGAACCAGGCACTTCCGGACTTTTCCGCACATGAGTTTTCTCTCCGATGCTGTGTGAGATTCCTGCCCGCCTTAAGCGGCGGGGGCATCTCCACTGTAGTTATCCCTGGGTATTCATATCGATATAATTCAGCGGAACCCGCACCGTAAAGGTGGTTCCTTCTCCCTCTTCGCTCACAAGCCGTATGGCGCCGTGATGCAGAAGGATGATATTGCGGGTAATCGCAAGGCCGAGGCCCGTACCGCCGCTCTCTCTCGATCTCGCCTTATCCACCCGGTAGAATCGCTCAAACACGTGGGGCTGGTATTCCAGCGGGATACCGATTCCATTGTCCGCAACCACCACATAGAAGAATTTGTGGTCCGCGTCCAGTGACACCTTTACCCAGCCTTCCTCCCGGTTGTACTTGATGGCGTTCTCCACAAGATTCGTCACCGCCAGGGTGAACTTCACCTCATCCAGATCCGCCTTCACTTCCCGGATACTCTCATAGGACAGCTCGATATTGCGCTTCCGCGCGATGGGCCGGAGTCTTCGCAGCACATCCTCCACCAGGGTGTTGACGGAGACGGAGGTTATGGTCAGGTCCGGTGAGGAACGGTCCATGCGCACCAGCGTGAGCAGATCGTCTATGATCTTGGCTTCCCGGTCAATCTCCCTGGAGATATCCTCCATAAATTCCTGATACAGCTCCAGCGGCGGATTCTCCATCCCCATCAGGGAATCCGCCAGGACACGGATGGAAGTGATGGGGGTTTTCAGCTCATGGGACACGTTTGAGACGAACTCCTGGCGGGACTGGTCCACCGTGCGCAGGGTGTCGATGGTTCTGTTCACGGTGTCCGAGATATCCGACGTCTCCGCGTAAGCCCGCACATCAATCCCGGAATCCAGATTTCCCTCGGAGACCAGCTTCAGCTGTCCCAGAAGCTTCCGGAAGGGCCGCACCAGCAGAACCGCCAGCACCGTATCCAGCGCCGCGGCCGCAAGCAGAAGCATCATCTGCAGGTACCCTGTCTTCTCGGTCAGGGACTGCTGCATCTGGCTCATTTTCTCCGTGGAGACGGTCATCAGCAGGATCCCGCTCACCCTGGGCTGCGCCGGATTTTCCTCCTCCACCTGCTTTTCGCTGATGGGGTAGGCTACATAATAGAATTCCTTCGTGTCATTCAGGTGGTACTGGGGCTGGCCTCCGAAGGCCTTCAGAACCTCTTCCACCACGATGGTCCTGCCTTCCGACAGCTTGAAGGAATCCCTGACGATGCGGAAGTTCTTGTCCACAACCACCAGACGTCCGCCGAAGATATCCGCCGTGGAATTCATCTCCGCGTTAAGCCCGGATACCCTGGCCGGATCCTGATAGTTTTTCATATACTCCGCGTCTGTCATCTCATTTGCCAGAATCAGACACCTGTTCTGGGCGTCGATGCGGTTCTGGTCGATGACCTCCTTCCGGAAATACCCTGTCAGCACCCGGGTCTGTATGGCGAGAGGAATAATTGTCACAAGAAGAAAACAGAGCACGAGCGGGAGCTTCATGCTGATACGTCCCGTCCATGCTCTCCCCGTCGTGCTCATCTCTCTTCTCCTTTACTCTCCGTAAAGCTCCTGGAAGATCTTATCCGCCAGGTAATCCGCGTAACTCTGATCCGGAATATCCTTACCGGTGACCAGAAGATCGGTGATATAGGAATTCCTGCGAAAATCAAGATCCGGACCCTCCAGGGAAGGATCCTCCGACAGAAGCTTTTTATCCAGGGCCTCCGCCGTCCAGCTGTCCCGGAACCACTGAAGGATCTCCGCGGTTCTCTTATCCTCCGCATCGGCCTCCTTCAATGTCTCTCCTACGGCTGCCCGGGATTTCATCCCGATGCCCAGGAAGATAACGCCCAGGGCGGTAATGGCTGTCCGGAAGATAACTCCGGAAGCGCCGGTCATGGGGAGACGGACCATCCCGGTCCAGAGAAGCACAGCCGCGACGCAGGCGCCTCCGCCCACCGCCAGAAAAGCCGTTCCAGAGGAACGCAGCTCCTCCGCCCGGGTTCTGGCCGGAACAAACAGTGTATTGGAAGTGCGGGCGCCCTTTCTGGTTACGGTGACAATCTCCGGCATCTTATCCCGGTCCGGTTCTGCCTCCTCTTCCATCTCCTGCATACGGCGCATGCGCTCTTCCTGCTCCATGCGCTCTTTTGCTTCCCGCTCCTCCTTCTCGGCAAACCACACATCTTTATCCACCAGCGGTCCGCCGCAGTCTGTACAGACGGTGATGCCTTCCACAAATTCCATATCGCATTTCGGACAGTACGGCATGATTCTCTCCCTTTTATCAGCAAATTTCAGACTGTTCCCCGTCCGGAGGAACAGAAACCTGTATTTTTCGGTATAGTCCAGTATAATTCCAAACGCAAAGAAAGGCAAGTCCGCACTTGAACATGCCGGAAAAATGATGTACAATAAAGCCCGTCCAAATCGCGAAATCCCCGTATTTACAGGCAGTTTCGCGATCTAGGTTCCGAATTTTTGAACACCCTGACATATGGTTTTTAAAACCGGGAGAACATATGAAAACAGCAATTATTACCGACAGCAACAGCGGAATTACCCCCGAGGCAGCAGAACAGATGGGAATCTTTATCCTTCCCATGCCCGTGCTCATCGATGAGCAGGAGTATTTTGAAGGCGTGAATCTCAGCCAGGAGGAATTCTACCGCCGGATGGAGGCAGGCGCGGACATCACCACATCCCAGCCGTCGCCGGAATCCGTGATTGAGCTGTGGGATTCTGTCCTGAAGGATTACGATGAGATCGTCCACATCCCCATGTCCAGCGGCCTGACCGGCTCTGTGGCCACCGCCCGGATGCTGGCGGAGGACTATGGCGGACGGGTGCAGGTGGCCGATAATCACCGCATCTCCGTCACCCAGAAACAGTCCGTGGCGGACGCCTGCGCCATGGCAAAGGCCGGCTGGGGCGCCGGAAAAATACGGGAATTCCTGGAAAAGACCGGGCCGGAATCCTCCATCTACATCATGCTGGAAACCCTGACCTACCTGAAAAAGGGCGGCCGCATCACTCCCGCCGCCGCTGCCCTGGGAACGCTTCTTCGGCTGAAGCCGGTACTGACAATCCAGGGCGAGAAGCTGGATGCCTTCGCCAAGGCCAGAACCGTTAAGCAGGGCAAGGACATGATGGTCAAAGCCATTCAGCATGACCTGCAGAGCCGCTGGAACGACCCTGCGGGGGAAAGCCTGCATTTCATGATGGCCCATACCATGAATGACGACGCCATCCATGAGTTCAGCGAAGAGGTATCTGCCCTCTATCCCGGAAAAGAAATCCTCATCGACCCGCTGCCGCTGAGCATCGCCGTCCATATCGGCCCCGGCGCTCTGGCCATCGCGGTGGCAAAGAAATACGAATTCTGATCTCTGCACATACAAGCGCCGTACTTTGGCCTTCGTTTGAAAACAGAAACCCCTGCGGGAAGCCTTTTTCATTGCTTCCTGCAGGGGCATTTTACTGTCTGTTAATTTATCGGGCAAATGAACCCGTTTTTTCTTATCTGTTTTCTGTGCTGCTCTGGCTCATGTTCTGGGCATCTTCACGCAAACCCAGGGTCACGTCCACCTGGCGTTCCACATATTTGCCGTCCTCCAGGCTCTGCACTGTCAGGGTGACTGTCTCGCCTCCCCGGTAGTAGGTCAGCATCTTCTGGAGTTCTTCGCCGGTTTTTACGCTCTGTCCGTCAAACTTGGTGATGATGTCTCTCTCCCTGAGGTCGGATTTGGACGCTGCGCCGCCCTCCACAATCTTGAAGACATAGATGCCTTCCGGCATACCGTAGGCCTTCGCCATGGTGCTGTCGATGTTCTGGAGCTGGATGCCGATGTATCCCTGATCCTTCTCCGGAACCTGCTCTCTGGTCTCTCTGGTCATCAGGTTATTCATGATGTCCTTCGCCTCGGAGATGGGGATGGCATATCCGATACCCTCGATCTCTGTGCTGGCCAGCTTCGCGGAATTAATGCCGATGAGCTCACCCTTCATGTTGAGGAGCGCACCGCCGGAGTTGCCGGGGTTGATGGCCGCATCCACCTGCAGGAGCTTTCTTGTGGAACCTTCAATGGGGACCTCTTTGTTCAGCGCGCTGACGTAGCCTACCGTCACGGACTGCCCTTCTCCCAGGGCATTGCCGATGGCAACCACGCCTTCACCCAGCTTCAGTGTATCGGAATCGCCGATATTTGCCACCTTGATGGCTTTTCTGGTCTCCGCGGGAATCTCGGACAGCTTCACGGAGACAACGGCCAGATCCATGTCCGCGTCGGTTCCCTTCACCTGGGCGGTCGCCTTGGAGCCGTCCACGAAGGTCACCTGCAGTTCCTCCGAATCCGCCACCACATGGTTGTTGGTGGCCAGCAGCAGTTCATTGTCATTCTCACCGATGATGATGCCGGAACCGCTTCCGGAGGCCTCATACTTCTGCGGACCGAAGAAGAAGTCATTCTGCGTGATAACCATCTTGCTGTTGATTGCCACTACGGAAGGCATCGCCTCCTCCACGATGGCAGAAACATCATTTCCGATGGAGGCTTTTCCCTCGCTGGACGCCGCCGTGGGGATCAGTGCCTCATAGCTCTCTTCTGTCTTCGCACCGGTTCCGTCCGCGGCTTCCCCGTTCCCGGCGAGAAGTCCGGTGCTTTCCTCCTGCACCGCCGCGCTCCTTGCGGTCAGGGCGTTGACGCCGGCCATGGTGCCGCCCGCCGCACAGCCGAACAGAACGCCTGCCAGGGCGATTCCCACTGCTTTCCGGAATATGCCGCCTCCGGCGTTTTCTCTCTTCGGCTCCGCAGGAATCTGCATCTGGCTTGCCCTGCGCTCCACATATTCCTGTCCGCGGTACTCTGCCCTCCGGGAGGTCTGTGCCGTCTGCATCTCAGGCTGCACGGGCTGTGCGGGCTGAGATGACTGTGCGGCCTGCCCGTACTGCTCCATGGGAGTATCCTGCCGCGTATATTCGCCTTCCGCAGATGCGGCAGTCTGCTGCGTCCCTGTATAATAACTCTGCGGGGTCGGCGCTGCCTCTGCCGGTGCTGCTGCCTCAGGCACTGCTTCGGAAGGAACCGTCTCTGCCGGGGCCGCGGTCATATCCGCCGCCTCCCGGACTGCCTCCGGTTCCGGATTCATCACTGCTTCCGCGGAATTGACCGTCTCTGCCGCTGCCTGTTCTCTCTCTTCTTCATTATCCAGATCTTCCAGAACTTCATCTTCAAACATCATAATCAACTCCTCCTCTTCTTCAAGACTTATATTAAGGAAATATTTTCCTGTCTGTCATATCTTATTCTTATGAGAGTCATTCTCTCTTACGTTTCCCATAGTAGCAGTCAATTGTGATGGAACTGTGAAAAAACTATTGAGGTTTTGTGTCCTGCTTCCGGTATGCGCAGCGCAAAAAAAGGCCGCCGCACGAAACACATACATGTCCTGTGCGGCAGCCCCCATTTACTCAATAGGTGAGTGCCTGTGTGTTGTATCCCGGAATCCGGTCCAGTTCATGGAGATATCTCTCCGCGATCATGTAGACAAAGACGTCCGGCTCCTGCTCCACCACATCGTCCAGGTCCAGATAGTACCGGGAGCTGACGGTGGTCTTCTGCACGCTGTCCTGCAGAAACCGGGTCAGGTTCCAGCGGAAGGAATCTCCGCTGAGATATACGGACAGAGGAATCCCGGCGGGACAGGTGCTTCTCTCCCGGAGCACTTCACCCTGGGCATCCTCCTGCACATCCGTAACCTCCGCCTGTATCTCCTCCGCGGCCTCATACTCCGTACTGTCAAAGGATCTGCCGGTCTGTACCAGCCGCTGCAGATCTCCGTATTTTGATTCTCCTTCTGAAAAATGGTACCGCTCCCGCAGGTTGTGCGCCTCCGGCTCCAGCGTATCCAGAAGACTGCTGCAGGCGATGGAAGCCCCGATCCGGTTCCAGTGGGTATCGGATTCGTAGTATACCATTTCCTGTGTTTTTCTCTGCCGCAGAGCCTCTGCGGGATAGACCACGGAAAGATCCGGACAGTCCGCCGCCAGCCGTTCTATCAGCTGGGCGGTTCTTCCTTCATTGTCCATCACCTCTATGGCGTCAGGCATGTAGTCTTCCCCGTAGATCTGTTCCTTGTCCGGCGATATCATCAGCACCAGACGGATACCGGCGTCGGAGAAGTCCCGGTTCATGTCCGAAAGGTTCGCCGTAATGCTCTGAAGCTCTTCCTCCGTGAAAAGATTCGTCCGCTTGTAGGTCTGAAGCGGCTGTCCGTCCTCGGAGCGGTTGAAGAGCCAGGGCTTTTCCCTGCCGAATACCACCTTGTCCTGGGTGGTCTCACCGAACAGTCTGAGTTCCAGGGCACTCTGGGCCCGGACCAGCTTTGTCTTTTCCGGCATATGGTCGGAAAGCCAGGCTTCATATCCCTCCGGAAACCGTTCCAGATCCCTCAGGTTCTGAAGCTCCGGAAAGGCCTCCAGTGTTCTGTTTTCCTCCGAGGGATTCTCCTTCGCTCCTCCCGCAAGAAAACCGTATACCGGCCACAGTCCGCAGAGCGCGAAGAACAGGGCGCTCCATACGGCTGCGGATACTCTGCTTTTTACCATGAATTTGTGCCTCGTAATTTCAGTCATTCAGGATACCTGCGGGCATCCCCTGCGGCGCCCTGCGGCGTCTTCTTCTACGGATTCTGCTGGGCAGTCTCCGCCTCTTCCACCTCTCCCATGCCGGACACCTCCACCAGATGGTCGCTGATGCTCTTCACCGTATCGGAAGGCGTGTAATTATACTCATGGAAGAACTGGGCATGCAGGCTCTTCACATTGCTCTCCAGCGTCCTCGGAACAACGCAGAACCCGCGCTTGCCCATGCGGCGCTCTCCCCTGGTTTCCGGGAAGCCCACGGTGCCCCCGATATGGTAGCGGGATACGTGGGAGGCCATATAGAGCATGTCCTGCACGTCCACGCTGGTGGCAACCTGCGGGAACACCACGCCGATGATGGCCTTGAGGGTATTCAGATCCGCCTGCTTCATTTTTTCAAAGGCCAGCTGTATGACTTTTCGCTGACGCTCGGTCCGCATATAATCGGAATCCATCAGACGAAGGCGCCCGTAGGCCACGGCCTGTACGCCGTCCAGATGCTGCATTCCCCCGGCCTTCAGCGGTGTGGAGGGAACGCCGGTGGCGTCCACGGTTTCCGCGATAAAGGCGTTGATATAGTAGAATTCCTCCTGGGTCAGCTCCACGTCGATGCCGCCCAGAATATTGATGCCGTCCGCAACTGCCTTCCAGTTGAAGGTGGCGTAATCCTCAATCTGCAGATCCAGGTTCCGGTTCAGGGCCTGGACCGCGTCCTCCGGCCCGCCCAGCATATAGGCCGCGTTTATCTTATTATAGTCGTCGTCCCGGATATTCATATAGGTATCACGGTAGACGGAGGCCAGGCTGATCTCGCCGGTGTCATGATTAATATTGACCAGAATATTGACGTCGGCGTTATTGCCCTTGCCAAGGGTATTGTCCCGGCTGTCCACGCCGAATACCGCCACGGTCCAGAAGCCCTTCAGAAGCTCTTCCGTCTCCGCTGACAGGTTCTCATTCCTTACCTGGTTCCGGTTCCAGGGAAGCCGCTGAATCAGGTCCAGTTTTCCCTTGGCGTAGAATCCCACGCCGGCGATCACCAGAAGCAGCACCAGAAGCACCGGGGCGAGAACCCCCTGTCTCCTTCTTCTCCTGCGCCGTCTCGGCGGGGTTCTCCGGGCCTGGGTCTTTCCGGAACCCGTTTTTTTCGCTCCCGTCTCACTCCGCCATGCAACCTCCCGGCGGGGTTTTTCCACCCATAACGGCAGCTCCGCGCCTTCCTCGTCTTCCGGCGCATCCTCCGCCGCATCTTCCGGTTCCGCATCGTTGTCTCGGTCGTTTATTTCATCCATCCATTCCGGAAGCTCCGGCTCCTCAGGTTCCTCATCCTTCCAGGCTTTCCCTGAACGCCTTACCGGCGCCGGCTCCTCCGCTTTCTCCGGACGGGCTTTTCTTGAACGTCTTGCCGGCTTTGGTTCCTCCGGCTGCGCTTTCTTCGGCCGCGCAGCCCGGCTTCTCGGCGGCTGTTCTCCCTCATCCTCAAACATATCCGTGATGAGGTCCAGCTTCTCCTCCTGACCTTCCGGTTCAAGTCCGTCTATTTTAATCTCTTTCATACTGTCCTTTATATCCCGGTCTCAAAATCCGGGCAACGTCTCCCCCGCATTTAATAGGCGTTCTTGTTGATAAATCCTTTGAAAAATGTCAGGAACAGGATTTTGAAGTCAAATCCGATGGTCCAGTTTTCAATATAGTAAAGATCGTGTTCAATCCGCTTGCGGATAGAGGTGTCTCCCCTGTATCCGTTCACCTGGGCCCAGCCCGTCATCCCCGGCCGGACCTGGTGTTTGATCATGTAGCGCGGAATCTCTTCCCGGAACTTCTCCACAAAGAAGGGCCGTTCCGGTCTGGGGCCCACCAGGCTCATATCACCCCGCAGCACATTGAAGAACTGGGGCATCTCATCGATGCTGGTTTTCCGGATAAAGGCACCCACCTTCGTCACTCTGGAATCTCCCGGCGTCGTCCACTGATGCTTCTCCTTTTCCGCCGGCTGCAGCGTCATGGAACGGAATTTGTACATTTTAAAGGGCTTGTTGTGCAGTCCCACCCGCTCCTGACAGAATATCACAGGCCCCCGGGAGGTCAGCTTCACCGCTGCAGCGGTGATGATCATCACCGGGGAGAAGAGCACGATGGCAAACAGGGCGCCGAAGATATCCACCGCCCGCTTGACGGCCCGGTTCAGAAGATTGGTCAGGGGCACGTGCCGGATATTGATGACCGGCAGGCCTTCCAGATCCTCCATGTAGGGCTGGGTGGGAATAAACCGGAAATAATCCGGGATGAATTTCGTATGGACGCCCGATTTTTCGCAGGCTGCCACGATCTCCTCCAGATGGGCGTACTCTCCGATGCCCAGGGTGATGGCGATCTCGTCCAGAGTATTCAGCTCCAGAATCCGGTTCAGGTCCCCGATCTTTCCGATGACCCGGACCCCGCGGTATTCCCGTCCCCACTCAGAGTGGTCATCGAGAATGCCCCGCACCTTGTAGCCCCACTCGGGATTGGCCCGCACCCGGTCGATAAAGCCCTCCGCCGCCCGGCTGTAGCCGACCAGAAGCATATGCTTCTGATTGTAGCCCTTTGACCGCATGGATCGGAGGCTTAACCGGATGGCCGCCCTCGCCGACATGTCCGCGACGGTGTTGAAGGCGTAGAACAGCAGCACCATCGGCCTGGAGAAATGGTAAAAATAAGGGTTTTTTCCGCCCAGGAACAGAATCAGCGCCATACCGAGGACACCCACGGTATTGGCTTTGAAAACATTTGCCAGCTCTGTTCTCGCCAGCTGGACCCGTTTGGGCACATAGAGCTGGAAAAAACCGTACAGGAGCAGGTAGGACGGAACAACAAGGATAGCCGCAATCAGATAGACTGCGGCCATGGCTTCCCTGTTCTGCTGAGTAATATCAGATCTGGAGCTCCCAATCATGATATACCATGCCAGTCCGTAGGACAGCACGATAATCAGCGCATCCAGAAGAACATGGATGCGGTTGAGCCTCTCCTGATTATCCTTAATCATATCCGTATCACCTGCGTCAATATCGTTATTCTGCTCCGGGGCCGGATGCGTCGCCGTCATCGGCGCCGCCGCCCGGAACCACTACCACACCGGACTGGGCTCCCGAGCCGGAATCGGAGGAGGAACCTCCGCCCGGACCTGCACTGCTGTCATCCTCCGTGGTTCTTGCTGCGGTGGGAGCGGGCTTTTCAGAGCTCTTTGTCTCAGACTCCGTGCTCTTCGTCTCGGAACTCTTCTTCGTCTCTTCCGGCTCGGAACCGGGTTTCACAGTTCTTGTTTCCGGTGTTCGTTCGGAAGCTCCGGGGCCGTAGGCCTCCTCATCCTCATCTTCATCCTCGTCCCGGGATGTGGTCTCGGAGCCCGGCTTTACCTGTCTGGTCTCCGAGGGCTTTCCGCCCGGTCCGTAGACGCTGTCATCCTGAATGGTGGTCGGCTTTCCGCCCGGTCCGTACTGTTCATCCTCCGGTCTGGTGGGGCCGTCCTCCTCATCTTCGTCCTCATCCTCCGGCGGGTCGATGACATTGCCGTCCTCGTCGGTCTCCAGGATGGGATCGCCGTTTTCATCCGTCTCCACAGGCTTCTTTTTCTTCTTATCCTTCTCCGGGATTATCTCATTGCCGTCCTCATCGGTGGGATAGATGTTGTTTCCGTCCTCGTCTGTCGGGTAAATGTTATTACCGTCCTCATCCGTCTCGTAGATGATATTGCCGTCCTCATCGTACTCGTAGACGATATTGCCGTCTTCATCCGTCTCATAGACAGATTTGGATTTTGTGCTTTCTTCCGTGCTGACAGGCTGCAGGGCCTCTCTTCTCGCCCGGGACTGTCCCACCAGACGCCGGAAGGTGGCAACGCCGATACCTTCATCCGTGGGTACATGCCCGATGAGCTTCCCGTTTCTGGTATAGCCGCTGGTATTGGCGATGTGGTCGCTGATCTCCTGCACCCTGGAGGGAATCTGGAAATCCTGCTCATCGAAGAGGAACTTATGCAGCTCCACCACGTTGTAGGCCAGGGTCTGGGGAATGACGCAGTCGCCGATCTTGCCCATATCCTTCTCGCCGCGGGCCATGGGGAATCCCATGGTATCGGTGATATTGAACTTCGTGATGATCTTCGCCAGCGGGTACAGATCATCCGGCTGAAGGTTGGTCGCCAGCTGGGGCATGATCACGTGCATGCAGCCGTAGAGGGTCTTGAAATCCGCCTGTTTGGCCTTTTCCAGGGCCTTCTCCACCACGATTCTCTGGCGCTCCGTCCGGGCGTAGTCTGTATCGCTGTAACGGATTCTCGCGTAAGCCACCGCCTGGATGCCGTCCAGATGGACGTGGCCGCCGTGCTCCAGCTGTGTGCTGGGAACGCCGGTCTCCTTCACGGTCTCGGAGATGTAGGCGTTGATCCAGGAGAACTCCGCATCGCTCAGGTCCACATCCACGCCGCCCAGGATATTGATGGCCTCCGCCACCGCCTTCCAGTTGAAGGTGGCGTACTGGGTGATATTGAGGGCCAGGTTTTTGTTGAGGGCCTTGACCGCCTGCTCCGGCCCGCCGAAGGCGTAGGCCGCATTGATCTTGTTGTAGGAATTCTTGTCCGATATATTCAGGTAGGTATCACGGAATACGGAGACGATCTTGACCTCGCCGGTCTCCAGGTTGGCGCGGACGATCATGTTCACGTCGGCGTTGGTTCCCTTTCCGACATTCAGTTCTCCCTTCGCGCCCTCCGCGCGGGAGTCGACGCCGAAGCAGACTACCGTGAAGTAGCCCTTCATCTCCTCGATCTGCTCTTCCGTCAGATCCAGGTTCTGCACCTCCTCCTCATGGAACTCGATCTTCTGCATGGTTCCGAAGGTTTTCTGGTACAGAAACCAGACAACGCCGCCCGCCAGAAGCGCCAGCACCAGCAGCACCTCCAGCACGATCAGCCAGACGCGTCTTTTCTTTTCCTTGCGGCGGCTCTTATAATTCGGCGAATGTCTCCGCGCAGCCGACGTTCTGCCATTTTGATATTCCGAATGTCTGCCTGCCGGAACGGAATCCTCCGTCTCATCCTTCCAGGCTCTCTGTCTCCGCTCCCGTCTGGCTCGCATACGCTCCAGCTCGTCGTCTTCTTCGTATCTCATCCGATACCCTCTCTCTGTCCGCTCTTACCGGCGGTCTGTCAAATGTCTTGCAAGAAACTCCCTGATGTAAACAGCTGTTCCGAAGACCAGCTCTGCCTGTATGCTCAGATAGTTTGCCAGATGTTTTTTCCTGAAGGGAACCTTTCTGCACTTTCCCGCAGTCCGGATCCCCTCTTCTATCCCTTCCAGATATTCCCTTCCGAATCCCAGCTTCCGGAAAAATGCGTATTTCACCGCTGTTCCGGCAAGGATCGCCGGCAGGTTCACAAGAAGCTGCAGGCAGGGCATATTTTTCCAGTTCAGATAGATATTATTCCGCGCCGCCAGCTTCACCTTGAAGGCATTATACTTCGACCCGCTGGTTCCGCTTCCCACATGGAGAACCTTCGCCCTGGGCGCGTACATATTATGATAACCGTGAATCTTCGCCCGGTACCCCACATCGATATCTTCCAGATAGGCAAAATGCATCTCGTCGAAAAAGCCTATCTCGTCGAATACCTTCCTGCGGTAGATTCCGGCGCCGGCACAGGCTGAGAATACTTCCCCGCTTCTGCGGTATTCCCTGATATCTCTTCCCACGCCGCGCTGGAAAGCCCAGCCGAGAACGGAATACATATCCCCCGCGTCATCCATGAGCTCCGGATGATACATCTGGATCATCTTCGCGCTGACGGAAAATATCCGTTCGGAGCGCCCGATCATCCGCTCCAGCTCTTCCACGTAGCGGGGGTCCGCCGTCACGTCATTATTCAGAAGAATCACGTAGGGCGTGTCAGACTCCCGGATTCCCAGGTTCACCGCACCGGAAAAACCGGTATTCTCCGGCAGAAGAATCACCCGGACCCGCTCTTCCTCCTTCTCATAGGAGGACAGCCATTCCGCGCTCCCGTCCGAAGAGCCGTTGTCGATGATGAGCGTGGTGAAATCCCGGGCCGTCTGCTCCCTGAGGGAAGCCAGGCAGGCCTTCAGATACTCCAGCCCGTTATAGTTGGGTATCACCACCGTCGTCTGGTAATTCTGCATCCTTATACCTCAAGCCTGTAGGGCTCGCCAATCTTTTCCTTCTTCAGATCCCGGAGGGAGAAATCCGACTTTCTGAGCGTCAGGTTCGGATTGTAATAGGGGTCTCCCTTTTCCAGAATCTCCGGCCACCGGTCGGCGAAAATCCGGATCTCCCGGTTAAACCTCGCCACCTTCTCCGGTGTGTCCTCCAGTCCTCTGGATTTGGATTCATAGTGGTGCAGCACCGCGTAAGGCGCATAGACCACCAGCTTATCCTCCGCGCGGACCTTCATGCAGTAATCGATGTCATTGAAGGCGATGGCCAGCTCTTCGGTGAAACCGCCCACCTTCTCAAACAGGGACTTCTTCGTCATCATGCAGGCCGCCGTCACCGCGCTGTAATCCTGGGTGCTCATGGCACGGTGGAAATAGCTGTTTTCCGCGCTGTGCAGGCCGATAAAGGTGTGCCCCGCGATACCGCCGAAGCCCACCACGACGCCCGCGTGCTGGATGGTATTGTCCTCATAGAGGAGTCTTGCGCCCACGGCGCCCACATCCTCACGCTGGCAGAGTCCCAGCATCTCCTCCAGGAAGTTCTCCGCGATGAGCTGGGTGTCATTGTTCAGGAACAGCAGGTATTCCCCTTCCGCGTACTGCACGCCGACATTATTGATGGCGGAATAGTTGAATTCCCGCTCCCAGCGCACCACCCGGACATTGGAGAATTCCTTCTGAATCTTCTCATAATAATCCCAGGTTTCCTGCTCCGTGGAATTGTTCTCCACGATGACGAATTCCACATTGCGGTAGGTGGCCTTCTCCTCGATATCCCTGAGGCACAGGTCCAGGTCCGCCGCATGATCCTTGTTGGGAATGATGATGGAGACAAGGGGCTTTCCCACAATCTTCCATGTGGTGTGGTAAATGCCGAAGTCCACGCCCTTCTCCACCTTTTCATAGGGGATGCCCATCCGGTCATAGTGGGCCATGATGGCTCTCGCCCCCGCCTCAAAGGCGTACATCTTGCTCTCCGGATTGCTGGCCGTGGAGTTCTTGTGGCATCTCCAGTGGTAGAGCACCTTCGGGATATGCCGCACTTCCTTCGCCGCCTCCGCGCACCGGAAGATAAAGTCGTAATCCTGGGCACCGTCAAATTCCTGCCGGAAGCCCCCGGTCCGCTCCGCCAGGGAACGGGAAACACAGAGCAGATGGCAGATATAATTCACGCTGCACAGAAGATCCGGATTGAAATCCGGCTTGAAATGCGGGTCAAACAGCGCCCCGCCGTCCATGTCCAGCTTGTCCTCGTCGGAATAGAACATCTCGCAGTCCGGATGTTCATTCAGGAGCTTTGCGCACTCGTAAAGGGCGTCCGGCGTCACGGTGTCGTCATGATCCGCCAGGATGATATACTCCCCCCGGGCCATGGCCATGGCCGCGTTGGTATTGCCGGCGATGCCCCGGTTCTCCCCCAGGACCTCATAGCGGAACCGCTTATCCTTCCGGCTGTACTCCGCAAGGACAGACTCCACGCTCTCACCCGCGGGACTTCCGTCCGCCACACAGACCTCGAAGTTTCCGTAGGTCTGGTCCGCGAGGGAATCCAGCATCTCCCTGAGATACCGGACCGGCGTCTTATAGGCCGGAATCACGACGGAGAACATGGGAGACCTGGCAAATGTCTCCGCTCTCTGCCGTTCCAGCTCTTCCGTGGAGGGTCTCGTCAGGGAATACCACTCCGGATAATCGTAATCGCTGTCAATGCCCTGAATCTTGTGCTTTGACTTCTGCAGAAGGGCCCGGAACCCGTTTTCCTTCCAGTAATCCAGGCAGACCCTGACCGTCTCCATATTGGCCAGGTCCAGAAGCTTCCGCATTCTCTTATGGCTGGCGCTGCTCCTCTTCCGGACCAGCTCCTCATTATATTTAATACGGATCGTCCGCTTCTCACCGCTGATAATCAGGTAGTAATCCTTCCCCCGCTCATAGGGGAACTTTATATCAAATCCCAGCTCCTGGGGAACGGTCTCTCCGAAATAAATCTGGCTCACATCGTCCCGGCGTGTCCGGACAAAACGGAAATCCATGGGTCTGTGCTTTCCGTCCTCCACGCGGTAGGTGATCTTCTCCTCCGGCGTCTTTCCGATGGCCCATCCGTTCAGCTCGATCTCGTTCTCGCGGATCCGGACGACATCAACGTTATGCTTCATGTGCTTCTTCTCCCGCCGTGTCTGTCTTTGCAAGCTGTACGGACTTACCGGCGATTCCGTGAGAATTGTCCGGCACCGTATCCCCGAAGTTGATTCTCTCCTCTTCCACCACCAGCGGCCGCTTCATGACTCTGGAATTGATGGACAGGATATACTCTCCCACCAGGCCGATGAAGAACAGCTGCACCGACCCGAGAAACAGCATGCCGATCAGCATCGGCGCCGTCCCGGCGGAAAAGTCATACCAGTGAATCAGCTTCATAATCAGGTACACCAGGGCAATCAGCATGCTGATCGCCGCACAGATACTTCCGAAAAAGGTGGCGATGCGCAGTCCCACCTTGGTGTAGGAGGTAAAGCTGAGCATGGCCGCGTCATACAGCCGGTAGAAATTATTGTGGGTTTTCCCCGCTCTCCGCTCCGGCTGGACATAGGGAATCTCTTTTCTCCTGTATCCCAGCTCCGCCACGATTCCCCTGAGGAACGGGGTCGGATCATCCAGCCTTCTCAGAACATTGATAAAGTCCCTGTCATAGAGGCCGGATCCGGTAAAATGCTCGATCTGCTCCACGTCCGACAGCTTCCGGATGAGCTTGTAGTAGCAGCTCCGGAGAAAATACATCACAGGGTTTTCTTTGCTCCCGACCTTGATGCCGATGACAATCTTATAGCCGTTTTCCCATTCCCTGACATACTGGGGTATCAGGTCCACCGGATCCTGGAAATCCGCCACCATGCTGATGACGCAGTCCCCGGTGCACTGCAGCATGCCGTAATAGGGGGAGTTGAACTGGCCGAAATTCCGGGCGTTGAAGATGGCCCGGATCCGCGGATTCTGAGTGCACAGACGGCGGAGAATCTCTCTCGTGCCGTCCCTCGAATCATTATCAATAAAAACCAGCTCATAGTCATAAGCCGGGCAGTCTCTCTCTATCGTCTCGATCACTGCCTGGCTTATGGGTTCCACATTCTCTTCTTCGTTGTAACACGGTATCAGGACGCTAATCTTCTTCAAAGCCCCATCTCCAATACTTCTATCATATTACCTATAGTTGCCCTTCATGGCAACATAAGTTTTTCTTACGTTCAGCACC
>JAGBNL010000081.1 GCA_017634415.1 Clostridium sp.
CGCCGTCTCATCGTAGAGAAGACGGGTGACCCGGTTCCCCTTCAGCAGATGCTCGGTGACAATCTCCGGCACATCCTCGGGATGAATATGGCCGTAGATTGTGGAATCCGGGAATATAGCCACGTCCGGACCTGCGCTCTGGATGCCGAGATTTGCATCGTGGATGACCTGTACTTCCTCCGACAGGCCCGCCAGGCGGATCTGCAGGATGAACTCATCCGTTATCTTTCTGGTTGCCTCCAGCGTCGCGCCCGTGCCGGCGGAAACCAATACATAGGATCTGTACATTGTAACCTCCTTACACGTTTACACGCGGGCACCGATAGTAAATTCTGCAACCACATTGCCGCCCCGCAGGTGCTGGCGCACCACCCGGTTCACCTTCTCCGCCGACATATGCACATAGGTGGTCCTGGTTCCCTTCATATATACCTCCACCACCGGCTCAAACTGGCAGATGCCCACGCAGCCGGTCGGTACAATCTGAACATTCTCCAGTCCCTCTTCCACAGTCTTCTCCCGGAGCGCCCGGAAGACATTCTGAGCCCCCGCCGCCACGCCGCAGGTGGCAAGACCCACCACCACGCGGATCGAATCGTCCTGGGGATTCATTCCCGGTGCCGTCGTATCCCGGATGGCATTCAGATCCTCCAGGCTTTTGATTTTCTTCACCTTTTTCATTCCGGCACCTCCTTACTCATATTTGCTGAGAATCGCGTCCAGCTCATCGCCGGTCAGATTCCCATAGACATCCCCGTCCACCATCATCACCGGAGCCATGCCGCAGCACCCGAGGCACCGGCAGGATTCCAGATTGAACCTTCCGTCCGATGTCAGACCATCCTTCACGCCCAGCTTCTGCTGCAGAAGCTCCAGGATACGGCCGCTGCCCTTCACGTAGCAGGCCGTCCCCATACAGACACTGACCTTGTGGCGTCCCTGGGGCACCAGGGTGAACATCGAATAGAACGTGGAGATACCGTAGATCTCAGCCAGCGGCTTTTCCAGTGCATCCGCGATTACCGTCTGCACCTCCACGGGAAGATATCCGTAGATTTCCTGCGCCTTCTGCAGCGCCGGCAGGGCAGCGCCGGGCATGCCTTTATTCTCCTCAAGCCACGCCTTAAGCTCCGCCGCCTGTTCCGGAGTATCCCGGAACGGAATACTGCTGGTTTCTCTCAAAGCAATCCCTCCCTCCTGGGAAATGAATCCATCGATTTTCTCGAATTCTACCATCTGATACTTCGATGCTAAACGATAGAAAATGCCGCGTCAAGAAAAGTTATTTTCTTAACTTTCACGTCATTTTCTTAACTAGCACGTTAATTAAACTACTTTTCTGATTTGTAGAATTCTTAACAATCCGGCGGATTCCATTGTTTTCGGGGATATCTTCGGATATAATAAACTTATATATTAAAAGATTTAATATGAACTGATTTTTATATTACAATTTTTATTGAAAGGAGACCCATGAAAGCCGCGCCGGATTATTATGAAATTTTTCTTAAAGTGGCTGAAACCGGCAGTTTCAGCGCCGCCGCGGAGGTGCTGGGCTACTCCCAGGGAGGGATAAGCCACGCCGTCGCCTCCCTGGAGCGGGAGCTCTCCCTCACGCTGTTTACGCGCACAAAAAACGGGGCGGAGCTTACCCATGAGGGTGAAAAGCTCCTCCCCGCAATCCGTGACCTGGTCGGCAGGCACCGTCATCTCCTGCAGACCGCAAACTCTCTGAATACCAGAATCTCCGGGCGCCTCCGAATCGGCACCTTCACCAGCATCAACTGTGTCTGGATGCCCCGCATCATCCGGCTCTTCACCGCAAAGTACCCGGATGTCTCCCCGGAGATCCATGACGGCGCCTATTCCGAGATTTCCCGCATGATCCACGAAGGGAGCGTGGACTGCGGTTTTCTCACCGCTCCCGCTCCCGATTCGCTTTGCTTTCATTCCATTTACCGGGATCCTCTTTATGCTGTCCTTCCGCCGGGTCACCCCTATGCCGCGAGGGATTCCGTGACCTTCGAGGAGATCGCCACCCAGCCGGTCATTCTCCAGCGCCGGGTCAATGACAACGAGGTCATTCCCCTCTTCCGGAAAAACCGCATCACCCCGAAGATCCGCATGACCCTCCGGGACAATATCTCCGTCCTCTCCTTCATCGCCTCCGGCTACGGCGTGGGCATCATGCCGGAGCTGATGCTGCAGGCCGCCGGTTCAGGCCTGGACCGCCGCCCCTTCGACCCGCCCCTCTTTCGGGAAATCGGCCTTGCCATGCTCCCCTCCCGGGAAAACTGGCCGCTGATTCAGGCATTTCTGCAGTTCCTGCAGTAATCAGGACTCGCCGGCATATCCTGCGGCGCACCGGTTAACCGCCGGAGCTGCCTGTTTACGGCTGTTTTTCGACGTAATCTCCGGCCGACTCATCCCAGACATAATAGTGGTCCTCGACCAGCTCCACGGCATGGCCCCGGATCTCGTAGATTTCTTCCGCGTAGGCATTGGCAGCGTCACGGGCCGTTCCGATGATGCGGCCTGTCTGGGGATCCGCATATGGATCCGGAATCTCCGGATAGCCGTCGAGCCGGACAAAGCCCTTTCCTTCCCGGAGATAACAGTCATAATACGTGGTGCCCCGGGCGCCGACCGCTCCCCGGAAAACCACCAGATCCATGAACCCGTCCATGTTCACATCCTCTTCCCAGACCACATTCGCGGCATCCGGGAAATAGATGGAATCCTCATAAACCTCTGTCCTGAATTCACCCTTTACGCCGTCCTCACCTTCCACCGTCACGTTCCAGACATAGCGCACCGTGTCCTCTTCGTCCGGCAGGATCGGCACCGTGGGCCGGGTGGTTACGGTATAGGTATTCACCACCTTTGCCCCTCCGTCCTCAAGCCAGGTGACATTCCAGTCTTCCGGATACAGCCCCATCTCCCGGAGCCCTTCCTCCGTCACCCTCATATACCAGTTGTGGAGTCCCGGATCATAGAAGGCATATTCATCCACTCGGCTGATGTAGATGCCGCAGAGATTCTTTCCGTCTTCCTTATTAATCAGCAGCTCCGGCCAGTGGATAAAGGACCGGAATTCCGCCGTGACAAGGGAGGCCTCTCCCTCGCCGTTCCAGTAGTCTGTCGGCTCTCCGTCCTTTGTCTCGAAGATAAAGCTCTTATCCCCGTCCACCTTCAGCATCACCTGGTAGAAGCTGTCGTTCTCCACGTAATCCGTGTACCAGAGCCCCTGCAGGTTCTCCATAGTCACAGTGTCGAAGAGATACTGCTCTGAGAGATCTTCCGTCTCCTCCCGCTTCCATTCCCTCAGGAATCCGCCGTCATAGAAGGATCCCTCCTTCACCCAGCGGATGTAGATGGTACAGAGGTTCCCCTCATCATCATTGATGCGGAAGGCCGGGCACACATGGCGTGCGGACCGGTCCTCGATAGAGAAATACCCTTCGCCGTTCCAGACGCCCTTTTTCACCCCGTCCTGAAAGGTCTCAATCCGGGCCAGGTCTCCGTTTACCGTGAGGACTTCCTCAAACTCCACGCCGCCCTCTTTGTATCGGTTCACCCAGCGGCCCTGCAGGTTTTCCGCCGTCACGCTCTCATAGGGCTTCTCCGGCGGCATGTCCGGATAAGGGACATAGGGAAGAAACTCCACATCCGGCATCCGCTGGTTTTTATAAGCTTCATCGCAGCTGCGGTAGAGGTCTGCGTACCAGGCGTCAAAATCGAAACCCTGTTCCGGCGAAAGCTCCCCGTCCGCATCCGCAGAGGCATCTTCCTTGGCAGCTTCCCCTCCGTCCTTCTTCTCCGGGGAGATTTCCTTCTCCGCCGTCCCGGCACCTTCTTCTTTCTCTTTCTCTTTTTCTTTCTCTTCCTCTGCCGCACCGCTCTCCTGCGCGGTCTTTTCTGTTTCCGCTTCTGTCCCGGCGGCTGCCGTCTGCACCGCCTTTTCCTCCGTCGCCGGTGCGCCGGCGCCGCAGCCATTTACCAGAAGCAGCACAGCTGCCATACATAAAACCGCAATTCCTCTGCGTCTCATAAGCTCTCCTCCCTTTCAGGACACACCTGCGCGTCTTTCGCGCCGCGTGCCGGTCTGCCCGCCCCGCGGATCCCTGTCAGAGGGAGATATCCCCCTCGCAGATTTCCTTCATGTTGCCGGCGATGATATCCAGCGCCCGGTACATGCTCCCGCGCATCTCCTCCGAGAGTCCGGCGCCGGCAGCCTGGAGCACCACCCCGGCCTTCTCCCGGATCTCATCCGCCAGGGCCTTCCCCGCCTCCGTCAGCCGGATGGGCGCACGGTAGCGGCTTCCGCTGTAAGGTTCCAGGATTCCTCTCTCCTGAAGGGAGGCAACGGCTCTGGAGATATCCGCCTTGTCCCGCTGGGTAAGATCCGCCAGCTGGGCCGCTGTCAGCTCCTTTTCCGCGTCGGCGAGCGTCACCAGGTAGAGGGCGTAGGCCCCCTTCAGCCCGTGCTTCTTCATCTCTTCCGTCGCAATCTTGTTCCAGTACCGGGTAATGGTAAATATGGATAACGTAAAACGCTCGAACCGATCAATCATGCTGTCTCCCCCTTCGCTGCTGTTCCTTCTTACATGAATCAATCAATCTGTTTCGTTCTGAAAAATGCCACCGCCACGGCGCCCGGTCCCGCGTGGGTTCCCACCACGCTGCAGATGAGCGCGTACTCCAGCTTCTCCACATGACCTTCCCAGAGAGCCCTGCTGTCATGGATATAATTCTGCAGAAGGGTATCCGAGGTGCCGGTATATCCCAGCAGAATCGGCAGGCTGTAATCGATGCCGTTCTGTTCAATCTGCTCCACCAGCAGGTTGTTGGCCTTCTTCGCCCCTCTGGCCTTGCCCAGAATGACGATCACGCCGTCCTTCAGGGTAATCACAGGCTTGATATTGAGAATCCCGCCGGCGAGTGCCGCTGTCTTCGAGATCCTGCCGCCCCGCTTCAGATACTCCAGGGTATCCAGCATGGCCACGAGGCAGATTTCCTCCCGTTTTTTCTCCAGCTCCTCAGCCAGCGCATCGAGTTCTGCGCCCTCCTCTGTCCTCCGAAGCGCGTACTCCGCGAGAATTCCAGTACCGATGGCCACATTTTTGCCGTCGATGACCCGGATCTCCGGATATTCCTCCGCGGCGATGCAGGCGCTCTGGTACGTCCCGGAGAGAGCCGAGGATACCGTAATGAGGATTCCCTCATTTCCCTCCTGCCGAATCCGGTCATAGACCCTGGCAAATGCCTCCGGAGAAGGCTGGCTGGTCTTCGGCAGAATCTGCCCCGCCTCCAGCTTCCGGTAGAAATCCTCTCTGGTCAGGTCGACGCCGTCCAGATACTCCTCCTCACCGAAGGACACCGTAAGCGGCACAACCTCCATCTGCTGCTGCGCTTCGGGAGAAACGTCGGTGGTAGAATCAATGATAATCCGTATACTCATATTTTAACACTCCTCTATCGCGAGAACAATCCAAAAAAACAAAATGTTGACAAATCAACTTATAGATTCTAGCATCATCTCGTTGATTTGTCAACTTTTTCCTTTATTCCGGAAATTAATCTCTCCTGTTCATGGTCTCTTATTCAAATTCCTTCTTTTCACATCGCAGAATTATGTTATAATAGTACCGCTTCATTTTCAGGCTATGCATAATTATTGTATTTATTCAGCATGGTGCAGGCCCGCGGAGATGATCCGACCGGCCCGGCCCGCAGCGATAACGCTGACTGAATACCGGATTTCCGCTTCCGCGGACACACATAAGGAGGTAATATGGCAGACAACAGACGTCCTGACAACATGGAACGAATCACCACTCCGGCCCTGGCAAATGCGTTCATCGACGAACAGATAACCGCTATCCGGGAGCAGGTCGGTGACAAAAAGGTCCTTCTCGCCCTCTCCGGCGGCGTGGATTCCTCCGTTACCGCTGCGCTTCTGATTAAGGCAATCGGCAAACAGCTGGTATGTGTACACGTCAACCACGGTCTTCTCCGCAAGGGTGAGCCGGAACAGGTTATTCAGGTGTTCCGCAATGAGTGGGATGCAAATCTGATCTATGTCGACGCAACAGACCGCTTCCTGGACAAGCTGGCAGGCGTGACAGATCCCGAAACCAAGAGAAAAATCATCGGCGGCGAATTCATCGAGGTGTTCGCCGAGGAAGCAAGAAAGCTGGACGGCGTGGAATTCCTGGCCCAGGGAACCATCTGGCCGGATATTCTGGAGAGTGAGGCCGGTATCAAGGCCCATCACAACGCAGGCGGTCTTCCCGAGGACCTGAGCTTCGAGCTGGTGGAGCCGGTGAAGATTCTCTTCAAGGATGAGGTCCGCGAGGTCGGACGGGCTCTCGGTCTTCCGGAGGGCATGGTGGATCGCCAGCCGTTCCCGGGTCCGGGTCTCGGCGTACGCTGCCCGGGTGCCATCACCCGCGACCGTCTCGAGGCTGTCCGTGAATCCGACGCCATCCTCCGCGAGGAATTCGACAAGTGGGGTCTGGCAGGCAAGGTATGGCAGTATTTCACCGTCGTTCCGGACTTCAAGTCCACCGGCGTGAAAGACGGCAAGCGCACCTTTGACTGGCCCTGCATCATCCGTGCCATCAACACCACAGACGTTATGGAAGTAACAGTAGAGCACCTGGCACCGGAGCTGATGGACCACCTGGTACAGAGAATCATCACCGAGGTTCCCGGTATCAACCGCGTACTCTATGACTTCACTCCGAAGCCGCCCGCAACGGTGGAATACGAATAATTGAAAACTTTTTTCCGCCCCCGTCTTAAAACATGGTATTTCACCGGGTGCGGAACAAGCAAAGATATACATATCAGGAGATAAAAAACATGAGTTCCAATGAACGTAAGATCGGTACCGTATCCCGGGGCATCCGCTGCCCCATCATCCGCGAGGGCGACGACCTGGCCGCCATCGTAGCAGACAGCGTGCTGGAAGCAGCTGAGGCGGAGGGCTTCTCCCTTCGCGACAGAGATGTCATCTCCGTGACAGAGTCCGTCGTCGCCAGATCCCAGGGCAACTACGCCTCCGTAGATGATATCGCAGAAGATGTGCGCAAGAAGCTGGGCGGAGAGACCATCGGTGTTATTTTCCCGATTCTTTCCAGAAACCGCTTTGCCATCTGCCTCCGGGGCATTGCAAAGGGCGCAAAGAAGGTTGTCCTTATGCTGAGTTATCCCTCCGATGAGGTGGGCAATGAGCTGGTAAGCCTCGATCAGCTGGACGAGGCCGGCGTAAACCCCTACAGCGACGTACTGAGCCTTGAGCGCTACCGTGAGCTCTTCGGCGTGAACAAGCACCCCTTCACCGGCGTGGATTACGTGGAGTATTACGGAAACCTGATCAAAGAATGCGGCGCGGAGGTGGAGATCATCTTCGCAAACCAGGCAAAGACTATTCTGGACTATGCGGATCACGTGCTGACCTGCGACATCCATACAAGAAAGCGCACCAAGAGAATCCTGAAAGAGGCCGGCGCAAAGGTTGTCTGCGGACTGGATGACATTCTGACCGCTCCGGTGAACGGCAGCGGCTATAACGAGCTTTACGGCCTTCTGGGCTCCAACAAGTCCACAGAGGACAAGGTCAAGCTCTTCCCCAGAGAGGCCAAGCCCCTGGTTCTGGATATCCAGAAGCGCATCTTCGACGCCACCGGCAAAAAGGTGGAAGTCATGGTCTACGGCGACGGCGCCTTCAAGGATCCCAAGGGCAGAATCTGGGAGCTGGCAGACCCGGTTGTCTCCCCGGCCTTCACCGACGGACTCATCGGCACACCCAATGAGCTGAAGCTGAAGTACCTGGCGGACAATGATTTCAAGGACCTGTCCGGCGATGCACTGAAGGAAGCCATCTCCGAGAGCATCCGCAAAAAGGATGGCAACCTGGTAGGCAACATGGCATCCCAGGGAACCACTCCGAGACAGCTGACCGACCTCATCGGATCCCTCTGCGACCTGACCAGCGGTTCCGGCGACAAGGGAACCCCGGTAGTTCTGGTACAGGGATACTTCGATAACTACACCAACTAAACAGAAAATTTATAATTTTTCATTCCGGCCGGAAAACGCCGGAAAAGAAGGCCGCGGACTTACCGTCCGCGGCTTTCTTGCTATTGTTTCAGTCTTTCAAGATACTTTGTCCGCTGGTAATTGCAGTTGATTTCACATCAAAATTGATGTATCATAAAGGAGTTAGAATCAAGATATCTCAGGAGCGAATCATGTATATAATCCAAAATCAGGAGTCGGTATATTTCCTGCATATCTGCAAAAAGCAGAAAGGGTTCTTGTAATGGAGGTGAACAAAATGGCATTTGTTGAAGCAGATCTGAACAAAGAGAAAGAACAACTGGAAAAACTTGTTGCAGAGAATAATGACGCCCGAAAAGCCTATGAAGAGTTTCAGACACAGATTGCCTTACAGCAGCAGCTTATTCAGATACGCAGGGCAGAAAATTTGACGCAAATGGATGTTGCAGTTGCGTCAGGATTATCCCAGCAGGCAGTAAGCAGAATCGAGAAAGGAACTGGTGCGACCATTCATTCACTGATCAAGTATCTTTCGGGAATTGGCTACACCATCCAGTTTAAGAAAATCTGACTACTGAGATTATTACTCATATGAACATCTCATACCGGTCGGGCCAGGCCCGCCAGATGAGCTGAAGGCCGCAGAATTCATCCGCGGCCTTTTCTCATTTCCTCAGTTTTCCTGTTTTTCCATTTTTTTGATATGCTGGCGGACACTGAAACCCTGTCCCCGTCTCTACAGCTGTGCATCTTTGCTGCACATGCAATTTGCACAGCTGAACCTGTTTCTGCTGTCTCCCATCCCTGTGGCATCAGCTGTGCATCTTTGCTGTTTCTGCACCTTGCACAGCTGAACCTGTTTCTGCTGTCTCCCGTCCCTGTGGCATCAGCTGTGCTTCTTTGCTGTTTCTGCACCTTGCACAGCTGAGCCTGCAACTTGCCTGCATCCTGGAACAGAGAATCATCCTTCCAGGATGCGCCTTTCCGGGCTTCATCCAACAATATACTGGTCTGTTTCGCGCAGTGTCTGTAAAAGTTCTGTTACCGCCGCCCCGAAAGACGGGGGCCACCGTTTTTCTCAGTCCCAGCCCAGGGGATAATGACAGGCCACCTCCCGGCCGCCCGCATTCCGGAGAACCGGAATCTCTGTTCTGCACTTCTCCCGCGCATAGGGGCACCGGGTGTGAAAACAGCACCCGGAAGGGGGATTCAGCGGGCTCGGCGGCTCGCCGGTGAGGATCTCCCGGTCCGCGTCCCGAAGCCGCGGGTCCGGAACAGGAACCGCGTTCAGAAGAAACCTGGTATAGGGATGAAGGGGACGGGCATACAGCTCCTCCGTCTCCGCCGTCTCCAGGATTCTTCCCAGAAACATGACGCAGACCCGGTCGGAGATGTGGCGCACCACTGACAGGTCATGGCTGATAAAGAGATAGGTCAGGCCCCGCTCCTTCTTCAGCCTGTTCAGGAGGTTCAGGACCTGGTTCTGGACAGACACATCCAGGGCCGATACCGGCTCATCGCAGACGATGAGCTCCGGGTCCATGGCGATAGCCCGGGCGATGGAGATGCGCTGCCTCTGTCCGCCGGAAAACTGGTGGGGATACTGCATCAGGAACTCTCCCGGCACGCCCACCGACTCCATCAGCTCCAGCACCTTCTTCGTGGTTTCTTCCTTCGTGGGACAGATATTCCAGGTCACCAGGGGTTCGGCGATGATGTCCCGGATGGTCATCCTGGGATTCAGGGAGGCGTAAGGGTCCTGGAAAATCATCTGAAACTGCCGGCGATAAGGGTGAAATGCCTTTTCCGGCAGGGATGTGACATTCTCCCCCTTCAGCAGGATTTCGCCGGAGGTCGGCTTAAGAAGGCGGATGAGGAGTCTCCCCAGGGTGGACTTTCCGCACCCGGACTCTCCCACCAGGCCCAGGGTCTCTCCCTTATGGATCTGCAGGGAAACCCCGGAGACCGCCTGCACCTTCCTGCCCCGCCCGGCAGGGAATTCCTTTGTCAGATTCTTCGCCTCCAGCAGGACGTCACGCATAGACATTTCCCCCTTCCTGCCGTGTTCCCTTGAACCGCCTGGAGCCGCGGGGCTCTTGCTCCTCCGGAGCGGACAGTGGTAAATGGGCCGACGCCCCGAGACCGCTCTCCCCGGGGCCGCTCTCCGCGGGGATCTCTGCGGCGTATTCCGGCGCCCCTGGACCGCTCTCCCCGGGGCCGCTCTCCGCGGGGATCTCTGCGGCGTATTCCGGCGCCCGGTGGCATAA
>JAGBNL010000082.1 GCA_017634415.1 Clostridium sp.
CAGCATATCGTCATAGTCAAGAACCTTGAATCCGCCGATGGTGCGCTTCTTTCCCCAGGAGCATTCCTCCGCGATGGCGGCCATTTCTTCCCCGGTGGGTTCATGACCCAGGAGTTCCGTGACAGTGAGGGGCATGCCCAGACTCCGGAAGAAGGCCTCTGTCTTCCTGATGCCTTCCTCAGCGGCTTCCATGTCGTCTGCGGCGGCAATGCCGTATACCTTTCTCGCAAACTGTGCAAACCGCGCCGGGTTCTCACTTAACACATATCTGGCCCAGCTGCCCCAGACTGCGGTCAGGGTTGCGCCATGGGTGGAGTCATAGAGGGCAGAGATGGCCATTCCCAGCTGATGGCAGGCCCAGTCGCCGCCCCGGGGGCCGTCGCCCATGGAACCGAGTCCCGTGATGCCCACATGGGAAATGCTTCCGCACCACATCACTTCGCTGGCTGCTTCATAGTCCGTCGGATTTTCCACCGTCACCGGACCGTACTTGATGATATCCCGGAACAGTCCCTCGGCAAACTCGTCCGTCAGGTGGTTTCCGAGAATATTCGCAAAATACCGCTCGGAGGTGTGCATGAAGATATCGGCCGCACCGGCGCCCAGCTGCCACTTCGGCAGGGTCATGGTGAGCTCCGGATTCATAATGGCAAACCTGCAGCGGTTGGCGTCACAGTTCAGTCCCCGCTTGGTGAAGGGCGCTTTGTCATCCAGGGTGAGCACCGCGGAATTGCTGGTCTCGGAGCCGGCCGCGGAGATGGTAAGCACCGCGCCCACCGGCAGGGAGGACGTGGGCTTCTCCTTCCCGATCCAGAAATCCCAGACATCGGTTCCCGGCTTTCCCGCAGCGTGCGCTACTCCCTTCGCCGTGTCGATGACACTTCCGCCGCCCACTGCCAGGATGAAATCAGCGCCGAATTCCCGGGCCTCCTCCGTCATCCGGCGGGCAGTGGATACCAGGGGATTCGGAACAACGCCGCCTACGGCCTTCGCCGATATGCCGCCTTCCTCCAGACTCTTCATCACCCGGTCGATGAGGCCGCTCTTTACGGCAGACTTCCCGCCGTAAATCACAAGCACACGGCTCCCGCCGTGCTTTTTCACCAGGTCCGCTGTCTTAAGCTCCGCATCTTTGCCGAAGACAATCTCTGTCGGTGCATAATACACGAATTTCTGCATATATAACTCCTTTCATCCTTCCGCCTCTATCGCACAGTGAATCGGCGCCGGATTGGTGTATCCGACGCCGGTACTTTTTCTGTCTGTTTATTATATTTCATCTGCCGGTCATTTTCCATGCAGGAATCTCTGCCCGGTTATGTACGCATCAGATCAGTACCCGAATGCCTGTGCCCAGTACCATGCTCCGTCCGGTGCCTGATAGGCCGCCACGCCGACGGTGGAGAACTTTCCGTTCATGATGTTTTCACGATGGGTCGGAGAGTCCATCCATGCCTGTACAACGGAATCTGCGTTAAAGTAATTTTTTGCCAGGTTCTCACCGTACATGATGGCACTGTTGACCGTCCACCAGTCTGTTCCGTTGGGTCTCTGGTGAGAGAACTTCTCCTGACACTCCTGGGCACGCACCTGGGCAGCCGCCGCCAGAGCTTCATTCCACACGAGACCACCGAGACCGCCCGCCGCCCTCTGGTTGTTGACCAGGGCAAGGGTTGCCTGCGCTTCACCCGCTGTATTTGTGCTCGCCGCCGCACCCGCCAGGGCAATGGCGCCCTCATCAATGTAATGGATGTCGCCCTCATCTTCCTCCAGACGCGCTACCGCATTGTCATCCAGCGCCTGTTCTCCCTTCGGTCGGCTGTTCACTGCGAAAAATGCCACCACAGCCACCAGAAGGATCGCCGCAACGGCGATAATCATCTTTCTGTTCTTCATACCCGTCACTCCTTTGCAGCATAGTCAGCTTTCCGGCTGATTCCTGTTCAGCCCCGCCGCTTATAGAAATCTTATCATACATAAAGACAGGAAGTAAAGCCTATGGTCACACCCCTCTCTGAAAAAAAGGGAAATCTTGATTCATTTTTCCCTTTGTTCTATAATTTTTCTGATGAAACGAATCTCTTTTTTCATTCATATACTGCTCAGCCTGACCCTTTTCCTGTTCCCGGTTCTGTCCGCGGCGGGATGCGGGGAAAAGGCGCCTCCGTCGGCACCTGTTTCGCCGGCGGACCCCACAGTCCCGGGCGAGAGGGACAATACTCCGACCATCCTCGTTCCGGAGCAGGGCGGTTCGGAAATATGCGGAAATGAGGAGGTTTCCATCTGTCTCTCCCATCTTGGTGACGGGTATTTCAGCGCCCGTTATACCGGGGACTCTCCCAAGGTCAAGCTGCAGCTCACCGCCGAGAATTCCATGACCTACACCTATGATCTGCCCGTGAACGGAGAATGGACCATCTTTCCTGTCTCTCTGGGCAGCGGCCATTACCTTCTCGGGGTATATTCCAACATCGAGGCTACCATGTATGCCGAAGTCTTCGGCACGGAATTCGATGCGACGCTCTCAGATGAATTCGGCCCCTTCCTCTACCCCAACCAGTATGTCTGGTTCACGGATAAAACAGAGGCCATCGGCCTGGCCGAGGATCTGTGCCTGGCCGCCAACAACGACCTGGAGGCGGTTTCATTTATCTATAATTACGTCATCACCCACGTCACCTATGACCAGGAGGAGGCGGAAAATGTGCAGAGCGGCTATCTCCCGGAGGTGGACGAGGTCCTGGAAACCGGCAAGGGCATCTGTTTTGACTACGCGGCCCTCATGGCTTCCATGCTGCGGACCCAAAATATTCCCACCCGGCTGGAGATCGGATACGCGGGCTCTGCATACCACGCCTGGATCAGCTGCTATATCAAGGATATCGGCTGGGTGAACGGCATTATCGAATTTGACGGAACGGACTGGTCCCTGATGGATCCCACGCTGGCCTCCAATCAGGGCGAAAAGAAACTGAAGGAATTTATCGGGGACGGAAGCAATTACCGCACCGTCTACTATTATTAGTTCTGACACGCAAGCAAGGAGAATATCCATGGCAGAAAAGAAGAAAAAGCACCTTTCCAACGCCAGAATTTTCCATTTTTTTGAACAGCTGGGGGCGCTTATCGGGGCCGGCATATCGCCTTACGCCGCCCTGGGAATCATGGCGCGGGACGCGGAGAACCGCGATATCGAATCGCTGCTCTCCCGGATTGGGGAGGATGTCAGCGAAGGCAGGTCCCTGGCTTCTTCCATCACCGAAACCGGCGTCTTTCCCGACTATGTCAATGAGCTTCTCGCCATAGGCGAACATACGGGAAAGCTGGATGAAGTCTGCAATGCCCTGGCCCGCTACTATGAAGAGGAGGATGACCTCAGGGAATCCATCCGGAGCGCCGTGAGCTACCCCATCGTCATGATCGTCATGATGTTTGCGGTGGTGATGGTTCTGGTAAGCAAGGTTCTCCCGATCTTTGCCCAGGTATTCCGGCAGCTGGGGGCATCGGTAAACGGCGTGACCCAGGTGCTCCTCTCCATGAGCGAGACGCTGGTCCGCTACTACATGGTTTTTGTCGTCCTTCTGCTCATCGCGGCGGTCCTCTTTCTTTACTTTTACTGCACGGACCGCGGCCAGCAGAACTTCCGGGACCTCATGGCCGCATTTCCCCTTACCCGGGATTTCTCGGAATCTCTGGCCCTCACCAGATTTGCCGGCGGCCTCAGGATGACCCAGTCCGCAGGCCTGGATGCCTATGATTCCCTGGAGCTGGCTTCCCGGGTCACAGGAAACCGGAATGTGCTGAAAAAAATCCATGTCTGCAGGGACCTGCTGCAGGAAGGGCACAGCTTCTCCGAGGCCGTGGCCAAAGCCGGCCTCTTCAGCCCCTTCTACTCCGGAATGATCTCCGTGTTCGCCCAGGCGGGCAGCGTGGACAAGGCCATGGATTTTATCGCGGATCACTATAAAGCAGAGACAGATCGGCGCATCAGCCGGGCCCTCGCCGCCATAGAGCCCACCATGGTGGTGATTCTCTCCCTGATCGTCGGACTGATTCTTCTCTCTGTCATGCTGCCGCTCATGGGCATCATGGCAAATATCGGGTAACCGGGGAGAGGCCATATGAGAATAAAGAATCGTGACTATATCCTGTTCCTGAGCGCCGCGCTCTGTATACTCTGGATCGCCGCCTTCTCGGTGCTTCTCACGCAGGTGAGCAGAAATTCCGAGGCGGAGCAGCGGACCGCGCTGGAGGCCGCGCTGGAACGGGACATCACCGGCTGTTACGCGCTGGAGGGCGCCTATCCGCCGGACCTGGATTATCTCAGGCAGCATTACGGCCTGACCTGGGATGAACGCCTCTTCTATGTGGATTACCGCCCGGTGGCGTCAAATATCCGGCCCTATTACATCATCATCAGCCTGACTGACCGGGATAACTCCGGGAACAGCTTCTCCGGGCGCGACGCGGGAGGCAGCTTATGAGACAGCAGACAGACCGTCATTCCATAGATTTTATCTTCGTTCTGCTGGTATTTGCCTGCTTCATGATCACGGCAACGCTCCTGATCTCCCTCGGCACCAATGAATACCGGCGCATCACCCGGACCATGCAGCAGAATGACAGTGTGCGCCTTCCCTCCGCCTATCTGACCCAGAAGGTCCGCCAGTGCCGTACGGAGGACGCCGTACATGTGACAGACCTGGACGGAACCCCGGCGCTCACGCTCCGGCAGGAGATCGCCGGGAAGAACTATGTCACCTGGCTTTATATGCGGAAGGGCACCCTCAGGGAGCTGCTGGTTCCGGAGGGGAACCAGGATTTTGAGCCTGCCACGGGCACTCCTATTCTGCCGCTTCAGGACCTCTCCTTTGAGGAGCTTTCTCCCGGCGTAATCCTCGTACGGCTTCTGCCGGAGGACGGCCTCCGGGAAACCTTCGTCCTGACGACGGCCCCGCGGTCACAGTAACGGAAGGAACAGATTCATGACAAGACAAAGCGGCCGGGGCCCGGGCTCGTCCCTCTTTCTTATCGAGCTCATCATATCCATCGCTTTTTTCTCGCTGGCGTCGGTTGTCTGCCTCCAGCTTTTTTTCCGTGCCCACACCATGAGCCGCCGCGCCGCGTCGCTGACGGAGGCAGTCCGGATGTCCCGGACGGCTGCGGAATGTTTTCTGGCCTCCGATGGGGAAGAGGAGGAATTTCACCGCCTGCTCTCTCTCTGTGAAGAAGGCACGGAAGAAAACACGGTCTGTGTCCCGGAATATACCATCACCGGCGATACCCTTCATATCGAAGTGCGGACCGCCGATGACGGCAGTTCCGTCTATGCGCTGGATGTGAAGAACTACCGGCAGAAGGGAGGATCGGCCCATGAGTAAGCGCAGGCGGATTACCGTCGTGAACGGCGGCATTTCCCTCATTCTGCTCCTTTTTATCCTGATGAGCCTTATCTGCTTCGCCACCCTCTCCATCGCGAGCGCCCGGGCGGACGAAAAGCTGGCGGAAAAATACAGAGAGCAGAATGACGGCTATTATCAGGCGCACAATGAGGCCCAGGCCCGCCTGGAGGAGATTGACAGTGAGCTGGAGGCCCTGTATGCCTCCGGGCTTCCGCAATCTTCCTACTTTGCGGCGGCCGGGGACCGTGTTCTCACGGAGCGTTTCCCCGCGGGCAAAAACTTCGACCTCGTTCTTACGCTGGAGGTGCTTTATCCCGCATCGGAGCAGGGCCCCTTTTACCGTGTTCTGAGCGAAAAAACAGAGAGCACCGTCACCTATGAATATGACGATACTCTCTCTGTTCTTCAATGATATGAAATGATTCATCCCTGATTTCCGGATGGCCGGGGACACTCCCTACCAGCGGAATACCTTATCCACATTTCCCGCGCTGCGGCCGAGCCTTGTCTCGGTCGCTGCTTTGTTTTCCGCGAATTCCAGCGCCGTCTCCTTCGTGATGAGTCCCTTCGCCGCCGCCTCGGTGAGCGCCTGATCCATGGTGATCATGCCCTCCTTCCGGTTGGTCTGCATATTGCCGGGAATTTGGAATATCTTGTTTTCCCGGATCAGGTTCCGGATGGCCGGGGTGCTGTGCATTACCTCAAAGCAGGCCACACGGCCGTTTCCGTCCGCCCTGGGAAGAAGTCTCTGGGAGACCACAGATTCCAGAACCAGCGCCAGCTGCGTCCGCAGCTGATCCTTCTGTCCTTCCGGAAATACGTCAATGATTCGGTTGATCGTGGTCGCCGCACTGTTCGTATGCAGTGTGGAGAACACCAGGTGTCCCGTCTCGGCGGCGGTGATGGCGGTGGATATGGTCTCCAGGTCACGCATCTCTCCCACCAGGATAACATCCGGATCTTCCCGCAGCGCCGCCCGGAGCGCCGTCACGAAGCTTTTTGAATCCAGCCCTATCTCCCTCTGATCCACCAGCGACAGATTATGCTTGTAGAGATACTCGATGGGGTCCTCCAGCGTCAGAACATGACAGCGCCGGTTGTTGTTGATCTTCTGGATGAGGGACGCCAGGGTGGTTGATTTTCCGCTTCCGGTGGGGCCTGTCACCAGGACCAGGCCGCTTTTCTTCTTATAGAGCTCTATGACGCTCTCCGGCAGCCCCAGCTCCTCCGGTTCCGGCACCCGGGTGTTCATAATCCGGACGGCCCCCGCATAGGAGCCGCGCTGGCTGTACACGTTCAGCCGGAAGCGCCCCAGATCCGGCACGCCGAAGGAAAGGTCCACCTCGCCGTCATTTTTCAGAGCCTGCAGCTGATCCTCATTCATCACGCTGGTGAGCAGACGCTTCGTATCATCAGGTCTCAGCTGCGGCTTGTTCTCCAGGGAAACCAGCTGGTTATTCACCCGGACCACGGGAACTGCAAACACGGAAATATGCAGGTCCGACGCCCCCTGTTCCCTGGCGGTCCTTAAAAGATCCAGCAGCTGTTCATCTATCTGCGGCATACCCTGTCTTCCTGCCTTTCTCTGAATCCGTTACTCACTGCAGAGCGCAATAAACGTCTCTCTCTGTTTCATCAGCTCCTGATAGAGGGCTGCACACTCTTCCTCTCTTCCGGGCTTACCGGCCCGAAGGATCTCCGTCAGCTCCGACGCCGGTACGGTCAGCGGCGTGAGCGCCAGGTTGGCCAGCATTCCCTTCAGTCCGTGAGCCGCCTCAAAGCCCGCCTTCAGGTCCCGGGTCTCCAGTGCCTTTCCCAGCGCCTCATAGCCGGCGGTTTCCGCCGCCGCCATCTTCACAAGGCGGAGATAAAACGCCTCATTATTCATGCATCTGGATAACCCTTCCTCGGTATTTGCTCCGAAATTCTTCAACGCTTCAACTGTCAGCATGCATTTCCCTCCTGTCCTTCTTTAATGTGTTTTGTATCTTTTCACAGCCCGCACAGGGTTACTCGCAGAATGCGATTCCGTTTCTGCCCCTGTTTTTCACCTCGTAGAGAGCTGCGTCCGCATCCTTATAGATATTGCCGGTCCCGTTCAGGCGGTCCCCGAAGGCGACGCCGATGCTCAGGGTCACCGCCGGCAGGTCCCCCTCCGGAACGGAAAGCTTCTCCCGTATTCCTTCCAGCTTCCTCTCCAGTGCCGGTTTCAGGCCGCGCCCTGTATGGCGCATAACCACCGCAAACTCATCCCCGCCGATACGGCAGGCCATATCCTCCGATCGGAATTCCTTCATCAGGCAGAAGCCCACCCGCTGAAGAACCCGGTCGCCGATCTCATGTCCCCAGGTATCGTTGACCATCTTGAACTCGTCCACGTCAAGGATAAGCAGCGTGTTATCCCTTTTCTCCTCGATATGACTCCGCACATTCTCAAAGGCGCCCCTGTTGTACAGCCCTGTCAGAGCATCGTGGGTCGCCTCGTAGGAGAGAAGCTCATGATTCCGCCGGTTCTCCTCCAGCATCATATTGTAGGTTTCCGCCAGCTCCTGCAGCTCATAGGCTCCGGTCATCGGCAGCTCTTCCCCCGTCTTCACCTGCCCCGCAAAGCGGCCGAGGGGGATTACTATCTGGAAAATGTTGACGAACACGATGATCACCGCGACAATCACCAGACCTGCAGTCAGCGCGGTATGCACCGTCAGAAGCTTTTGAAGCTCTTCCGCGCCCTGCACCATCCCGTTCAGTTTCCGTATCCTTCCGGAAAGGCCGAGAAGGGCACTGCCCAGAAGCACCGCCATAAGGGCGCAGAAAGTATTCATCCGCTGTACCCGGATTCCTTTATTATCGCTCTTCCGTCTCCGCTCCTGTCTTTCCATCTCCGCCTCCAACAGATCAGGTCTGGATTCCTGAAAGCACCGTATGATTGAAGTATAACACATTTGAATTCAGATATGAACAGATTCCGGGAAATGCAAAAGAGCTTCTGCATATACATGCAGAAGCTCCTCAGAGGCGACAACCAGATTTGAACTGGTGATCAGGGTGTTGCAGACCCACGCCTTACCACTTGGCTATGTCGCCATAATATAGTGACCCCAACCAGATTCGAACTGGTGTTACCGCCGTGAAAGGGCGATGTCTTAACCGCTTGACCATGGGGCCTTAATCTTATATTCACACACAGTTCGATTTTAATGAAAAAAAAGAACCAGCTCCCCGAGTAGGACTCGAACCTACGACAGCGCGGTTAACAGCCGCGTGCTCTACCGACTGAGCTATCGAGGAATAAAACC
>JAGBNL010000083.1 GCA_017634415.1 Clostridium sp.
CCGGTTAAGCCGACCATGGTTATGATTTACGCGAAGGCTGCTGCTATGTACGGTCTGGCAGGCTACATGCTGGGAGCGAAGGCCGGCGGTGCATCCGTTAACACCGGTCTTTCCTACGAGATGGAGGCCATCGCGGCCTGCACCATCGGCGGCGTATCCGTAACCGGCGGACGTGGTAAAGTATCTTCAGCCATCATCGGTGTTGCCGTATTCGAGCTGTTAAAGGCAGCTCTGCAGTACCTGGGCGTAGATGCGAACGCACAGTACATCGCCATCGGTATCGTTATCTTCATCGCTATCTCACTGGATATCAGAAAGTACGTGGCGAAGAAGTAATTTAAAGGGAAAACAGAATATACAATTCGGAAGCTTCTATAAGAGGCCGTTACATGCCCCGCATGCTCTTCCGGGAACCGCTCGCGCTTAGTCCTCGCGTAGCGGTACTAAGGCTCGTGAAATCACTCGCCAAGTACCGACGCTGTGGATGTTCCCTCCAGAGTATACGGGGCATTTCACGTCCTTGCCCGACAGACTATATGTTTTCTGTGAAAATATGATACAATAGGCCCATAGGATTCTGTGTTCCCAAAGGGGAGGAGAGTAAGTATGACACTTGACATGTTTCTGGAGCGTTCCGGCATTTCCCTGATTCTGTTTGCGGTATGCCTTTACTACGCCTGGCGGGTGCTGGCCATGAAGGATCTGAGTTCTATCCGCAGCAAGGATAAGCCGCCGGCGAAGGATCCGGAGGGGTACTGCCGGGCGGCGGGGCGGCTGATTCTCTTCTTCTCGGCGGCCTCTCTTGTGATGTCCCTTCTGATGGTGGTGAGCCCGCTGGCGGGACTTCTGGAGATTGTGGCGGCGACCGCGTGCCTGGGAATTGCCTGGAAGAATGTGGAGAAGAGGTATGGGGCGTAAATATTCTGTAATGCTGGTGGATGACGAGGAGGACGTGATTCGGGCAATCATGAACCGGATCGACTGGGAGGAGATAGGCCTTACCGTGCCCAGATACGCCCACAACGGCCTGGAGGCCCTGGAGATGGCCGAAGAGGATGCGCCGGATATCGTCATGACGGATATCAAGATGCCTTATATGGACGGCCTGGAGCTTTCCAGAAGGCTGAAGGAGCAGTATCCGAACATCCGCGTCATCATATTTTCGGGGTTTGATGAATTCGAGTATGCCAGGGAGGCCATACGCCTGGAGGCGGAGGAGTACCTGCTGAAGCCCCTGAATGCGGCGGAGCTCAGGAAGAGCTTTATCCGCATCCGGGAGCAGCTGGACAGAGAGCATGACGAGCAGCAGAACGTGAAGAAGCTGCAGGAGTACTATGCCCAGAGCCTGCCGCTTCTCCGGGAGGAGTTTTATTCGGCCCTCATGGAGGGGAAGATCCCGGAGCAGCAGCTCGCCCGGGATATGGAGAACTATCAGATTGACCTGACGGGGCCCCTGTACTGCATGGCGGTGCTGCACACCTCCAGCACGGTGATGCCGGAAGGGTTCAACCCCCTGCTGCTTGCGGTTTCCATCCGGAAGCTGGCGGAGGAGCGGCTGGACCCGGCCTGGAGATGCCGGTTCTTCTCCTATCTGGGAAACACGGCGGTGGCGGCCCAGCTGAATGCGGAGGGGGACGTGACCAGGTTCACGGACGACTGCGACCGGTTCTGCCGTCTGGCAAAGAGCGTATTCGGCGCCGTGGTGACGGTGGGCATCGGCCAGGTCTGCCGCAGGGTGGCGGATCTGCCGAACTCCTATCAGGGAGCGAGAAATGCCGTATCCTACCGGGTGATCTACGGGACGGGACAGGCCATCAATATCGCCGAGATCGCCCCCCAGGAGCGGGACAGCGGCGGCTTTGAGGACAGCGAGCTGCGGGCCATCTTCAAGATGATCCGCATGGATGAGCCGGAGCCCCTGAAGAAGAAGGTGGCGGAATATATCGCAAAGAGCGCGGCCGCCCAGGTGTCGGTGCAGGGATATCATTTCTTTGTCATGGAGCTGGTGGGAGAGCTGTACCGCTTTGCCAGGAACAATGAGCTGGACGGGGAAGCCATCTTCCGCACCAACGATGACATTTACCAGAGGATCCAGCAGCTGGACCCGGAAGAGGTGACGGAATGGATGACCGATGTCTGCCTCCGGATGCAGAAGATGGTGCAGGACAAGCGGACGGATACCACGCGTTCCTTCGTAAGCCGGGCCATCGAGTATGTGCACGCCAATTACGCCCGGGAGGATATCTCCGTGGACAGCGTCTGCAGCTATCTCGGCGTGAGCGCCGCGTACTTCTCCACGGTATTCAAGCGGGAGACCGGCAAGACCTTCATCAATTTCCTGACGGATTACCGCATGGAGCGGGCGGTGGAGCTCCTCATCGGGAAGAATGAGAAGACCTACGTCATCGCGAGACAGGTCGGATATTCCGACCCCAATTATTTCAGCTATGTATTTAAGAAGCAGTTCGGCATGTCGCCGTCCAGGTACAAGTCCCAGCGGACGGAGAGCTGACCGGCGCGGGCTGCATCCTGAGGAAACAGAATGGAAGAGAAGAAAGACGCGGGGCGGCGCCGGATTCCGGCCGTGCCCCGCACGATACAGTTTACAATCCTGATATCATTTTCCCTGGTGGCAGCGGTGACAACGCTGCTTCTCGGCGTTTCCCTCTATCAGCTGTTTGCCTCCTACACCCAGCGCCTGATGACGGAGTCCACGGAGAAGGTTCTCGGGCAGACGGCGGTAAATCTGGAGGATTACCTCAGCAGCATGCGGCGCATCTCCGACGCCATGTACTATGACGTCATCAAGGACAAGGACCTTCAGACGGACACGGTGGATGAGGAGATGAACCTGCTCTATGAGGCGAACCGGGACAACCTCATCAGCTTTGCCCTGTACTCCGATAAGGGCGAGCTGATTTCCGCAGCCCCGGTGGCGGTGGAAAAGAAGGACCTGGATATCACCGGGCAGAAATGGTTTCGGAACGCGGCGGAGCAGATGGAGAACCTCCATTTTTCCACGCCCCACGTCCAGAACCTGTTTGATGATCCCAGCTTCCGGTATTACTGGGTGATCTCGCTGAGCCGTGTGGTGGAGCTGACCAGGCACGGCGTGCCCACCTCGGGCGTCCTTCTGGTAGACATGAATTACTCCACCATCGAGCGGATGCTGGAGGAGGTCAATGACAGGGACCGGCAGCAGTATGTATATCTCTGCGACAGCGAGGGGGATATCATCTACCATCCCCGCCAGATGCAGCTGGCCTCCGGCACATATCTGGAAAATAACGCCGCCGTGGAGGGCTATGACGACGGGGTTCACCACGAGGTGTTCCAGGGCGTAAGCCGCACCGTGGTCGTGGATACGGTGAGTTACACGGGCTGGAAGCTGGTCAGCGTCCTGCCGGCCGGTTATTTCCGGCTGGGACTGGCCAATACCCGGTATCTCGTGATTATGGGCATCATTGGGGCCATCGCCGCCCTGTTCGTGGTAAACCAGCTGGTATCCTCCGGTATCTCGGAGCCGTTGGTGCGCCTGAATGACAGTATCCGCCGGATGGAGGCGGGAGAGCGGGCCATGCCGGATATTTCAGAGAATGCCACCACCGAGGTGGAGCATCTCGGCAAAACCCTGGAATCCTATGTTGCCCAGAATACAAAGCTCATGCAGGATATCGTGGTGGAGCAGGAGGAGAAGCGCAAGAGCGAGCTGGACGCGCTGCAGTCCCAGATTAATCCCCATTTCCTCTACAATACGCTGGATTCCATCACCTGGATGGTGGAGGGCGGAAAGCAGGAGGAGGCGGTCACCATGATCAGCGACCTGGCCAGTCTTTTCCGCATCAGCTTAAGCCGGGGCAGAACCATCATCCGCATCGAGGATGAGCTGCGGCATGCCCGGAATTACATGAATATCCAGAAGGTCCGCTTCAAGAATGCCTTTGTGGTAAAGGAAGAGGTGGACCCGGCAATATACGATTACTGTACCGTCAAGCTGATCGTGCAGCCTCTCCTGGAAAATGCCATCTACTACGGCGTCAAGGATATGGATGAAGACGGGGAGATCCTCATCCGCGGCTGGAGAGAGGGAGAGGAGATCTGCCTTTCCGTCTCCGACAACGGCTTCGGCATTCCGCCGGAGGACTGCGCCCTTCTTCTTACGGATACAAACCGGGTGCGCCGGCACGGCTCCGGCGTGGGTCTGCGCAATGTCAACAGCCGGATTAAGCTCCGGTTCGGGGCGGACTACGGTCTTACAATAGAGAGCGAGCCGGACGAGGGCACCTGCGTGACCATCCGGATTCCGGCGGTTCCCTATACAGAGGAAAACCAGGAGATGCTGGAGAACGGAAAGTATACGCCGCAGGGCTCTCTCACCTCCGGGATGAACGGAGAGGAGGTGCCGGACCATGATTAAGAAGTGGCTTCTTCTGCTGATGATTTTTCCGGTAATCCTTGTGATGATCGGTCTCGGCTTTGCCGCCAGCGCGGATGACGAGGAACCCCGCTTCCGGGTCTCGGTCATCGTGGACACAAGCGATGACGGGCGCTGGCTTTCCTTCCGGGCGGGGCTGGAGCAGGCTGCGGAGGAGCGGAACCTGAACCTGAGCTATGTGAACACCGGGAGGCTGGTGAGCCCGGTGGAGGAGAAAAAGCTGGCGGACAACGAGCTGGCGGACGGTTCTGCCGGACTTATCATGGAATTCTGCGAGAGCCGCAATGTGAAGGAGATGGTGTCGGAGCTGAGTCAGAAATCCGTGCTGGTGCTGGTGCAGACGGACGTGGAGGCGGAGGCCGATGCGGACGGGCGCTTCTCCTGGATTCAGGCGGACAACGAAGCGCTGGGACGGTCTCTGGGCGAGGCCATCCGCGGGGAATACGGCGGGGATCTGAGAGGAAAGACGGTGGGAATTCTCGCCGGAAACCAGGGACAGTTTTCCCAGAAAAAGCGTCTGGAGGGCCTTCAGCAGGTCCTGACGGAAGCCGGCGCCGAGGTGCTGTGGATCTCCGAATACGTGCAGAACATGCGGGAAAGGCTGGATTACCGGCAGGAGAATGAGCCGGCGGAGATTCTGGCAGCCCTGGACAATACGGACCTGGAAATCGCCGTAGACCATATCCTGGCGGAACAGGAAGAGAAGAAATCCCCGGTGCCGGCGCTGTTCGGCGTGGGCTGCTCCGAAAAGAGCGTGTATTATCTTGACAACGGCCTCATCCGCGGCATGATTGTCCCCTATGACTATGACATGGGATATCAGGCGGCCACGGCGGTGGCAAACCGGCTGAACCGGAAGCTGGAGCCGATGCGGGACTATGAGACGGGCTTTGCCGTCATAAACCGGAGCAATATGTACGATGAGGAGCATGAACGTCTGCTGTTCCCCCTGGCGCAGTAGTCCGGGGAAGGGGCAGGAAGGAAAGCGGGGAAATGGTGCCGCCGGCTGAAGGCGGCGGAATGGAGCGTAAGATGAGAAATCGGATATCTGTGCTGCGGCTGCTGATGCTGGCGGCAGTCCTTCTGGTTCTCTGCGCGGGGGCAGGCTGCGGACAGACAGCGGCGGAGGAGAACCGGAAGATTAAGATCGGCGTCTCGGTATATGACCAGTATGATACATTCATCTCCGAGCTGATGAACTGCTTTCAGGAGGATGCTGCCCTGGAGAAGGACCGGGTGAGCATCACGGTGGTGAACGCGGCAAAAAACCAGCAGACCCAGAATAAGCAGGTGGAGGACATGATCCGGGACGGCTGCGATGTGATCTGCGTAAATCTGGTGGACAGGACTGCGCCTTCGAAGATCATCGACATCGCGAGAAAGAATGATGTGCCGGTTGTTTTCTTCAACCGGGAGCTGGTGGAGGAGGATCTCTACCGGTGGGACCGGCTCTATTATGTGGGCGCGGACGCCTTTGAATCGGGGATTCTGCAGGGAAAGGCGGCGGCGGAGCACTGTCTTCATGACCCGAAGACAGATAAGAACGGGGACGGCAGCATCCAGTATATCATCCTGGAAGGCGAAGCCGGGCATCAGGACGCCATCGTCCGCAGCGAGTACTGCGTCAACACCCTGCTGGAGGAGGGGGTGCAGCTGGAAAAGCTGGGCTACGCCCTGGCCAACTGGAACCGGACCCAGGCCCAGACAAAGATGAGCCAGATGCTCTCCCAGTACGGGAATTCCATAGAGCTGATTCTTGCGAACAACGATGATATGGCCCTGGGCGCCATCGACGCCTATAAAGAAGCAAAAATCCCCCAGAGCCGCTGGCCGGTGATTGTCGGGATCGACGGGACAAGCACGGGCCTTGCCGCAGTGAGGGCAGGTGAGCTGACCGCAACGGTCTATAATGATCAGAGAGGGCAGGCCGGCGCCATGTTCAGGCTGGCGGAAGCCCTGGGCAGCGGAAAGGATCTGGGTGGATTTGACCTGATCGACGGCAAATACATCCGCCTTCCCTATGAGATGATCACGGCTGAAAATGCGGAGGCTTATGAAAATAAGCGGTAAATGCCTCCTCCAGAACCTTCCGGAAGGACCCGCAGGCTTCTTCCAGATGAAAACGGGAAGGAATCTCCCTGGTGACCAGGTCAATGTCGCGGGATATCCGCTGTTCGAGAATATCATCCTTCACATTTATCATGCCGAAGATGGTGGAGCGGTAGGTGGAGGAGCCGGTGCAGGACCGGATCCAGTCTTCCGCAAAGACCCTCCAGGCCTCCCGGACCTCATCGGTCTCTTCACAGTCGAGAATACAGAGCTCCCGGAGCAGTCCGCGGAGCTCTTCTTCTTTTTTCCGCCGGTTGAAAAAGGTGACGGTTTCCTGTTCCGCCACCTTGATCATCATCCAGGCGTGCATGAAACGGTCGGTTTTCCGGCCGTTTCTGATTTCATAGCGAAGCTCATCTGACATACCTGTTCCTCTTGTTCAGGCCCCTTCTGCGGGGACCTGTATCATGTTTCTGTCTTATTCCTCGTAGCCGTCCGGATTCTGAGACTGCCATCTCCAGGCGTCGCGGCACATATCCTCCAGATTCTTCTCCGCCTTCCA
>JAGBNL010000084.1 GCA_017634415.1 Clostridium sp.
GACGGACACCTTCCCGGAGCCCTTCCGGCAGGAGGTCAATGAGATGCTGGCGGAGATGGATGCCAGAGAAACGGGGGAGGCGAAGCTCTACAAGGCCCTGGACCGTCTGGAGGCGCTCATCGCCCATAATGAGGCGGATATCGCCACCTGGCTTCCGCTGGAATACGATCTGCAGTACACTTATGGAAAGGATGATATGCGGTTTTCTCCGGTGCTGATGAAGCTCCGTGAAGAGGTGGACCGCGTGACGACGGAAAAGATACAGGATGCAAAGCATGGAGACTGAACGAAAACCGGTCCGCGTAATCGGCCTGGATCTGGACGGTACACTGCTGACTTCCGCAAAGGAGCTGACGGAACGCACCCGGGCGGTGCTTACGGAGCTTTCCGGGCGGGGCATCGAGATCGTTCCCGTGACGGGGAGACCTCTTTCCGGCCTTCCTGCCGAGGTCAGAACCCTTCCGGGACTGCGGTATGCCATCACTTCCAACGGGGCCGTGACATACGATCTCCGGGAGAACCGTGTTCTCAGAAGCTTTTATATCCGGCCGGAAACGGCGCTTCCACTTCTCAGGACAGCCCTTTCAAGAGGGCTGGTTTACGGAATCTTTGACGGCGGATACGGTTATTCAGATCGGAAAACCTATGAGCGGATGGTTTCATTTTTTCAGGGAAGGGCAGCTCTTCCCTACGTTCTCGCAAGCAGACGCCCCTCGGATGATATTGAGGATTTCTGCGCACATCCGCCCAACGGCATCGAAAACATCTGGATCGTGACGGAAGACAGGGAGGCGAGGGATATCCTTGCCGAACATATCAGGAGTACGACGAAGCTTCATGTCATGCGGACGGCAGAGCGTGATGTGGAAGCGGTGCACGGCAGTGCCGATAAGGGAATGGCGCTGGAGCATCTGGGAATGCATCTGGGAATCCCGGCGGAGGCCATCATGGCCTTCGGGGACAATGACAACGACAAGGGGATGCTCAAGAGAGCCGGCATCGGCGTCGCCATGGGCAATGCGCCCGAACGGATAAAAGGCGCCGCCGATTTTGTCACGGGAGATAATGAAAACGAAGGCGTCGCCCGTTTTCTGGAAAAATATTTTCAATGAAAGGGATGGAGTACTATGGCTATGAACAACAGACCGGCCGGACATGGAAAAAATGTCGGCAGCGGAAGCGTCAATGTGCATAAGCGCGGAGACGGACTCGGAACCGGTAAGGTCGGAAGCGGCAGCTATTCCGGAGGAAATCCTTCTCACGGAGGAGGCGGTCCGCAGAGAAGCGGCGGCGGTGGGATGATGAAGCTTATCATCGGTGCCCTTATTCTTCTTCTGGGCGGCGGCGGAGGCATGTCGATGCTGAACGGCACGGGTTCCTCCGGCACGCAGCAGGTGCCCCAGCAGACCCAGAGTCCCTACACGGCCCCGGCGGCCCAGAGCCAGACAGCCCAGAGCTCTTCCGGCGCAGGCTATTCCTCCGCCTACGGGTTCGACATGGATATGCTGACAGGGCTTTTCGGCTCCGACGCCTACGGTATGACCGGAACCTCCTCCGCTTCCTGGAACGGGCTGGATGACAATACGGGATCCCTCAATGAGAGCGTGGCACCGGGTTCCCGGAACAAATTCACGAAGATCAAGGGAAACAACCAGGATACCGTGACGATCATGGTCTATATGTGCGGCACCGACCTGGAATCCCGCAGCAGCATGGCCACCTACGACCTGCAGGAGATGCAGAACGCCACCCTCAGCGACAATGTGAATATCATTGTCTATACCGGCGGATGCAAGTCCTGGAGGAACAATTTTATCAGCGAACGGCGGAATCAGGTTTACCGGTTCTCCAGCAGGGGACTGGAACGGCTGGTGGATGATGACGGCGACCGCGTCATGACCGATCCCCAGACCCTGACCCGGTTTATCAAATTCTGTCAGTCCAATTTCCCGGCAAACCGCAATGAGCTGATCTTCTGGGATCACGGCGGCGGTTCCGTGACCGGATACGGATATGACGAGAAGCATGCCTCCAGCGGCGCCATGAATCTGGCTGCCATCAACAGCGCGCTGAAGAACGCGGGCATGAAATTTGATTTTATCGGCTTCGACGCGTGCCTGATGGCCACGGCGGAGAATGCCCTGATGCTTTCCGATTATGCCGATTATCTGGTGGCTTCCGAGGAGACGGAGCCCGGTGTGGGCTGGTATTACAGCAACTGGCTTACCGAGCTTTCCCGCAACACCTCCATGCCCACGGCGCAGATCGGCAAGAAGATCGCCGATGATTTCGTGGCGGTATGCAATCAGAAGTGCCGCGGACAGGCGACCACCCTTTCTGTGGTGGACCTGGCGGAGCTTTCCAATACCATGCCGAAGAAGCTGTCCCAGTTCTCCCAGGATGCCAGCAGCATGATTACATCCAGCGAGTTCCAGACAGTTTCCAGCGCAAGAAACAGCGCGAGAGAATTTGCCAGATCCTCAAAGATTGATCAGGTGGACCTGGTAGACTTTGCCCAGCGGGTGGGAACCGACAGCGCGAAGGAGCTGGCGGAAGCGATACTGGGAGCCGTAAAGTACAACAGGACTTCGTCCAATATGCCGAATTCCTACGGACTTTCCATCTATTTCCCGCAGAAAAACAAAAAGTACCTCTCCACCATGCTGAATACCTATGAAGCCATCGGCATGGATGAGGATTACTCCGACTGCCTCCGGGCCTTTGCAACCTACCAGGGCGCAGGACAGGCTTCCGGGCAGTACTACGGCGGTTCCACCTCCCCCTACGGCGGCCTTTCCGGCAGCGGATACGGCAGCCAGCAGGTTTCCATGGAGGAACTGTTCTCCCTGTTTATGGGAGGAAGCGGCGTCTATGACAGAGCTATTTCCCCGGAGTCCATGCAGCAGTACATCACCACGAATCAGTTTGATGCGAATCAGCTGGTATGGTCGGAGAAGGGGGACGGAACCCACACCCTGCACCTGTCCGAGGATATGTGGTCCAAAGTCAGCCGTCTTGACCTGAATACCTTCTACGATGACGGAGAGGGCTACATCGACCTGGGCCTGGACACCACATTCAGCTTTGATGAAAACGGCGACCTCATCGGCGAAACCGACGGTTCCATCCTGACCCTGAACGGACAGCCGGTATCCTTCTATCACACAGAAACCATCCTGGAAGAGGACGGCACCTCCACTGTCATGGGATATGTGCCGGCGTTTCTGAACGGCGAGCGGGTGAAGCTGCTGCTTACCTGGGATAACGGGAAGAATTCCTTTGTCATCTCCGGAGCCGTCTTTGATTATAACGAAGGAGAAACCGAGCTGGTGGCCAAGTCTGTGACACAGACCGATTTCGACACGGCGATGACCGATGAGGAGAAGGATCCTGAGGAAGGCCTCAAATCGGTGCCGGAAGCTCCCGAATTTGCCCTGAAGGACGGGGATAAGCTGGAGTTTATCTGCGATTATTACACCTACGACGGCGAGTATCAGGACAGCTATCTCCTGGGTGACCCGGTTACCATAAGCGGAGAGCCGGTCATCGAATACCTGATGCCGGATGCGGGAAGCCTTCGTCTCATGTATAAGTTTACGGATCTCTATGAGAATGAATTCTGGACCCCTGCGCTGACGCAGTAATGCGGTCCTCTGAACGGATATTACTATGATTGGATTGGGAACCATCATCAATGTCGCCGCCATTCTCGGCGGCGGCCTGGTGGGCCTTGTGTTCGGCAGATTTTTAAAAGAAGAGTGGCAGACTTCCGTGACCAGGGTTGCGGGAGTCTGTACCCTGTTTATCGGAATGTCGGGGACGCTTTCGAAGATGTTCTCCGTCACCCCGGAAGGGCGTCTTGCCGCAGACGGCACGATGATGATGATCATCAGCATGGTGCTGGGAACACTTCTGGGAGAGATTGCGGATATTGAGGGGCGGTTTGAGGCCTTCGGGCTCTTTCTGCGGAACCGCACCGGCAACAAGGATGATACCGGGTTTATCGGCGCCTTCGTCACGGCCTCCCTCACGGTCTGCATCGGCGCCATGGCCATCGTGGGCTCCATACAGGACGGCATCTACGGCGATTATTCCATTCTGGCCACCA
>JAGBNL010000085.1 GCA_017634415.1 Clostridium sp.
GGTGCTGGAGATTACGGAAGTTCTGGGTTATGAGGACGGGGGTATCCGGCTGAATCCCCTCTACCGGTTTGAGGAGGATGCCGGCAGAGCGGGCGATAAAGACATGAGGCAGACCCCTTCCGGAAAGACCGGTGAAAAAGAAAAGGTGAAGGGAAGTCTCAGAAGAACCGGGGATCTTGTTCACCGGGAAAAGCTTGCCGCCGCAGGAATCCGTCTGTAAAAGGGCCGGTCCGGCAGGGGTTTCCTCTGTTTCAATTCGGGATTCTCTGAGGTATAATAGACTTTGCTGTCCTTTGTGCTTTCGGGCATTCTTCTTGCCGGAAGCCTGTTTGATCTGACCGGATTTCTGACAGAGGACCCGGGGGAGAACAGCGTGGATATCCGCATGGTTCACGGCCGGGAGGGCCTGATTCTCCGCATCCGCGATGACTGCGTGCCCTTTGATCCGGCCACAAGAAAGGATATGCTGAACCCGGAGGATCCCTGCAAAAATATCGGTATCCGCATGGTCTACCGGATGGCAAAGGACATCCGGTACCAGAATATTCTGGGACTGAATGTCCTTACCATAAAACTGTAATCCCCCGGGGGGGCTTGCCCGGCAGACAAACACCCTTTATGATGGTAAAGTACTGAAAAATTGTTAAGGGTGAGGTAAAGTCCATGCATATGGCAGACGCTTTGCTGGCGCCTTCCGTCGCGGCAGCCATGTATGCTGCTTCCGGAACGGCGGCAGGCATTTCTCTCTATAAGCTGAAAAGTGATGACGAAGCGCAGAAGCTTCCTGTGATGGCGGTGACAGCCGCCCTGGTTTTCGCTGGACAGATGATCAATTATACCATCCCAGGCACAGGGTCTTCCGGACATATGTGCGGAGGGATGCTCCTTTCCGCATTGCTGGGACCCTATGCAGGGTTTCTTTCCATGATTGTCATTCTGGCTATCCAGTGTCTGTTTTTCGCTGACGGCGGGCTCATGGCGCTGGGGGCGAATGTGTGGAACATGGCTTTTTACGGCTGTTTTGCGGGGTATTATCTGATCTGGCGGCCCATCGTGCAGAGCAGAATGTTCGGCGAAGGGAAAGCAGCTGTCCGGACGCGGATTATCCTCGCATCCATTCTCGGATGCGTGATTACACTGCAGCTGGGGGCCTTTTCCGTTGTGCTGGAGACAAGTCTCTCCGGTATTGCAGAGCTGCCCTTCGGAGCCTTTGCGGCGCTGATGCAGCCGATTCATCTGGCTGTCGGCCTGGTGGAAGGACTGATTACTTCGGCTGTTCTGTGCTTTGTGCTGGAATCCCGGCCGGAGCTTCTTCAGTGTGTGAACGCGGAAGGGGAGGCCGTCAGAGGAAGATATTCTCTGCGCGCAACCCTCACAGTACTGGCTGTGACGGCTCTGGTGACGGGAGGCGGATTAAGCCTTCTGGCAAGCTCCAATCCGGACGGTCTGGAGTGGGCTCTTTTCGGCAATGAGGAAGCCGGATACGCCCGGAATATGGGCCTGGATGAAGATGATTTCGGTATCTCCAGCCAGGCGGCGGATACGGCGGGAAGCATCCAGGAGGCGGTTTCATTCCTTCCGGATTATGCCTTTGCCGGAAGCGACAGCCCTGCGGGGACCGCGGTGTCGGGTATTGCGGGGTCTGTTATGGTGGCGGGAGCCGCCGTACTTATCTGCGTGGCGGGCGGTTTCTTCCGCAGGAAGAAACTGAGCTGACGGTGCCGGCTGAAAAGGACAAACTCAGCGGCGCGCAGGACACGCGGGCGAGTCTTGAAAATATAACCGGGAACAGGGGCGTTCACATACGCCCCTGTTTCAGTACGGTTACATACTTACCGGAAAGGAGGAAGCCGTGAACAGAATGGAAAAGGCACTCTCCGGGCTCGGAGAGATGGATGCCCTTGCGGAAGGCAATTCCCCGGTTCACAGAAGAAATGCGGCAGCCAAGCTTCTCAGCACGCTGGCCTATATCATGGTGGTCCTCTCCTTTCACAAATATGATCTGAGCGGGCTCATTCCCATGGTTCTCTGGCCTGTTTTTCTGTTTCAGCTGAGCGGCATTCCCATGCGGGTATGCTTTTACAGGCTGCGCTTTGTACTTCCCCTGGTTCTGGCGGTGGGAATCTTTAATCCCCTGTTTGACCGCAGGATTCTCGTACAGCTGGGAAGCATATCTGTTTCCGGCGGCGTGATCAGCATGTGTACGCTGATGCTGAAGGGCGTGTTTTCTCTCATGGCTTCCTTCCTTCTGGTGGCTGCAACCCCCTTTGACAGTCTCTGCGCGGCGCTCAGGAAGCTTCATGTTCCGAAGGAGCTGGTGACGCTGCTGCTCCTGACCTATCGCTATGTGGGAGTCATGACAGAGGAGCTTTCCGTGATGACAGAGGCGTATGAACTGCGGGCCCCCGGACAGAAGGGAATCCATGTTTCGGCGTGGGGGTCTTTTCTGGGACAGCTTCTTCTGCGGACCATGGACCGGGCACAGGAGCTCTATGCCAGCATGCTTCTCAGGGGCTACCATCATCACTTTCATTATGCCCCGGAACAGCCCTTCCGCATATCGGACGCGCTCTGGCTGTGCATAAGCGTTCTCTTGTTTCTGATACTGCGTTTTGTCCCGGCAGCCAGGCTTCTCGGGAATCTTCTTGTGAGGTGAAACAGATGCTGGAATATGAACACGTGAGTTTTTCTTATGAACCGGGAAAAGAGATTCTGAAGGATGTTACTTTCCGGATTGGGAAGGGAGAGACCGTCGGGCTTATCGGTGAAAACGGTGCCGGGAAGTCTACCGTCATGAAGCTTGCCCTGGGGCTTCTTTCCGGAACGGGCAGGGTTCTTGCGGGAGGGATGGAGGTCAGGAAGGAGAATCTGGCGCAGATAAGAAAAATGACAGGGTTTGTCCTTCAGAATTCTGACAATCAGATGTTTATGCCCACCGTATATGAGGATATGATGTTCGGACCGCTGAATTACATGGTGAGCCGTAAGGAGGCGGAGGAACAGGTGGATGAAGTGCTGGGGCGTCTCGGACTTTCCGAACTGAAGCACCGGCATAATCATAAGCTTTCGGGCGGAGAGAAGCGGATGGCGGCCATTGCAACCATTCTTGCCATGCAGCCGGAGGTGATACTGATGGATGAGCCCACATCGGCGCTGGATCCGTACAACCGCCGGCTTGTCATCAATATCATACGGGAACTGCCCCAGACGAAGCTGATATCCTCCCATGACCTGGATATGATTCTCGATACCTGCAGCCGGGTAATACTTCTCTCGAAGGGACGCGTTGTCTGCGACGGACCGGCCGAAGAGGTGCTTCGGGACCGGGAGCTGCTGGAAGCGCATCATCTGGAGCTGCCGTTAAGTCTGTCGGGGCGGTGCTGATTTGGTGTTTTTTTTGTTCAGCCCACAGGCGCAGAATGATGTGCATTCTGCGCCTGTGGGCGGTCAGGTGCTTTCGCCCTGACCGCCCCGGAAGTCCGGCGAAAAAAAACGGTGAACGGGGTTCCCCGCTTTTTCCGTCGGACTTCCGGGGTGCTGAACTTCAACAAATTTCGTGATATTTCACAAAAATTCTTACGATCCGCCGGGTGATTCCTTCGCCCGGCGGCCTTCTTTTTGTCAAATTATACAAATCTGAAATAGATAATTGACATTTCCCTCATGATGAAGCATAATGATTGCACACTGCCGGGAGGGTTCCGGGATGGGTTCTGCATCTAAGCCTCAGGTGCCGGCAGTTCAGGGAATTCACAGGGTTATCGCCCGGAATTCACAGAAGAAAACAGAATCAAAAGTACAGAGAGAGACCAGACCGAAGAGGTGATGGATATGACGTTGCGCGATTACCGCACCTACCGTCTGTCTGCCGCGGAATACTTCCGGTATTTTCTGTCTGCAGCCTGCGCTGCGGCCGCGACAGCATACGTTTTTTACCGGTCTTTACCGGTGTTTTTTGTGTTTCTTCCCGTCGCGGCTGTCTGGCCCTTTCTCCTCAGGAAGAGACTGGGAGAACGGCGCAGGGAGAAACTCAGACTGCAGTTCAAGGAGGGGATTCTTGCTCTTGCCTCCGCCCTGGAGTCCGGTTATTCCGTGGAAAATGCTTTCGGAGCCAGTCTTGCGGATCTCCGGGACATGTACGGGGAAGACGGCATGATCACGGAGGAATTTGCCTATATTGTACGGCAGCTGGGGATGAACCGGACGGTGGAGTCCCTGCTGATGAATTTCGCAGCCCGCAGCGGGGTAGAGGAGATCGAAGATTTCGCCGAGATATTTGCCGTATCCAAGAGAAGCAGGGGCGGGGTGGTATCGGTGATTACCCATGTGACCCATGTGATCGGCGGACGGATAGAAGTGCGGGAGGAGATTCTGAACATGACGGCGGAAAAACAGTTTGAGCAGCGGGTGATGAACATGATTCCGTTTTTTATTGTCATATACGTGGATATGACATCTCCCGGATTTTTTGACTGTATGTATACCACGGCGGCAGGAAGGATCGTGATGACGGTCTGTCTTGCGGTGTACATCGCGTCGCTGCTCATGGCGGAACGTTTCCTGCGAATCGAGATCTGATGCGGGGTGTTCCGGCGTATTTGCGCGGGAGGAGATATGGGAAAAAGGACAGGAGAGACCGGGAAAAGGGCAGTAATCTCCGGCGGACGGAAGAAAACAGAGACTCCCGGGGAGAAGAAAAAAAGCGGGATCGGCAGGTATCTCCCCGACAGAAGACAGGTGCTTGCCGTGCTTGCGGGAATTCTCCTGGCGATATTCTCCTATGCGGGAAGCCGCGGAGATATATCCCTCCCGGGGGGATATCTGCTTGAACGGCCGGAACCGGGACAGGAAGAAAGAACGGAACAGCTGATCGTATCCTCTCCGGAAGATGAGGCCCGGATTCCGGTTCAGATATCTGCGAGACAGTATACGGAGAAAGAGGCGGCCGGTGAGATGGACAGACTTGCCGACAGGATGGGAGAAGCGCTTCTCGGAGAAAACACCTCCCCGGAGGAGATACGGAGTCCCCTTGTTTTCTCCGCGACGGGTACGGAAAGCATCACTGCGGAGTGGCGGCCGGATGAGGAGACACTGATCGGGGCCGACGGGAGCGTGGAAGGGGATCTGGTGCCGGAGGAAGGAATAAAGACCGGTGTCAGGCTGTTTCTCCGGACAGAAACGCAGATGAGGGAATACCGGTTTCCGCTGACGCTTTATCCCCCTGTCCTGGATGAAAAAACGGCATTCTGGAAGGGGCTGGAAAAAGATATCAGGGAAAGCAACCGGGAGCAGGCGGAGGAGGATTATCTGCATCTTCCGGAACAGTACGGAGGGAAAACAATTCAGTATCACAGGGAGGCTTCCGGAGAATGGATGATATTTCCGCTGCTCGGCGCCGGTGCCGCAGCCCTTATGCCGCTTCTCGACAGACAGAGGGAGAAGGAAAAAAAGAAAGAGCGGGAAGTGCAGATGATGCGGGACTATCCGGAGATTATCTCCCGCCTGGTGGTATATACGGGAGCGGGACTCCCGGTCAGAAAGGCGTGGGAACGGATTGTCACGGAGTACGAAAAGACCGGGGGAGGGCATGCGGCCTACGATGAGATGGCAAAGGCCCATCATATGATGCAGAGAGGTGTTCCGGAACTTCAGGCGTATGAAAGCTTTGCCGCCGGATGCCGCAGCCTTCCCTACCGGAAAATGGCCGGGCTTCTCGCCCAGAATATCCGGAACGGTTCGGAAAAGATGCGGGAAGCGCTGGAGCTGGAGATGGAGAACGCCTTTGAACAGCGGAAAAACCTGGCCAGACGTCAGGGAGAGCAGGCATCGACCAAACTTCTGATTCCGCTTCTCCTGATGCTGATGATAGTCATGGTTATGGTGTCCGTTCCTGCATTTCTCGCATTCGGATTATAGAAGACGCAGGGAGGGAGATGACATAGGACGCAGGATGTGTGACAGAGGAAAGGAGGTGCAGCATGGATAATATGTGGCTGGATTTCTTAAGAGAGGAGGATGGTGTCGGTGTTATCGAGCTTGTGCTGATTCTGGTGGTGCTGATAGGTCTTGTGATCGTTTTCAAGAAGAATATTAACGCGCTTCTGGAGGGAATCTTCAAGCAGATCAACAGCTCCGCCAAGCAGGTCTATTAAGAACCGATAACTGAGGGATACCGCCCGGGGCGGGGAAAGGAGCAGCGATGGGCGCAGCCGGTGCAAAGGGCAGGACGGACGGCTCCATAACCGTGTTTTTATGTCTTACGCTGACCTGCATTATGGCGCTGATCGGCGGACTGTATGAATCAGCAAGGGCGGCGGGCTGCGGGTTCTATATGCAGATGGCACTGGATTCCGCCATGGATTCCGCCGCTGCCTGCTACTTTCGCCCGCTCTGGGACAGATACCGTATTCTGGGATACTGGTGCGGCGGGGCGGATGCCCTGGAGGATGCACTGGAACCTTTTATCGATGATTACATGGAGGAGACACCCTATTACCGGCTGTCCGGCAGCAGGGTGGAGGCGGGGCAGATCCTGTTCCTGACGGACCGGGACGGCATCTTTCTGGAGCAGGAAATTGCAGATTACATGAAACTGGGCATATTTGCCGGTATTCCGGAGGCGGAGGAGGCTGCGCAGGCCGGAAATCTCCTGCATCAGGCGGGGAGTCTGGGAAAGGTCCTGGGAAGCTTAAAGGTAAACGGCCGGGATGCGCTGCGGCTGGAGAAGGCGGCAGAGGCGATTCAGGAGAATATGGAGGAGCAGGCGGAGGAAATGCGGCTGGCTGACGAGGCCCTGGAGGACGGAGACGGCGGCGGTTTCTTCCACCATACAGGAAAGGTTGTGGAGAAATGCCGCAGAATGCCGGAGCTGGTCAGAAACTACGAAAAGGAGGCGGACAGGCTTTCGGAGAAGATCTCGGAGAGCGAGCGGGAAGCGGAAGAAGAGGCGGAGAACATGAACGCTTCCCAGAATGCACTGGCGGGGGAGGAGCTTCTCAAATACCGATCCTATGTGGACAAGGATGGAGAGAGGAGGAGACAGATTGTTCAGGCAGGGACAGAATCCGAAGAAAACGTGGAAACGGCGGACTGCGCCGTGGAAAGAGCAGAGAGGGTACAGGAAATCATTGATTCCTGGGATGACGACGAGGACGACGAGCACGATGAAGATGACGAGATCCGCCTATGGCGCACGGTTCTGAGCATCACGCGCCGGTATCACCGGGGGGCATCCGTTGTGAGCGCAAAGCGGGACAAAAAGAAGATGAGGATGCTGGAAAAGCTCGGGGATATGGGAACAAAAACCATCTTCGATCTCTGTATTCCGTCCAGAATGCAGGTATCCGGCGCTGTCTCGGCGGGGGAGAGCTTCCCGTCCCTGGATGCGGGTACTGCGGGCGGCCTGCAGTTTCCGGGAAGAGGGGAGAATCCCGTGGCCGCAGCTGCGGAGACAGTGCTCTTTTCCGAATACGGCGTACGGTATTTTCCGTCGGCGGTGGATGACGCCGAAAGTCCCGGGCTCAGGTATGAAACGGAATATCTGCTTTCGGGGAAAACGGCTGACAGGGAGAATCTGTCAGATGTGGCAAACCGTCTGGTGCTGGTACGGACGGCGCTGAATATGCTGAGTATTATGCAGGATGAGGCAAAGAAAGCGGAGGCGGAAGCAGCGGCGGCGGCCATTGCCGGAGCGACCGTAGTGCTGGCGCCTCTGGCGGCGGTCCTTTACTATATGATTCTCACAGTGTGGTCCATGCTGGAGGCGATTGCGGATGTCCGGCACCTTTTATCCGGCGGACGGGTTCCCCTCATAAAGGAGCCCGGAGAGTGGAGGATTTCTCTGGAAGGACTTCTGGAATCCGGGACCGGCGTTCTGGACGGTGCCGGGGATGCGGGAGAACGGGGAATGCTGTACCGGGACTGGCTGAGGCTTTTTCTGATACTTACAGACAGGAAAACAGTGCGTTTCCGGATGATGGATATGATGCAGGAGAATCTGAAGGAAAAAAACAGGGATTTTCTCATGCGGGAATGTATCTTCCGCATGGAGGCGGAGTATTCGGGAAAGGGTGTTGTCATACCGCTCAGAAGAAGGGCGGTCAGAGAGTATTAAAGGGAGGAGTCCGGATGTGCGCACAGGGCGGAAGCGGCAAAGCGAAAACTGGGTTTAATAAAAAAAACCAAAGTACCTCTCCAAGTACAAACAGTGGTCCGCTCCTGCAGGAAAGAAGCTGTTTCCGTTCTGTACGCACATCCGGAAAGACGGTTTCCGCGAGTCTCACCCTGGAGGCTTCTCTTGCCCTGAGCCTGTTTATCTTTGCGGTTGTGCTGATTGCCATACCCATCGATATGCTGGATACCCAGAGAAGAATCCAGATGACGGTGGAAGCCGCGGCCAGGGACGCGGCCTGCGCGGCTGTTCTGCTGCGGAAGGAAGAGGGAGAGGCGGACGGAGAGGGGAAGGAAGAAAAGGAAAGCCTGAATACGGCCCTTCTTACCAGTGCCGGGGCCCAGGTGTATCTCCTGGCAAAAGTAAAGGCGGCAGGCGGCAGCAGGATTCAGGACGTGACGGTTCTCGGGAGCGCCGTCCGTGAGAACGGAGACGATATAGACTTCCGTGCCTCATACAGAATACGGCTGCCCTTTCGGGTCTTTACCCTGACGGCGGTTCCTTTCTCCGCCCGGAGCAGGAAGCATGGCTGGACCGGTTCGGATCGGAAGGCCGGGAGCAGTTCGGAGGGAAATAAGGAGGAAGAGATGGTCTATGTCGGAAGGGACGGTACCAGATATCACAGATCTCCGTCCTGTCATTATATCTCCAATGAGATACACCATATTCCGGCGGCATCCCTGCCCGGAATCCGCAATGATTCCGGGCGCAGCTACCGGCCCTGCAGGGTCTGCGGAACGCATCCGGCGTCGGAGTATTACGTGCTTCCCGCGGGCGAAACCTATCACACCAGAGCGGACTGCTCTTCCCTGTCCTATTATGTCAGGGAGGTTCCGCTGAGCAGGGTGGAGTATCTCGGACCCTGTTCCTACTGCGGAGGCGGACATTGATGGTACATATGATGAGAATGATTCTTTTTGGATGTTTTCTTGCGGCAGCTGCCGGGGCTGACCTGAAGAGCAGAGAAATCCCGCTGTGGCTTTTTCCGGCCGGATGTTTTCCTGGGCTTCTCTTTCTTGCAGATTCTCTGAAAATATACGGCTGGTCAGGATTCCTGGCAGGCTTCGCGCCCGGAATAGCTCTCCTTCTTCTTTCACATGCTTCGGGAGGCGCAGTGGGAATGGGAGACGGGCTGTTCTTTCTCGGGGCTGCATTCTATCTGTCCCCTGCAGGCAGCATAGCCCTGCTGTTCCTCGGGATCTTTCTGTGCGGTCTCTTCTGCGCAGGGGTGGCGGTCAGGGGTTTTTTTCACGGCCGCGGAACCCGGGGATGCCGGGTGCCCTTTCTGCCGTTTCTGCTGCCTGCCTTTGGTATTCTTCTCTTTTTCGGGCATGCCGGAGGTACACCCCGGCTGTGAAAAAACAGGCAAACGGAGGGAACAGAATGGTCAGAGCCTTTAAAGGAAGTGTTACGGTGGAGGCTTCGCTGGTGATGTCCATCACCCTGTTTGTGATGGCAGGGCTGCTTCAGGGAGTTTTCGATATGCATGCGAGGACTGCGGAAGCATTTATCCTGGCGGAGGGCCTGGAAAAGCATGTGTTTTTTGAGGAGCAGGCGGAACAGGAGCGGGGAAGAAGCAGGGAGGACATCGGGGAGGAACAGACGAAGAAACTTCACAGCGTGTTTGGGTGCGGGAAAGCCGGGCTTTCTCTGTCCGGAGACGGGCTGCTGCGGGTGGAAGGCAGTGTGACGGATACCATAAAAACAGAAATGTCTGTAAGGCGCTATGATCCGGAAGGCGTGCTCCGCAGATTCCGGGCCATTCAGGATATCGCGGAGTGACAGCCGGAAAATGAAGGAATCCTAAAGGATTCCCTTGAAGTCGCTCAAAGCCGCGACGGGCTCCCTCGATCAAAGATCGAGGGCAGAAAGAGCACATGACGGGAGGCTTATGTGGAGATTGGATATCAGAGGGAAATAGGCCGTAATTATATGATTGTAAGGGGTGAGGAACTCACGGCAGACCCGGGATTTGAGTCGAGAATGCTGTCGGAGAACGAGATAGAGGGTCTTCTGCAGTTCCGGATGAGAAGAACGGGAAGGGACTGTGAATTCTGCTATGAGATCACGTCCAGACAGCCGCTCTCCCGGATTCTCCAGAACAGGAAGCTTAAGGGAAATGATATCCGGAGGATTGTACGCAGTCTTCTGAAAACGGTCAGTACCGCGAAGGATTATCTTCTGGAGGAAAACGGGATTCTGCTGACACCGGACAGTGTGTACGGGGATCCCGACACGCTGGAGGTCCTGTTCTGCATGGTTCCGGGGTACCGGGGAGATTTCTGCCGGGACCTGTCCTCTTTTCTGAAGTACCTGCTGGAGAAGACGGACCACCAGGACCCCGACGGGATCATGACAGCGTATCATCTGTATGAGGAAAGCAGAAAAGAGAACTACGGAATGGCGGATCTTCTGCGCTGCATCACCCGGCAGGAGGAATATACAGCGCAGGATGCGGAGAAAAGCATCAAGGAAGAGGAGGATTCCCTTCCGGAGTATTATCCGGATACAGAGGAGGAAAGCGGGCCGGCCGGGAGAACCGATCCCGGAGAAGACGGAGAGATTCCGTGCAGGAGACGGAAGGCGGGGAAAACCGCCGGGGACATCCTCCGGGGGCTTCCTGCCTGTGCGGCGGCAGAATTTCTTCTGTGGTACCTTCTCGGTGTGCGCGGGCTCATCCTGTTCGGACTGATTCCGCCGGCGGGTTTCGGAGTCTGGATTGTCATGCGTATCCGGGGAAGAAAAGAGAACCCGGAAGACCGCAGGGAGGAGCGGAATCCGGCGCCGGGCAGAATGGAGAGAAGTGATTTCCCGGAGAACTGGAGGATTCAGCCGGAAAGCACGGCGGAGGCGGCCAGAAGAGAAGAGGAGCGAAGGGTATACCGCCTGGAAAAAAGCTATGCCGAAGGAACCGTGGCGCTTGGCAGGACGGATTCCCCGGAGATTCTTGTTCTGGAGCCGGTAAGAAGAAACATGGAAGCGGTCAGGATAACTTATACGCCCTTTATTCTCGGGAAGCATCCGGAACTGTCGGATTATTGCATCAGGGAGGATTCTGTAAGCAGGATGCATGCGAGAATCGACATGGCGGGGGATACCTTCAGGGTTACCGATCTGAATTCAACGAACGGCACATCTGTTGACGGCAGAATGCTGGAAGCAAACGGAACGGCCGTGCTGGAGGATGGGGCCTGTCTGGAGCTGGCGGGTGTGGGGTTTTATGTAAAATACCCATTTTTACACAATTAATGAGTATTTCACGCAAATTTTCACAATGAATTTGTGTATAGCCGGATATTGCGATGTAAAATCCGAAACATGGTGATATAATGTGAAAACATTATATATTTAGTTCTTGGGAGATATTTGTTATGAAAATGACTGTGAACGAACACCGATTTGGAAAGATGGCAGCTTACCTGCAGAGACAGGCCGTCCAGCTGGGGATGACATCCTGGGATGCCGAAGATCTGGTGCAGGAGACCTTTTCTGTTTTCTTCAGAAACTGGTATCGTTACCGGCGGATGAGCCGTGACCAGCGGGAGAAGAATCTCCAGAGGATATTCCGGGCGGAGTATGTAAGAAGAATGCATACCGTCGGAATGAATTGCGAGGAGCCGGTAAAGGATCCGGAGTTTTTTCTGCGGTCCTCCGAGAGTCCCCCGAAGGGGCTTTCCGTAGAAGAGTACGCAGAAAGTAATCGGAATCTGTGTATCATTCTGAAAGAGCTATTCAGGCTGAAGAAGAACATGCGGGATGTTCTGGAGGTTGCGGTATTTACGGATGTCCCGGCGGAGGAGGCCGGGAAGCTTCTCGGCCTCACCGAAAAAGCATACCTGCGGAGGCTGGACAGAGCAAGAGGAGAACTGAGACTCCGTCTTCTGGCCCGCGGGATAGAGGCATAGGCATACTTGCGATTTCCTCCGGAATCATGCATAATGATACTGGGCGCGTAAAAATGCGGATTGTTTCTGCGCCCGATAGCCGCAGACCGAACAGGAGGAGATCGTATGGAGACACTGAATTGGAAGAATCTGGATACACTGAAGGCTTTTCAGGACCTTAAGGAAGTGAAGCCGGTCGTTCTGAAGGAAGTCATGTCAGGGGAGGAAGGGGCTTTTCGGGTGAAAACCTGTTCCGCACCGATGGCGGAAGGCCTTTCCTTTAATTATGCGGCGAGACCGGTAGATAAAGATATTCTGGAAGCGCTGAAAAAGCTGGCGGAGGAAGCAGAGCTTACGAAGAAATTCGCCTGCCTGTACAACGGCGCTGTAGTGAATACCGGAGAGAAGCGGAGAGTTCTGCACCACCTGACAAGAGGACAGCTGGGTGATGCGGTTATCGCCGACGGCGGCGACAAGAGAGAGTTTTATCTGAACGAGCAGAAGAAGATCGCCGAGTTTGCCGAAAAGGTACATTCCGGAGAGATTGCCAACGGTGCAGGAGAGAAATTCACGACGGTTGTTCAGATCGGTATCGGCGGCAGCGACCTGGGTCCCCGTGCCATGTATCTGGCTCTGGAGAACTGGGCGAAAACCAACGGATGCTTTAAGATGGAGGCGAAGTTCATCAGCAACGTAGACCCGGATGATGCTTCCGGCGTGCTGGCGACCATAGATATCGCTCATTCCCTGTTTATTCTGGTTTCCAAGTCCGGAACGACCCTGGAGACCCTGACCAATCAGTCCTTTGTGATGGATGCCCTGAAGAAACAGGGCCTTGATCCGGCAAAGCATATGATCGCCGTGACCTCGGAGACTTCTCCGCTCGCGAAGAGCGATGATTATCTGCAGGCCTTCTTTATGGATGACTATATCGGCGGACGGTATTCTTCCACATCCGGCGTGGGCGGCGCGGTTCTGTCCCTGGCCTTCGGACCGGAGGTGTTTGCGCAGTTCCTGGAAGGTGCGGCAGCGGAGGATCAGCTGGCAAAGGAGCCGGATATCCTGAAGAATCCCGATATGCTGGATGCCCTGATCGGCGTTTATGAGCGCAATATCCTGGGATATCAGACCACGGCGATTCTGCCCTATTCCCAGGCGCTTTCCAGATTCCCGGCCCATCTGCAGCAGCTGGATATGGAATCCAACGGAAAGTCCGTGAACCGCTTCGGCGAGCCGGTGGACTATCCCACCGGACCGGTGATTTTCGGCGAGCCGGGAACCAACGGACAGCACTCCTTCTATCAGCTGCTCCACCAGGGAAAAAATATCGTTCCGCTGCAGTTTGTGGGCTTTTCCGCAAGCCAGATGGAGAATGATGTTGTGATTCAGGGAAGCACCAGCCAGCAGAAGCTGTGCGCCAACGTGGCAGCGCAGATCGTGGCATTTGCCTGCGGCAAGGAGGATGAGGATCTGAACAAGAACTTTGAGGGCGGACGTCCCTCCAGCATCATCATCGGCGAAAAGCTGACACCGGCTGCGCTGGGCGCGCTTCTGGCCCACTATGAGAACAAGGTGATGTTCCAGGGATTCCTCTGGAATCTGAACAGCTTTGATCAGGAAGGCGTACAGCTGGGCAAGGTTCTGGCAAAGAAGGTTCTGGCCCATGAGACAGACGGAGCACTGAAGGTATACAGCGATCTGCTGAAGATCTGATGAGAGCCGGGTACCGAACAGTATACGAATAAATGTGCAGACAGAGGAGCGTGAATGTCATGATTGATAAAGACTGTATTTTCTGTAAAATTGCGAACGGCGAGATTCCTTCCGCGACGGTTTATGAAGATGATGATTTCCGTGCCATCCTGGACCTGGGACCGGCGTCAAAAGGCCATACCCTGATCCTTCCGAAGCATCATTTCAAGGACCTGAATGAGATTGACGCGGATACCGCAGCGAAGGTTCTTCCGGTTGCGGCGAAGATCGGCGCGGCCATGAAGAAGGGTCTCGGATGCGCCGGCTACAATGTGGTGCAGAACAACGGCACCGCGGCGGGCCAGACGGTATTCCATTTCCATGTGCATATCATCCCGCGGTATGAGGGCGGTCCCGCCATGGTGGCCTGGGAACCGGGAAGTGTTACGCCTGAGGAGAACGCGGAGATCTGCGAAAAGATCCGCGGAGGAATGCAGTGATGGTACTTCGGGTGTCCGTCACCGTGATGTAGAACAGAATAATGAGACAATATCCCCCGGCAGGTTTTTACAGCCTGTCCGGGGGATTTTTACGGCATCTTAAGTTTCTTCCCATCCCGAGCACTCTTTGATCAGTCCCATGATGGTGTCCACCGCGTTGTTCAGATGGCTCTCCGACATCTTCGCGATGTAATTCTCCCGGTTTTCCCAGGTGTCATTGATGGCGTGCATCAGGGTCTCGGAGGTGAGAACCTCTTCCTCCAGAAGTGCGGAGAAACCCTGTTTGGCGAAGGATCTGGCGTTCAGGATCTGGTCGCCCCGGCTTGCGGCCGCCGAGAGCGGGATCAGGATGTTGGGCTTCCGGAGCGCCAGGATCTCGCAGATGGAGTTGGCGCCGGCCCGGGAGATCATGAGATCCGCGCAGGCAAAGAGATGACGCAGCGGCTTGTCCACATATTCATATTCCCTGTAGCCGGGCGTTCCGATAAGGGATTCATCGAGATTCCCCTTGCCGCAGATGTGGATTACATCAAAGCGCTCCAGGATCTGCGGGAGCACGGCGCGAACCGCATTGTTTACGGTGACGGAGCCCAGGCTTCCGCCGATGACCAGAATGACAGGCTTGGAACCGTCAAAATGGGCATATTCAAGGCCTGTTTTTCTGTCTCCCGTCAGAAGCTCGGCCCGGATGGGGCTGCCGGAGAGAACTGCCTTTTCCTCCGGAAGATAGGGCATGGTTTCCGGGAAGTTGCAGCAGACCTTATCGGCCGCCGGAATGCAGATCTTGTTGGCGAGGCCCGGCGTCATGTCCGATTCGTGGATGATGACCGGGATATGCAGATGCTTTGCGGCCAGAACCACGGGAACCGCCACGAATCCGCCCTTCGAGAAGACCACGTCCGGTTTGAATTTCTTTATAATCTTCCGCGCCTGGGCGTAGCCGGCCAGAACCCGGAAGGGATCGGAGAAGTTCTTCAGATCAAAGTAGCGGCGGAGCTTTCCCGAGGAGATTCCGTCATAGGGAATGCCCGCATCGGTGATGAGTTTTTTTTCGATTCCGTTCAGGGAACCGATGTAATGGATATCGAAATCCGCCTCGCGAAGAGACGGAACAAGCGCCAGGTTCGGCGTTACATGGCCGGCGGTGCCTCCGCCGGTAAGTATTATTTTTTTCATGGATTCTGTCCTCCCGTGATAATCCGGGTACATTACTGCCCTCGCTCTCAGAAAGAGGGAAGGTGTCGCGGCTTCATTATAGAGGGGGTTTAAATCGGTTGTCAAGTTGTGTAAAATCAACTATACTGGTAACCGGGAAAACAGGCTGTCCGTCGGTAAAAGAGCGGGCAGAAAAGGAGGATTCTGATGCTGGGCATTATCGGTGCCATGGATGAGGAAGTGGCAAAAATCAAGGAACAGATGCGCGATGTGACCATCACCGAAACCGCGGGAATGGAATTTTTTGAGGGAAAACTCAGCGGAAAGGACTGCGTGGTGGTGCGTTCCGGCATCGGCAAGGTGAATGCCGGCATGTGCACACAGATTCTGGCTGACAAATTCGGCGTGGACGCCGTGATCAACACGGGTATCGCGGGATCTCTTAAGGCGGAGATCAATATCGGGGATGTGGTGCTCTCCACGGACGCGCTGCAGCACGATATGGACGCCACGGGGTTCGGATATAAGCCGGGACAGATTCCCCGGGTGGATACCCTGTCTTTCAAAGCAGATGAGAAGCTGATTCATCTTGCGGAGGAGTGCTGCAGGCGGGTAAATCCGGAGATTGGCGTATTCCGCGGGAGAGTGGTCAGCGGCGACCAGTTTATCTCCAGCAGGGAGAAGAAGAACCGGCTGACAGAGATGTTCGGCGGATACTGCACGGAGATGGAGGGCGCAGCCATCGCCCAGGCGGCCTATCTCAACAGGATTCCTTTCCTGATCATCCGGGCCATTTCCGACAAGGCGGACGACAGCGCGGGAATGGACTACGCAGCGTTTGAGGCGAAGGCGATCGAACATTCCGTAAAGCTTCTGCTGGCTATGGCCGCGGAGTATTAAAAAACGCCGGAGGAATCGCTGAGAAAGGGACGATGAGATGTTCCGTTTATGGGGAAAGATGATAAAGGATAACCGCCTTCTCATGGACACGGTGGTGGAGGATGCGGACTATTCCCGCAGCAGGACCGCCATGGTGCTGGATGCGGTGGATGAGATCTGCGTCCGGTTTGACCTGGCCCATCCCATATGGCTGGACAAGACCGTTCAGGAGTTTAAGCGCCAC
>JAGBNL010000086.1 GCA_017634415.1 Clostridium sp.
GTCTATGCGGCAGGCGATGTGCGTGTGAAGAAACTCCGCCAGGTGGTTACCGCCGCAGCGGACGGCGCCATCGCGGCAGTGATGGTTGAAAAGAGTATGTCAGACTATGAATAATGCCGATGAGGCAGCTGAGACCGTTACAGCGGGTGACCCGACTTTCGCAGGTCCGTTGACTGGGGTCCAGCTTGGACTCACGGTATATCATTGCTGCGAACTGGAAATGAAGGACGAGTTCGATGCCGCCGTTTACGACGATCAGATCGGCATGATGGAGATGGTTCTCGATGTCGACGATATCATCGGCGAGATGAGCGCAATTCGCGACGAGTATTGTAAATATCTGTAAACGCACCAGTATCACTGCCGAAGGTTTTCCCGACGGCAGTGATATTTGTAAATACCTTTTATCCTTTTCAGCCGAGAAGACTATACGATACGTTATCAGGAGGAATTTTATATATGAACAGTGTCATTAAGGGCGCCAGCTATATTCTGGCTCATACCCCGGAGATGGTTATTCATAATGGTACCACACAGACAACCGAGCGGATCGTGAATCCGGATTCCGAATACCTGAAGGAGCTCGGTTCCCACCTTCGTTCTTATGAAGATGCCGTAAACTACTGGCCGAACCAGGTTTATATCGGCAATGCCACACCGGATGAGCTTTCCCAGGTGGAATTTCCGTATTATGACAAGGTCCGCGAGGGTGCGGAGCGCTACGGAAAATTCGGCGAGATCATGCCGGAGGAAGAGTTCCTGATTCTTGCACAGACCTGCGACGTATTCGAGGTTTATTTCCTGGAGAAGGGCTTTGTCGCTGAGAACAAGCCGAAGCTGGCTGCAGATCCCATCATTTCCGAGGATATCCTGGCCCGGGTGCAGGAAGGCATCGGGCTTTCCGAGATTGAGCACTTTGTAAATGAGGAGCATGCAGAGGGACTGTATCATGCAGGCAGGCTTGTGGGCTGCGTGAAACGGGCGCACGATATCGATGTGAACCTCTCCGCAGAGGTTATGCATGAGAATATCATGAACAAGGCCACCAGCGTTCTGTCCATCCTGTACGGCGTACGGAATGCAGGCATCAGCAAGGATGATGTGCAGTATGTCATCGACTGCTCCGAGGAAGCCTGCGGTGATATGAACCAGAGAGGCGGCGGCAACTTCGCGAAGGCTGCTGCTGAGATTGCAGGCCTTAACTGTGCCACAGGTTCCGATGCCCGCGGTTTCTGCGCAGGTCCGTCCCACGCCCTGATCGAGGCTGCTGCTCTGGTAAAGGCCGGCGCATTCAAGTGTGTCATGGTTGTCGGCGGCGGCTGCACCGCGAAGTTGGGCATGAACGGCAAGGATCATGTAAAGAAGGGTCTTCCGGCACTGGAAGACTGCCTGGGCGGCTTTGCCATCGTCCTCGGTGAGAATGACGGCAAAAACCCGGAGATCAACCTGGATATTCTCGGCAGACATACCGTAGGCACCGGCGCTGCACCGCAGAACGTTATCGGAAGCCTGGTTGCGGATCCGCTGGAGAGAGCCGGACTTAAGATTACCGATATCGACAAGTTCAGCCCGGAGATGCAGAACCCGGATATCACAAAGCCGGCAGGTGCAGGTGATGTTCCGCTGGCAAACTATAAGATGATTGCAGCTCTCGCCGTAAAGCGCGGAGAGCTGGACAGAAAAGAGATTGCAAACTTCACCACAGAGCACGGCCTGACAGGTTTTGCACCGACCCAGGGCCATATTCCTTCCGGCGTTCCCTACATCGGCTTTGCGAGAGAAGATATCCTTGCAGGCAGAATTAAGAATGCGATGATCATCGGCAAGGGCAGCCTCTTCCTGGGAAGAATGACCAACCTGTTCGACGGCGTTTCCTTCGTTATCCAGGGCAATACCGCCGGAGCGGCCAAGGAATCTGCAGGCGTCTCCGAAGAAGAAGTGAAGGGGCTTATCGCAAAGGCACTGAAGGATTTTGCGGCATCCCTTATGGCAGAATAAGAAAGGGGGAAGCATCGTGGCAAAAGGTATCGAGAAGATGATTGCCGAGACCTTCCTCGCAATGGCTGAGGGGCTGGAAACGGGGAGTTTCGGAAAACGTCCGAAGATTGCCCTGACCGGCATGGGCAGCGAACACGGAGAGGAAAACTCCATGGAAGCGGCCCTGATGGCTGCAAAAGACGGCATTGACGTGTATTATATCGGCACACTGGAACGGGAAGGAGTCACCACCGTGAAAGTGGCAGATGATGAAGAAGGCCATAAGAAGATGGAGGAGATGCTGAAGACCGGCGAGATTGACGGCGCCGTGACCATGCATTTCCCGTTCCCCATCGGTGTTTCCACCGTCGGCCGCTCCATCACTCCGGCAAAGGGCAAAGAGATGTACCTGGCAAATACCACCGGTACCTCCAGCACGGACCGCACCTGCGGCATGATCCGGAACGCGGTTTACGGCATTATCACGGCCAAGGCCTGCGGCAACCCGAATCCGACGGTGGGCATTCTGAATATCGACGGTGCCCGCCAGACGGAGAAGGCGCTGAAGAAGCTGGCAGAAAACGGTTATCCCATCACCTTTGCTGAGTCCGCCCGTGCGGACGGCGGATGCGTGATGCGCGGCAATGACGTGCTCCAGGGCTCTGCAGACATTATGGTCATGGATTCCCTGACCGGCAACGTCATGAGCAAGATGCTCTCCTCCGCGGCGACCGGCGGAAGCTTTGAGGCCTCCGGCTACGGCTACGGCCCCGGCATCGGCGAGGGCTATGAGCAGCTGGTCATGATCGTGTCCCGCGCTTCCGGCGCACCGGTTATTGCCAACGCCATCCGCTTTGCGGCGGAACTGGTCCGCGGAAAAGTCTTCGAGGTGGCAAAGGAAGAATTTGCCGCTGCCAATAAGGCAGGTCTGAAGGAGCTTCTGGACGAGATTCAGAATTCCCAGAAAGCAGCCGCATCGGCGGAGGATGTGAAAGAGCCGCCGAAGGAGATCGTTACCGCAGCCATCCCCGGCATCGAGGTCATGGACCTGGAGGATGCGGTAAAGTGCCTGTGGAAGATCGGCGTCTATGCGGAGAGCGGCATGGGATGCACCGGCCCGATTGTGCTGGTATCGGATGCAAATCTGGCGAAGGTACAGGAGGAGCTGAAGAAGGCCGGTTATATCGGCTGATACTGAAAACCAATGCCGCCGCCGCGGGAATATCCTGCGGCGGCAGAAGGAAGAGTGACGTCCATTGAATCTGAATCATATTGAGGCATTTGTCAAAATCGCAAATAATAAAAGCTTTTCACGCACGGCCAAGGAGCTGTACCTTACGCAGCCCACAGTCAGCGCCAGCATCTCTTATCTGGAAAATGAACTCGGCACCCGCCTGTTCATCCGGACCACCAGAGGCGTGGAACTGACGGAGGACGGAAAGAAGATTTATCTCTATGCCCGTCAGATGCTGGAATCCGCGGAGGCTATCAAGTCTATCTGCAAGACAGGGACTTATGAATCCCAGTTCCAGCAGGTGGTGATTGCCTCATCGTCGATACCGACCCAGTATATCCTGCCGGAGATTCTCGGTGAGTTTCGGCGGCGTTATCCGGAAGTACAGATTAAGATCAATGAGACCGACAGCTTCGGCGTGGCAAATGAGATTATCAATCATACAGCGGATATCGGGTTCTGCGGAAGCAACCTGGAGCATAAGCTGTGTGAATATACGCCCTTTTATTCGGACGAGCTGGTCATTATCACGCCCAACGACGAAAGGTATCAGAAGAAGAGCAGTGAAAAGAGTATTCGCTGGATCTGCAGAGAACCGATGATTCTCCGGGAGGACGGTTCCGGTACCAGGAGCGAGGCTCTGAAAATGCTGAAAAATGCCGGAATCAGCTATGAGGATCTGAATGTGGTGGCCAGCATCAGCAACCCCGGCGCCATCATCCAGTCCGTAAAAAACGGCGTGGGAATCACCATTATTTCCAGGCTGGCGGCAAGAGACGAGATCGAACGGAGAGATGTTCTGGAGTTCCCGCTTTCCAGGGGAGGATTCAAGCGCAGTATCAGCATGGTCTGCAATTCCATGATCCCGCTGAATGAGTCTACCAAGAAGCTGATCCGCGTGGTAAAAGAACTGTATCTGAAAGAGAAGGACTGAGATAAGTGAACAGTAAAGAACGGGCCCGCCGGAAGAGATTCCGGGGGCCCGTTTTACAATTCATATTAATGTCTGTAGGCCGGTGCCTTCTCATCGCAGTAGATGCAGCGGTAGGTGCCGGTATTCTCATCGGAGAGATAGAATTCCTGAGGCAGCTCCTGCTCGATGGAGGTGATGCAGCGCGGGTTTTTGCACCGGATGACGCCGCGGATCTTCTTCGGGAGGCGCAGCTTCTTTTTCTCGGAGACTACATTGTCCCGGATGATGTTGACGGTGATGTTGTGGTCGATATAGCCCAGCGCGTCCAGGTCCACCAGGTCCAGACCGCCCTCGATCTTGATGATGTCCTTGCGGCCCATGGCCTTACTGCGGGCATTCTTGATGATGGCCACCTGGCAGTCCAGCTTGTCCAGGCCCAGCATGTAATAGATCTCCAGACTCATCCCGGGTTTGATGTGGTCGAGAACGATTCCTTCATTTAATCCACTGATGTTCAGCATGGTTTTTCCACCCCCAGTAATGTCATGATGAGCGCCATACGGACGTAGACGCCGAACTGTACCTGCCGGAAATAGGCTGCCCGCGGGTCGTCATCCACGTCCACGGTGATCTCATTGACCCTGGGGAGAGGATGGAGCACGAACATATCGGGCCGGGCCAGCTTCATCTTTTTCTTGTCCAGAATATAGAAGCCCTTCATGCGGATATAGTCCTCTTCATTGAAGAAGCGTTCCCGCTGTACACGTGTCATGTAGAGAATGTCCAGGTCCGGCATGGTGTCATCAAGGCTGACAACTTCCCGGTAGGGAATATGCTTCGGGTCCAGAACCGTCTCCTTGATATAATCCGGAACCTTTAGCTCCGGCGGGGAGATGAGAACAAAGCGGATGCCCTCATAGCGGGAGAGGGCGTTGATCAGGGAGTGGACGGTGCGTCCGAATTTCAGATCGCCGCAGAGGCCGACCGTCATGTTGTCCAGACGGCCTTTGAGAGTCCGGATGGTCATAAGGTCGGTGAGGGTCTGGGTCGGATGCTGATGGCCGCCGTCACCGGCGTTGATTACGGGAATAGTGGATTTCTGGGCAGCCACAAAGGCGGAACCCTCTTTGGGATGCCGGATGGCCGCGATATCAGCGAAACAGGAAACAGTGCGGATGGTATCGGATACGCTTTCTCCTTTGGCTGCGGAACTGGAATTGGCGGAGGAAAAGCCGATGACGCTTCCTCCGAGATTCAGCATGGCGGACTCAAAGCTGAGTCTTGTGCGGGTGCTGGGCTCATAGAAGAGTGTGGCGATCTTTTTGCCGTCGCAGACATGGGCGTATTTTGGCTGGTTATTCATGATATCGGTGGCAAGGCCAAGAAGCTCATCGATCTCCTCCACCGTGAAATCCAGCGGGTTGAGCAAATGTCTCATCTTGTGGTCTCCTTATGAATGATACGGACAATATGCAGTTGTTTCGGTCAGATTATATACTATATACGGGCAGGGCCGCAAGTACGAGTGCGGAATAATTACATTAAAAGTTTAACTGTTCAGCACCTCAGACTCGGGTTGCTTTGCAACCCTCGTTTTCGGTGGCCGGAGGCGCTTCGCGCCTTGGCCACCCGGAAATGATGCGCTGAAAAAATAAATTTATCTACCCCTCAGGCTCTGATTTTGTTATGATGAAATCAGAACCTACCGCGGGAATATTCGGATATCCGCCGAAGGAGGCCGGAATGATACATTTTTCCAGGCAGACAAAACGATATATTGCCGGTTTTTTCCTGGCCGGCTTATTCGGCGTGCTCCTGCAGTATATGCAGCTGCAGCGCTTTCCGCTGACACTGGCATCCTCTGTTCTGTATGGGGGGATTGTCATCACCTGGGCAGCTACCATAGAACGAAGGATCATGCAGCGGGAGATGCGGCGGAATCTGCTGGGGCTCTCCCTGTGCCTTCTGGTGCTGTTTGTGCTCCGTATGGGAAAGTATGAACTGTTCAATAACATGCACACCGCACAGAGGTATCTCTGGTACGCTTATTACATACCGCTGATCGGTGCCTCGGTCCTTTCTTTTATGGCAGCCCTCTGTATCGGAAAAAGTCCGGACTGGAAGCCGACGGGGTGGTGGGGAATATTATTTTTCGTATCGCTTTTTCTGGTATTTACCGTCATGACCAACGATCTGCATCAGATGGTATTCCGGTTTTCGGGACCGGAGGAATTCTGGTCGGAAAATTACGTCTACGGTTCGGGATTTCTGCTGGTTTATGCATGGATCTTTTCTCTGGTGGGAATGACCATCTGGATTGTGTTCAGGAGGTGCAGTCTGCCGGCCAGGAGAAAGCTTCTGTGGGTGCCGCTTCTGCCGCTTCTGCTGGAGCTTGTTATATCTGTCCTCATACAGATGAATGCCGGACGTGCGCCGATGTTTCACGGGCGGACCGTGGTGCAGTTTCAGGAAATGTTCAGCTTTATGATGATCGCTTTCTGGGAAAGCTGTATCCAGATCGGCCTGATTCCCTGCAACAGTGACTATGATACCATCTTTGACCTGTCGGGAATCCGGGCCGTCATCGCGGATGAGGACAGAAATCCGGTGCTTCTCTCCGCAGACCCGCTGAACCTGTCAAAGGAGCAGATGCGTCTAGCGGATCGGGGGACTGTCATGATTGACCCGGATCATCGTGTACAGGGGCATCCCATTCGGGGCGGCGCTGTCTACTGGGTGGAGGACATCTCCGCGATCCGCGCCATCCATGAAGCGCTCAGGGAGACAGGAGAGCAGCTTTCGGAGGAGAGCAGCCTGATCCGCGCCGAGAGCATGCTTTCGGAGCAGAATGCCCAGTACGCGGTGGAAAACCGCCTGTACGACAGAATGAACGAAGAGGTCAGTCCTCAGATGGAGAAGATCCGGATTCTGCTTGAAGATGAGAAGGTACCGGAGGAGACCTTCCGGAGAAATCTGCGGGAATGTATGGTTCTCTGCGCCTATGTGAAGCGGCGCTCCAACCTGACCCTTATCGCGGACAGACAGCAGAAGATTTCTTCGGAGGAACTGTGGCTCTCGGTCCGGGAGTCTCTGGAATATCTGAAGCTCCTGGGGACTGTGGCGGCAGTGCAGAAGGACGGGACAGGGCTCTGGCCTGCGCGGGAGATCATCGCTTCCTACGATTTCTTTGAGTTTGTGCTGGAAGCTGTTCTGCGCACGGTGCGCGCCATGTCTGTGAGGGTTGAGACGGGAGAGCAGAGGAGTCTTGTTCTGGAGATGGGCTTTTCCGAGAATATGCGGCTCCCCGCGCGGACGCAGTCCTCCGCGGTTGCGCAGGCGGGCGGGAAAACCCTATGGTATGTGGAGGACGATACGGTCTATGCGGAGGCGGTATTCGGAGAGAAGGGAGGTACGTCATGATTCTCATGCGCGAAGCAGGGCAGGTGTCCTGCGGACTTCTCGGCCTCTGGGCTGTCATCACCATGTTTTTTCAGTTTTACGTTCTGACCATCTCTATCCGTGAACGCCGTTCCGCGCTCTATACGGGGATGGCCGTCCTGAATACGATTTTTAACTATGCCGTTTTCCAGTATGCCAACATCTATGGCAGAGGATACCTGAATGAGTTTGAGTTCCGGATGGGAAAAATGCCGGTACTGGGCGTTGTGGCGATGCTGGGTATATCCCTGCTGCTGTCGATGCTGATGTACTTTGATGTGGAGTACTGGGAGGAGCATCATGTCAGCGCCCGCGCGGTTAAGAAGGCGCTGGATATCCTTCCCACGGGTCTCTGCTACAGCTGGGAGAACGGTTTTCCGAAGCTGGTCAATCTCTCGATGGAGAATCTGAGCCGAAGGCTGTGGGGGAGCCCGGTGGATGACGGAAATGAGCTGTGGCGGATGCTCGCCGGCAGGGAACCGGCACGGGAGGCGGAGCACCTGGGCACGGAGAAGAAACCCATGGTGCGGTTCCCGGAAGGAGACGTATATCAGTTCTCCAGAAATATGCGGAGTTTTGAGGGAATTCCGCTGACAGAGGTCATCGCGACGGATATCACCGAGGAATATGAGCTGGGCCGGAAACTGGCCGCAGAGAACGAGAAGGTGGAACAGATCAACGCCCGGCTCCGGGAATTCAGCGCCGATGTCACGGATGCCACGATCCAGAGAGAGATTCTGAGCGCAAAGGTCAGAATCCATGACAATCTGGGAAATCTGCTTCTGACGACCCGCCGGTATGTACAGGAAGGGGAGGAAACAGACCGGGAAGAGCTGACCGGTATGTGGCGGCAGATTATGACCCTTCTCAGAAGAGACGACCGGGCTGAGGGGACTGACATGTACCACACGGTGATGCAGGCTGCGGAGGACGTGGGCGTCGGCGTCTGGGTCAGAGGCGTTCTTCCGGAGATCTCCTGGCAGAAGAGGATTGTCGCGGCGGCCATCAATGAGTGTATCACCAATACCCTGCGTCATGCCGGAGGAGATGAAATCCGGATACATGTGAAGAACGATGAGAAGAGGACGGCGGTTATATTTACCAACAACGGCCGGATACCGGAGAAGCCGATCCGGGAGACCGGAGGGCTGGGAAATCTGCGGCGCATGACAGAGGCCCAGGGGGCAGAGATGAGAGTGGAATCCGCGCCGGAATTCCGTCTCACCCTGTTATTCGGAAAAGAGGAGGAAAGGCATGGCATACAGCGTTCTGATAGCTGATGACCAGAGCATGGCCAGACAGCTTTTTGAGATGTTTGTAAAATCTTCGGAGAATTATAAACTGGTTTATTCCCTGGAGAGCGCTTCTGTGGCTCATATCTACTGCTCACGGTTTCCCATCGACCTGGTGCTGATGGATGTGGTGATGGCGGACGGCACGAACGGACTGGAGGCTGCGAGACGCATCAAGAAGGTGAGCCCGAAGACGAAAATCATTATCGTGACATCCATGCCGGAGGTGTCCTATATCCGGAGGGCAAGGGAGATCGGCGTGGAGAGCTTCTGGTACAAGGAAGCCAGCAAGGACCCCATTCTTTCCGTTATGGATCGGACCATGGCGGGGGAGTCGGTCTATCCTGACAGCGCGCCGGTGCTCAGGCTGGGCAACGCGAGGAGCGTGGAGTTTACCCCCAAGGAACTGGAGGTGCTCCGGGAGATGACCATGGGACTCACGAACAATGCCATCGCGGAGAAGCTGTTTATCGACGTGACGACGGTGAAAAGCCATGTGACTCATATGCTGCAGAAAACCGGCTTCCAGAACCGGACGGAGCTGGCCATTCAGGCCAGGGTCAGCGGACTGGTCATCGGGGAGCCGGAGGAGGAGACGTAAAACCTATTATGAGAAACAGTTTTCGATGCAGGCTGGCGGCTGTGCTTTTTTCCCTGTCGCTGCTGTTTATTCTGCTGGTCACTTCTTTCGAGGCGGTCTGCTACTGGATGCCCGGCCTCTATGAGAAGGAATTTGAAAGATACCGTGTTCTGGACAACCTCTCATACTGGAGGGGCGAGGAGATGGACATGGACGGACTGAATACCGTGATGCGGGAAACCATGTCCTTTCTCAGGGGAGATCGGGAGAACCTGATTGTGGAGGTCCCCATCGACGGGAGAGTGCAGGAATTCTACAACGCGGACGAAATCTCCCATATGACGGACGTCCGGAACCTGTTTGTCCTGTTTATCCGGCTCCGGTATGCGGCTGCGGCGCTGTGCGTTCTGCTGCTGTTTCTGATCATCCGGGATACCCACGGGGACTGGGTGTATACGGTCGCCCGGGGCTTTGCCCGGACCTGCGGCGTGATCCTTCTGGGTGTACTGGCGCTGGGGGCGCTCATTGCCACGGACTTTTCAAAGTATTTCGTGGTATTTCACGAGATTTTCTTCAGCCAGGGCAACTGGATGTTTGATGTGCGGAAGAGCAGAATGATCGATATCATGCCCGAGGAATTCTTCTCGGATATCGCCCTTTATATCGCGGTGACATTTCTCATCTCGGTGGCGGTGCTGCTTGCGGTCTCCGTTCTTCTTGCGCGGAAGATGAGACCTTCGAAGGGAGAGAAGAAGAGATGAGACGCCGTCTGATATACCGGCCGCCCTTTGAGGCCGAAACGCCGCTTCTGGAGGTGACGGAGGGCTGCACCTGGAATAAGTGCACCTTCTGCAGCATGTACCGGGGACAGCCCTTCCGGGTTCTTCCGGAAGAAGAGATCCGGGAGCAGCTGGAGGAATTCCGACGGGTCTGTCCCGGCGCGAGGCGCATCTTCCTGGAAAATGGAGACGCTTACGCTCTGGGAACGGACAGGCTTCTGCGGATTGGCGGCATCATACGGGACTATCTGCCTGATGTGGAGATTATCACGGGTTATGCATCAATTCGTAATATTATGCATAAATCAGACGGGGAACTCAGGCTGCTTGTCCGGGAAGGCTTCACGGAACCCAATATCGGGCTGGAGAGCGGGCTGGATAAGGCGCTGGAGACGCTCGGAAAAGGCTATACCGCCCGGGAGGCGGAGGAACAGCTTCTGCGGCTGAAGGAGGCCGGAATGGACTTCAGCCTGAATGTGATTCTCGGCTCCGCGGGGGCAGACCTCCGGATGGAGAACGGGGCAGCCACGGCGGAGATGATCAGCCGGACAGAACCGTTCCTGGTATTTAAGGAGATTCCCCATCTGGCGCCGGATGCCCCGCTGTATGTCATGCGGGAAAAAGGAGAGTTCAGGGAGTGCACGCCCCTTCAGTACCTGGAGGAGGAAGAGGCTCTGCTTTCCGCCATCCGTCTTCCGGACTGCATATACTTCGGCGTACATTATTCCAATATCGTGCGTCTTCTGGGGAGAATCCCGAAGGACAGGGAAGTTATGCTGGCAAAGATCAGGAGAACAATGACAGAATATGCATAGAAATGCATAAAATACTGAACAATGCGCATAAAAATTCAAAATATGGTTGCATTTCTGTGAGGTCCGCGATATAATCGGAGAAACATTCGGGTACAGAAGTACTGATTCAGAATTAGGAGGAAGCTCATCATGGCAAAGAAATACAACAAAATCGTTCTGGCATATTCCGGCGGTCTGGACACCTCAGTCCTGATTCCGTGGCTGAAGGAAAACTATGGATGCGAGGTTATTGCATGCTCCGCAGACGTAGGTCAGGGAGCAGAACTGGACGGGCTGGAGGAGAAGGCGATTAAGACCGGTGCTTCCAAGCTTTATATTCTGGACCTGAAGAAGGAGTTCGTGGAGGATTACATCATCCCGACCATGAAGGCCGGCGCTTCCTATGAGAAGTACCTGCTGGGAACATCCTTTGCGCGTCCCATCATCGCGAAGCGCATCGTCGAGGTCGCAAAGAAGGAAGGGGCAGACGCCATCTGTCACGGCTGCACCGGCAAGGGCAACGACCAGGTCCGCTTTGAGCTGGCCATCAAGCACTTTGCACCGGAGCTGGACGTTATCGCGCCCTGGCGCTTCTGGGAACTGAATTCCCGCGAGAAGGAGATTGCTTACGCGGAAGCCCACAATATTCCGCTGAAGATTAATAAAGAAACCAACTATTCCAAGGATAAGAACCTGTGGCACTTAAGCCATGAGGGTCTGGATCTGGAGGAGCCGGCCAACGAGGCACCGCTCAACAAGCCGGGATTCCTGGAGATGGGCTGCTCTCCGGAGCAGGCGCCGGATGAGGCGGAGTATGTAAGCCTCCACTTTGAGAAGGGCGTTCCTACTTCCGTGAACGGACAGGAGATGGAGCCGCTTCAGATTGTGGAATGCCTGAACCAGATCGGCGGAAAGCACGGCGTAGGCATCCTGGATATCGTGGAGAACCGCCTTGTGGGCATGAAGAGCCGCGGCGTCTATGAGACACCGGGCGGAACCATCCTCTATGCCGCCCATGAGAAGCTGGAGGAGATTACCCTGGATCGTGAGACCCAGCACTACAAGGCCATGATGGCCATGAAGTTTGCGGAACTGGTATACAACGGCCAGTGGTACACACCGCTCCGGAAGGCCATGAGCGCCTTCGTGGATTCCACCCAGGAGACTGTGACCGGCGATGTGAAGCTGAAGCTCTACAAGGGCAACATCATTCCCGCCTCCGTCACCTCTCCCTACAGCCTGTTCTCCGAGGGCATGGCGACATTCAACGAGGATGACTGCTACAACCAGGCAGATTCCGCAGGTTTCATCAACCTGTTCGGCCTGCCCATCAAGGTGCGGTCTCTGAACAATAAGGAGCTGCAGGCAAAGTGCGGCGAGTCCTTCCCGGACGTAGAATAACAGGAGTACACAACATATGGCAAAAATGTGGGCCGGCCGGTTCGGCAAGGAGACGGACCGGCTGGTAGATGATTTTAATTCCTCCCTTCCTTTTGACTGCCGTCTCTACCGGGAGGATATCACCGGTTCCATGGCGCACGCGAAGATGCTGGGGAAACAGGGGATTATCGCGGCCTCCGAAGCGGAGAAGATCGTGGAGGGGCTGCAGGGAATCCTGGCGGACATGGAGAGCGGAAAGATCGGATTCGATTCCGACGCCGAGGACATCCACATGTATGTGGAGGAGATCCTGACGGAACGGATCGGGGATGCCGGAAAGCGGCTTCATACATCCCGCTCGAGAAATGACCAGATCGCCCTGGACATGCGTCTTTACGTAAAGAAGGAGATCGGGGAGATACGTTCCCTGGTGCTTAAGCTGCTGGAAGCCCTGTCCGAGAGTGCAAAGCAGAACCTTCACACGGTGATGCCGGGCTATACCCATCTGCAGAGAGCCCAGCCGGTCACCTTCGGACATTACATGATGGCTTATGCCCAGATGCTGAAGCGGGATGTGCTCCGTCTGGAGAATACCCTGGAGCTCATGGATGACATGCCGCTGGGGTCCGGCGCGCTGGCTTCCACGACCCATCCCATCGACCGGGACTATGTGAGAGAGCAGCTGGGATTTGCACGGATAACCGACAACTCCCTGGACGGGGTTTCCGACAGGGATTACTGTATCGAGCTCTGCTCCGATCTGTCTATCCTGATGATGCACCTCTCCAGATTCTCGGAGGAGGTCATTCTCTGGTGCTCCTGGGAATTCAAGTTTGTGGAGCTGGATGACGCGTTTTCCACCGGGTCCTCCATCATGCCCCAGAAGAAGAACCCGGATGTATGCGAACTGGTTCGCGGCAAGACCGGGCGGGTCTACGGGTCTCTCATGACCCTCCTGACGTTCCTGAAGGGGCTTCCGCTGGCATACAACAAGGATATGCAGGAGGACAAGGAAGCGGTCTTCGATGCCATAGACAACGTGAAGATGTGTCTGAAGGTCCTCACGCCGATGTTTGCCACCATGACGGTGCTGCCGGAGAATATGAAGAGAGCGGCGAGCCGGGGCTTCATCAATGCCACGGACTGCGCCGATTATCTGACGAAGAAGGGAGTTCCCTTCCGCGATGCCTACCACATCACCGGAAAGCTGGTGGCGGAGTGTGTGGCGAAGGAGAAAGGCCTCTCCGATCTGACACTGGAAGAGTTCCGGGCTCATTCGGAGGTGTTTGGGGAGGATGTCTACGAGGCCATCGACCTCATCACCTGCGTGAAGGGCAGAAAGGTGCCTGGAGGACCGGCGCCGGAGGAAGTGGAACGGCAGATTGCGAAGACAGACGCATTTATCCGGGATCACAGCTGAGGCTGCACCGGAATATGATAATGTGATATCTTGAGTACAGGGGGAAAAGCGATGGGAAATCCGAAAGTATATATCGACGGACAGTCCGGTACAACGGGGCTTCAGATACGGGAACGGCTTGCTGGAAGAAAAGACCTGGAGCTGATGGTTATCCCGGAGGAGAAGCGCCACGATGACGATGAGCGGAAGAAATATCTGAATTCCGCCGATATCGTATTCTTCTGCCTGCCGGATGACGCAGCGAGAGAGGCAGCGGGGATGATTGACAATCCGGAGGTCCGGGTGATCGACGCCTCCACGGCGCATCGTACCGCCGAGGACTGGGACTACGGTATCCCGGAGCTTTCCACACAGCACAGAGTGAAAATCCGGAATTCAAAGCGGGTAGCCAATCCGGGCTGCCACGCTACGGGCTTCATCACTTCCGTATACCCGCTTGCGGCCATGGGCATCATTCCGAAGGATCTTCCGCTCACCGTATTTTCCCTCACGGGATATTCCGGCGGCGGCAAGAAGATGATCGCGGAGTACGAAGATAAGGGACGGATCCACAGCCTGGATGCGCCCAGACTTTACGGTCTGACTCTCCACCACAAGCATCTGCCGGAGATGCAGAAAATCTGCGGACTGGAAGTGCCGCCGGTATTTATTCCGGTGGTGGATGACTACTATAAGGGCATGGCGGTGACGGTGATGCTTCACACATCCCAGCTCCACGGGCATCCCTCCGCGGAGGAGGTTCAGAAGAAGCTCTCGGAGTGGTATCTGGGAGAGCCGCTCATCAAGGTTCACCAGGGCCCCTGGGAGGGCATGATCTCCGCCAACACCTACGAGGGAAGAGATTCCCTGGAGCTTATTGTGAGCGGCCATGAGGATCAGGTCGCCGTGACGGCCCTCTTCGACAACCTGGGGAAGGGAGCCAGCGGCGCAGCGGTCCAGAACATGAACCTGATGCTGGGAATTCCGGAGACAACAGGGCTTGCACTGTGAGGCCGCTTTCCGGCAGAAAGAAATCTGAAAACGGAACTGCAAAGACTGTATAAGGAATGAGGACTGGATTATGAGAATAATAGACGGCGGCGTCTGTGCCGCAAAAGGGTTCAAGGCCGGTGCAATTCACGCCGGTATACGTAAGAAAAAGGGAAAAACAGATCTTGCCATGATCAGTTCGGATGTACTCTGCAGCGCGGCGGGCGTATTTACCAGAAATAAGGTGAAGGCATCCCCGATTCTGCTGGATCTGGAGCATCTGAAAAACGGACAGGCCCAGGCTATCATCTGCAATTCCGGCAATGCCAATGCCTGCGCACCCTTCGGAATGGAAAATGCGCGCCGGCAGGCAAAGGCGGCGGCAAGAGCTCTGGGAATTGACGAGGAGAACGTGCTGGTTTCTTCCACCGGCGTCATCGGACAGACCCTGAACGTGCAGGCTATCGAGGATCACGCAGCCGATATCGAGATGAAGTATGATAATTCGGAAGAGGCGGCAGTGGCCATCATGACCACCGACACAAAGCCGAAGAGCTGCGCCGTGGAATTTGAGGCCGGCGGCAAAACCTGCCGGATCGGCGGCATCTGCAAGGGCTCCGGCATGATCCACATCAATATGGGAACCATGCTGTGCTTCATCACTACAGACTGCGCCGTGAGCGCGGAGATGCTTCACAAGGCGCTTCTGGAGAATGTCCGCACGACGGTGAACCGCGTGTCGGTGGACGGCGATACCTCCACCAACGACAGCTGCATGATTCTGGCCAATGGTCTCGCCGGCAATGCATGCATTGACAGCGAGGGGGCGGATTTTGACGCATTCTCCGAAGCACTGCACGAGATTCTCGTGGACCTGGCCAAGAAGATCGCCGGCGACGGCGAGGGCTGCACGAGACTGATGACCGTCAATGTCTGCGGCGCATCCGATGAGGATAAGGCCGAGACCCTGGCCATGTCCATCTGCTCCTCCAGCCTGACCAAAGCCGCCATGTTCGGCGCGGACGCCAACTGGGGACGCGTTCTCTGCGCCATGGGATACTCCGGTGCGGATTTTGACCCGGAGAAGGTGAATGTGGCATTTGCCTCGAAGGCCGGAACGATTGCCGTGTGTGAGAACGGACGGGGCCTGGATTTCGACGAGGACCTGGCCAAAAAGATTCTCTCCGAGGATTCCGTGGAAATCAATGTAACTATGGACGAGGGCGATGCGAGCGTCACCTGCTGGGGATGCGACCTGACCTACGATTATGTGAAGATTAACGGAGATTACAGAACGTGATGAAATTGAATCCGGAAGACAGGGCCGGGATCCTGGCGGAGGCGCTTCCATACATCCAGGAATACTACGGCGAGACAGTGGTGGTAAAGTACGGCGGCAACGCCATGACCAGCGAGGAGCTGAAGCATGATGTCATCAAGGACATCGTCCTCCTTCACCTGGTCGGCATCAAGGTGGTGCTGGTACACGGCGGCGGTCCGGATATTTCGGCGCTGCTGAAGAAAATCAACAAGAAATCCGAATTTGTCAACGGACTCCGCTATACCGATGAGGAGACCATGGATGTGGTCCAGATGGTGCTCTGCGGCAAGGTCAATAAAAACCTGGTGACGCTGCTGGACAAGGCCGGCGGCAGAGGCGTGGGTCTCGGCGGTATGGACGGCGGCCTGTTCCGTGCGGTCCGCAAGGTGGACGAGGACGGCACCGATTACGGCCTGGTGGGTGAGATCACAGAGGTTCACCCGAAGATCATCACCGATATGCTGGAGCAGGGATTTATTCCCGTCGTTTCCTCCGTGGCCGCCGGAATCGATGCGGACACCAATTATAATATCAATGCGGATATCGCCGCGGAGAAGCTGGCCATCGCCCTGAAGGCGAAGAAGCTGATTCTCCTCACGGATGTAAGAGGACTCATGCGGGATCCGAAGGATGACTCCACCCTGATCCCCAGACTGAAGGTCTACGAAGTGCCGGAACTGGTGCAGAGCGGAATTATCTCCGGCGGCATGATCCCGAAGGTGGAGTGCTGCGTGGAAGCGGTTACCCATGGCGTGGAGCGGGCCAACATCCAGGACGGAAGAGTGCCCCACTCGATCCTCATCGAGCTTCTGAGCAATGAAGGCGTCGGAACCATGTTCTCCTGATGAAATGACTCCTGAAACAGGGAAAGGATTACAGCTATGAGCTTTGAAGAACTGAAACAGGCGGAATCACAGTATCTCATGCAGACCTACGGGCGTTTTCCCGTCGCCTTCGAGAAGGGACAGGGCGCGACACTCTGGGACGTAGAGGGGAAAACCTATGTTGACCTGACCTCCGGCATCGGCGTAAACTGCCTCGGACATAATTATCCGGCACTGGCGGACGCGGTTGCCGCACAGGCCCACAAGCTGATGCACGTCAGCAACCTGTATTATACTGAGCCCATGATCTGGGCGGCGGAAAAGCTGGTCAAAGCCACCGGCATGCGCCGCGTCTTCTTCGGCAACTCCGGCGCGGAGGCCAATGAGGGCATGATCAAGGTGGCCAGAAAGTATTCCTTTGACAAGTACGGTGCGGGCCGGGATAAGATCATCACCCTGGTGAATTCCTTCCACGGAAGAACCGTCACCACGCTGAAGGCCACAGGACAGGAGCATTTCCATCAGTATTTCTTCCCCTTTACCGAAGGATTTGACTATGCGGAGGCGGACAATCTGGAGGACCTGAAGGCAAAGGCAGATGACAAGACCTGCGCCGTCATGATGGAGCTGATCCAGGGCGAGTCCGGCGTACGTCCGCTGGATAAGGAATATGTGAAGGCCGCGTACGAGTTCTGTAAAGAGCGGGATATCCTGTTCCTGGTGGATGAGGTTCAGACCGGTATCGGCCGTACCGGAAAACTGTTCTCCTATGAGAATTTCGATATTCAGCCGGATATCATCAGCATGGCCAAGGGCCTGGGCGGCGGTCTGCCGGTAGGCGCCGTGATGGTGGGCGAGAAGTGCGCCGACGTCATGACAGCGGGAACCCACGGCTCCACCTTCGGCGGAAATCCCATGGTCTGCACTGCGGCGAATGTGGTGCTCTCTGAGGTGACAAAACCGGAATTTCTGGCGGAAGTCAATGCGAAGGGCGAGTATCTGAAGGAAGCAATCATGGGAATCGGCTCCGCTGAGATCACCGGTGTTCGCGGCATGGGACTCATGATCGGAATCGTTCTTGCGCACCCGGAGAAGAGAGCGGATTTCGTGAAGGCCCTTCTCGCGGAAGGCGTTATCGTCCTGACCGCAGGCAAGGACGTCATCCGTCTGCTGCCGCCGCTGGTTATCACGAAGAAAGAGATGGATACTGCGGTTGCCGCCATGAAGAAGGTATTCGCGTAGGGATTGTACCTTCATTTACATCGATAGAATGATTCAGAGATGCCGTTTCTTCTGCGGATTGACATAAATTTGTCGGATTGGTATAATTTCAGCAGTAATGTCAACTTAAGTCAGAGAGGCGGAAGCTGTGGAAAACAAAGAAATATCAAAGGCCGTTATAGCTAGACTGCCGCGATATTACAGGTATCTTGGGGAACTGATCGAGGAAGGCGTGGATCGGATATCATCCAATGAACTCAGTGTCAGAATGAAAGTCACCGCCTCCCAGATTCGTCAGGATCTTAACAATTTCGGCGGATTCGGGCAGCAGGGCTACGGCTATAACGTGAAATATCTGTATTCGGAGATTGCCAAGATTCTGGGAATTGACCGCCAGCACAATCTGATTATTATCGGCGCGGGAAACCTGGGTCAGGCCATCGCCAATTACGCGAATTTTGAAAAACGGGGCTTTGTCCTCAAGGGAATGTTTGACGTCAATCCCCGGCTGGTGGGACTGGTAGTCAGAGGCGTGGAGATCTGCGGCATCGATGATCTGGAGAATTTTATCCGGAACAACGAGGTGCAGATAGCGGCCCTGACCATCCCGAAGTCCAAGGCGCCGGAGATTGCGGAACGGCTGGTGAATGCCGGCATCAAGGCGATCTGGAACTTTGCCCATATAGACCTTCAGGTTCCGCCGGATGTGGTGGTGGAGAATGTCCACCTCTCGGAAAGCCTGATGCGTCTGTCTTACAGAGTGTGCAGTCTTCAGGATGAACTGGAACGGAAGGCTGCGGATTCAAAAAAAGCGGAGTGATATGATCGTCGGAACGGGAATAGATATCATTGAGACGGAACGTGAGAAGAGTGCCTGTGAAAGGGAATCTTTCTTAAGGCATGTCTGAATGCGGGAAAAACGCCGGCAGACCGGAAACAGTGTTTTCGGGCCTGCCGGCGATTCGTGTAGTTAATGGTACAGAACTGTCGGAGGGCTGTCATGAGACGACTGGTAACCGGAAAACAGATGAAGGAGATTGATTCCCACGGGATAAAGACGGTGGGAATTCCGTCCATGGTTCTGATGGAGCGTGCGGCGCTGGCCTGCGCGGAGGAAGTGAAGAAGGAATACGCAGCCGGGGGAAGAGAAATCCGGGATGCAAGAGCCCTGGTGCTTGCCGGAACCGGGAACAACGGGGCGGACGGCGCTGCCATCGGGCGGATGCTGTTTCTTTCCGGCGCGCAGGTCACCATCGCCTGTGTGGGAGATGCCGCCCGTCAGACGGAGGAGATGAAGCAGCAGCTGTCCATCGCCGAAAATCTGGGAATCGAGACAGTTTCCTTCTCCGATTATGTGCCCGGCGTCTTTGATATCGCCGTGGATGCCCTCTTCGGCGTGGGCCTGTCCCGGGAAGTGGAAGGAGAGTACGCGGAAGCAGCCGCATATCTCAACCGCAGGAAAACGGGGCTGGTTCTGGCAGTGGATATTCCCTCCGGCATCGACAGTGAAACCGGACAGGTGCTGGGATGCGCGGTCCGGGCCGATATCACCGTCACCTTCGGCTTTGAAAAGCTGGGAAGCGTATTCTACCCCGGAAAAGAGTATGCGGGAAGAGTCGTCGTCGCAGACATCGGATTTCCGCCATTTGAGGATTATCAGGGAAAACGGTATTTCACGGGAGAAGAGAAGGATCTGGAAAAAATACCTGCCAGAAAGGGAGACTCCCACAAGGGAACCTACGGCAGAATCCTGATTGCGGCCGGTTCCGAGGGAATGTGCGGCGCGGCATATTTTTCCGCCCTGGCTGCCTGCCGTTCGGGAGCGGGCCTGGTGAAGATTCTGACCGTCCGGGCAAATGTCCCCGTTCTGCAGACACGCCTTCCGGAGGCCATGATCATTCCTTACGATCCGGAACAGGCCGAGGAAGAACCGGAAACCTTCCGGGAGACGGTGGAGGAGGCCTGTGCCTGGGCCAGCGTCATCGTTCTGGGACCGGGGCTGGGCCACGGGCGCCATGTGGAGCAGCTTCTCCGCACGATTCTGCTGGCGGCCTATGTGCCGATTATCGTGGATGCGGACGGACTCAATGCGGTGGCGGAATACCCCTATCTGGCAGACTATTTCACGGAAAATGTCATTGTCACCCCGCATATCGGGGAGATGGCAAGGCTCACCGGTCTGGAACCGGAGGATATCAAGGCGGACCCAGTGACGGCCGCCTGCATGTACAGTGAGGAGAAGGGCGTCATCTGTGTCCTGAAGGATGCGGTGACCGTTGTGGCCAGGAGAGACGGGGCCGTCTTCCTTGGTACCAGCGGATGCGGCGCCATGGCCAAGGGCGGAAGCGGGGATGTACTGACCGGCGTTATCGCGGGACTTCTGGCGCTGGATCTTCCGGAGGATGAAGCCGCCTCAATGGGCGTCTGGATTCACGGCATGGCGGGCCGGAAGGCCGCCGAACGGTGCGGAGAGCACTCCGTTCTGGCATCCGACATAGCCAATGCCGTCATGCAGTTCTGAAGGGAGAAGAATCACTTATGGATGGTCATTTGCCGGCAGCGGTACTGCTTCTTATACTGCTGACCCTGATGAATATCATGCTTTACGGATTCGGAGCGGCGCTCCAGAATCTGAATCAGACGGAGCTGGAAGAAAAGGCGGAGGAGGGCGATGAGAAGGCAAAGCGCCTGCTGCAGGTGCTGGACAAGCCGGGAAGATTCATCACCACCCTGCATATTGTCACAACGGTACTGAATATGGCTGCGGGAGCGGGGGTACTGTTCCTGGTGCGGGAGATGCATCTGCGGTTTCTGTTCGCCATGGCCGGAGAGGAAGCCGGCAGCGCCGTGATCTGGTGGTGGGTGCAGACCGTGGTCTGTCTGCTTGTCCTGTTTATCCTTCTTCTCAGCATCAGCGTGGTGATCCCCCGGAAGATGGCGCAGGATAATCCGGAGCTCTGGGCAGACAGGTTCCTTATGCCGGTATCGGCCCTGATGAAGGCGGGACTTCCCCTTGCGGTTCCCGTGACGGCCATCAGCGGCGGCGTGCTACGGCTTTTCGGCGTTGACCCGGATTCCGATGAAGAAAAAGTGACAGAGGATGATATCAAGCTGCTGGTCAGCGAGGGCCATGAAAAAGGCATCATCAAGGCAGGTGAGGCGGAGATGGTGCAGAATGTATTCGAGCTGGACGAGAAGGAAGCCGGAGATATCATGACCCACAGGACAAATATTGTGGCCCTGGACGGGGAGATGACCCTCTCGGAGGCAGTGAATTTCATCCGGAATGAGGCCAGCAATTCCCGGTTCCCGGTATATCAGGAGGACATCGACCATATCATCGGAATTCTCCATATCCGCGATGTGCTGAACTATTCGGAGGAGCCCGCCTGCCGGGAGAAGAAGATTTCGGAGATAGAGGGACTTCTCAGAAAGCCGAACTTTATTCCGGAGATTCGCAAGATAGACCAGCTGTTCCATGAGATGCAGGCGAGAAAAAGCCACATGGAGATCGTGGTGGATGAGTACGGCCAGACAGCCGGAATCGTGACGCTGGAGGATATCCTGGAGGAGATTGTCGGCAATATCCAGGATGAGTACGATGAGGAAGAGAAACTCATGGTACGCCGCAGCGACGGAACCTGGCTGCTGGACGGCATGGCCCCGCTGTCGGAGGTGGACGAAAAGCTGAATCTCCATCTGGGGGAGAAGGACCTGGAGAACTTCGAGACGGTCAGCGGTTTTCTGATATCCAGGCTGGACCGCATCCCGGAAGAGGGAGAGAAGCCGGTGGTGGCCTGCTGCGGCTGGATCTTCAAGATACGCCAGGTGGGCGGAAATACCATCCGGACCATTGTGGCGGCACAGGGACGGCGCACCGTGAAGCAGGAAGAGGAATAAGCGCAAAAAGTAATTGCGGAAAAATCCCGCTCTGCACTTGTCATGGTCCGTATCTTTTGATATTATAACTAGTTGTACAAATAAAATACTATGAAAGAGGAGTTTATATGTCCGGACATTCAAAATTTGCGAACATTAAGCATAAGAAAGAGAAGAATGACGCCGCGAAGGGCAAGATTTTTACCGTTATCGGCCGTGAGATCGCTGTTGCCGTAAAAGAGGGCGGCGCAGATCCGGCCAATAACAGCAAGCTGCGCGATGTCATCGCCAAGGCGAAGACAGCCAATATGCCCAACGATACCATTGACCGCGGCATCAAGAAGGCGGCGGGCGATGCCAATTCCGTAAACTACGAGAACCTGACCTACGAGGGCTATGGCCCCGGCGGCGTGGCCATCATCGTGGAGACCCTGACGGACAACAAGAACCGTACCGCATCCAATGTGCGCGCGGCATTCTCCAAGGGCAACGGAAACATCGGAACTCCCGGAAGCGTTTCCTTCATGTTTGACAAGAAGGGCCAGATCATCATCGACAAGGAAGAGTGCGAGATGGAAGCCGACGACCTGATGATGATGGCGCTGGATGCAGGTGCCGAAGACTTCGCGGAGGAAGAAGACAGCTTCGAGATCCTGACCGCCCCGGATGATTTCTCCGTGGTGCGCGAGGCTCTGGAGAAAGAGAACGTACCCATGCTTGAGGCGGACGTGACCATGATCCCCCAGACCTGGGTTACCCTCAGCGATGACGATGCCAAAAAGAAGATGCAGAGAATCCTGGATCTTCTCGATGAGGATGACGACGTACAGGCAACCTATCACAACTGGGATGAGGAATAGCTCAAGGTGCCCGCGAAGCGGGCGGATTCCTTGAGCTAGCCGTTAGTGTGCCGCTGTATAGCGGCATTACCTTGGATCCAACGAATCCATTGTCCCTATCTTGCATTCTGCAGGCAGTTGTGTTACTATCTTCAACAGTATCGGCCTGTGCCGATGCCATATAGATCAAATCTGTGACGAGATTAATCCTTTGCAGAGGTTCTCAGAGAGGAATGCCGGCTTTACGCCGTGATGGAAGCATTCTGAACGGAGCAGGGGATGACCACCTCCGAGAGACCCCAATCAGGTCCGGTGATTCCGTTATCATCATGGAACGAGAGGCCGGGATATCCGGCAATCGGGGTGGAACCGCGCTTAACAGGCGTCCCCGGATGATAGAAACGTCATCCGGGGGCGCTTTTTTACATCTGAAACCGCTGGACAGCGGAAGCATTTCCCAGATGAAGACCAAGTTATAATAAGGAGGAGTTTTACTATGAAACCAGAGTACATGGACAGATACCGTCATTCAATGTCCCATATACTGGCCAAGGCCGTGATTGAGATATTCGGTAAGGAAAATGTGCAGTATGCCATCGGACCGCAGATTGCGGACGGCTTCTACTATGATTTCCTTCTTCCGCGCACCCTCAGCAAGGATGACTATGAGATGATCGAGAACAAGATGCGCGAGATTCTCAAGAGAAAGGAAGCCTGGACCTGCGAGGAGGTTTCCAAGGCGGAGGCCATGGAGATCTTTAAGGATCAGAAGTTCAAGATGGAGCTGATTCAGGACCTGCCGGAGGATGAGAAGATCACCACCTATAAGACCGGTGATGATTTCATCGACCTCTGCCGCGGACCGCACGTGGAGAACTCCCAGGACCTCATGGGCGTGGCGTTTAAGATCAAATCCATCTCCGGCGCTTACTGGAGAGGCGATGAGAAGCGTGACATGCTGCAGAGAATCTATGTCTATGCATTCCCGACCAAGGACGAGCTGAAGGAGCATCTGAAGATGATCCAGGAGGCTCTGGAGCGCGACCACAAGAAGATCGGCCCGCAGCTGGATCTCTTCATGTTCGATGAGACTGCGCCGGGCATGCCCTACTGGCTGCCGAGAGGCTGGAAGCTGTACAACGCCCTTCTCGCCTTCTGGAGAGACCTGCACGATCAGTACGGATACCAGGAGATCTCCGCACCGGTCATCAACAACAAGAAGCTCTGGGTGACCAGCGGTCACTGGGGCCATTATGTCAACAACATGTTCATCCTTCCGGGCGAGGACGGCAGCATCGAATCTGATGATACCTTTGCCTGCAAGCCGATGAACTGCCCGAACGCCATTATGGTCTACAAGAGAGACCTGCACAGCTACAAGGATCTGCCGCTGCGCTTCAGCGAGACCGACGTCATTCACAGAAAAGAGAAGTCCGGTGAGCTGAACGGCCTCTTCCGCGTACAGGCATTCCTCCAGGATGATGACCACACCCTGCTGGCGGAGGAGCAGATTGAGGAGGAGATCGGCCAGATCATGGAGCTGGCAGGTAAGATCTACGGCACCTTCGGCCTGACCTATGAGGCGGAGCTTTCCACCAGACCGGAAGATTTCATGGGAGATATCGAGCTCTGGAACAAGGCGGAGGCTTCCCTGAAGAAGATTCTGATGGACAAGTACGGTGAGGGTAATTTCGAGATCAATGAGGGTGACGGCGCCTTCTACGGCCCGAAGATCGACCTGAAGATGCGCGACTGCATTGGCCGCGAGTGGCAGATGGGCACCATCCAGCTGGATTTCCAGCTGCCGCTGAACTTCGACCTGAAGTATGTGGCCCAGGACGGAACCCAGAAGAGACCGGTTATGATTCACCGCGCCATCTTCGGTTCCATGGAGCGTTTCATCGGGCTCATCATCGAGAACTTCACGGGCGCAGTCCCCTTCTGGCTGAGCCCGGTTCAGGTGGGCATCGTTCCCATCCGTCCGGAGCACAATGAATACGCGAAGGAGATTGCCGAGAAGCTCCGCAGGGCCCGCATCCGCTTCGAGGTTGACTACACCGACAAGAACATGAAGGAGAAGATCAAGACCTACAAGAACTACAAGGATCCCTACATCCTGGTAGTCGGCGACAAGGAAGCCGCCGAGGGCACCGTCTCCATCAACATGCGGGGCAGCAACCGTCAGATTCACGATATCCCGCTGGATGCCTTCGTGGATGCCTGCCGGAAGATGAATGAGGAGTATACGCTGGATCTGGCGGATACATTCTGATAAGCTGCTGAAATTGTGGAGTAACGGTTCTGAACCGTTACCTTGTGTGCAGGTTCCCTTCGCGGAACCTGCATTATAATATTACGGTGAAGAGTCAGGTCTGGCCGGTCTGTCCGTCAGGGAAATCAGGAAGGACGGCCGGGAGTAATCCGGTACAGCGGGAGAGGAGTGAAGGAGCACCATGAGACTCTTTATTGCAGTTATGTTATCGGAAGAGATGCAGGGGTCCGTCACCCGGACCCTGCATGTGATGAAAAAACTGGGCGTAAAGGGAAGCTTTGTGCCGGCGCAGAACCTGCACCTGACACTGGCATTCCTCGGGGAGACGGAGGATGCGGCGCCGGTGAAGGAGGCGATGGGCCGCATTTCCTTTAAGCCCTTTAAGCTTACCATGGCGGAGCCCGGTACCTTCGGGGATACCCTCTGGGTGGGCCTCAAGGGGAACCAGGGACTCAGCGGGCTGGTAAAGTCCCTCCGGGAAGCCCTGGACGCCGCCGGAATCGACTATGACCGGAAGAAATTCGTACCGCATATCACCATTGCACGGAAGGTGAGCGGGAACTGGAAAAATGCTCCCGCCCCGAAGGGGGATATGATGGTGAAAAAGGTTTCTCTCATGAAGTCGGAGCTGAAGGACGGGAAACGGGTATATAAAGAGATATTCTCTGTGTAAGCAGCAAAAGACTGCAGACGGCAGGAAATGCCGGCTGCAGTCTTTTCACAGAAAGGTATTACTCCACTTTCGGAAGCTTTGCGCGGAATGCCGCCAGCTCCCCGTCGGTGGGGATGTAGTCATCCATCTTGCCGTCGTGGAATTTCTCGTAGGCAACCATATCGAAATAGCCGGTGCCGGTGAGTCCGAAGACGATGTTCTTCGCCTCGCCGGTTTCTTTGCATTTCAGCGCCTCGTCGATGGCGACCCGGATAGCGTGGGAGCTCTCCGGAGCCGGGAGAATACCCTCTACCCGGGCGAATTCTTCCGCTGCCTCAAAGACGGAGGTCTGGGGCACAGAGACTGCCTCCATAAGGCCGTCATCATACAGCTGGGAGAGGATGGGGCTCATGCCGTGATAGCGGAGACCGCCGGCGTGGTTCGGTGCCGGGATAAAGTCGCTGCCCAGGGTGTACATCTTCGCCAGGGGGCAGACCATGCCGGTGTCGGCGAAATCGTAGGCGTAGACGCCGCGGGTAAAGCTGGGGCAGGAGGCCGGTTCCACAGCGATGATGCGGTAGTCCGCCTCACCGCGGAGCTTCTCGCCCATAAAGGGGGAGATGAGTCCGCCCAGGTTGGATCCGCCGCCGGCGCAGCCGATGATGATATCGGGCTTAACACCGTACTTATCGAGGGCCGCCTTGGTTTCCAGACCGATGACGGACTGGTGCAGCAGTACCTGGTTCAGCACGGAGCCCAGCACATAGCGGTAGCCCGGGTTGGAGACAGCCGCCTCCACCGCCTCGGAGATGGCGCATCCGAGAGAACCGGTGGTTCCGGGGTGTTCCGCGAGAATCTTCCTGCCGATGTTTGTGGTATCGGAGGGAGAGGGTGTCACGGAGGCGCCGTAGGTGCGCATGACCTCCCTGCGGAAGGGCTTCTGCTCATAGCTGACCTTGACCATGAAAACCTTCAGATCCAGCCCCAGATAGGCGCATGCCATGGAGAGGGCAGTGCCCCACTGACCGGCGCCGGTCTCTGTGGTGACGCCCGTAAGTCCCTGTTTCTTTGCGTAATAGGCCTGGGCGATGGCGGAATTCAGCTTATGGCTTCCGCTGGTGTTGTTGCCCTCGAACTTGTAGTAGATATGGGCCGGCGTCTGAAGCTTTTCCTCCAGACAGTAGGCCCGGATCAGCGGGGAGGGACGGTACATCTTGTAGAAATCCCGGATCTCCTGGGGGATGGGAATGTATGCGGTATCATTGTCCAGCTCCTGGGCCACCAGGTCTTCACAGAATACGGCGGAGAGCTCCTCGGCTGTCATGGGTTTGAGGGTTCCCGGGTTCAGGAGAGGAGCGGGCTTGTTCTTCATATCCGCCCGGACGTTATACCATGTGGTAGGGATCTCATTCTCAGAGAGGTAGATTTTGTAGGGGATTGTCTGATTTGTCTGGTTTGCCATGATTTGTTTCTCCTTTCGCTTCAGGGACAGGGAAGCTGTCCCGGTTTCAGTGCGGCACACAGCGTGCCGCTGTCAGCAGATTCGGGACGGGAGAAATAAAAAAGATCCTGTCCCAGTTGCTTTGCTGGGACAGGATCTGAAAAATCATGGTATCCTGCGGTGCCACCCGGCTTGACGTGATAACACGCCCACTTAGCGCATACTGACATATGCCGGCTCTTGTTCACGGAGTGCCTGCTCCGTCTCACATACTCAGGATGAAACATCCGTTTCTGCTCGCCCTCAGAAGTCCATTCCATCTGTTCTGTTTCACTGCATTCCCACCATCGGCAGCTCTCTGAAGAAACCCGAATAGATGTACTCACTCTTCCTCAACGGTTTTCTCTTTTATAGCACCGGAGAGGAAACTTGTCAAATGTTTTTTGAAAATATTATCTCTGTTCCTGCTTTGCATGACAAATTAGAGGGGATTCGGGGGATGATTGCTATACTTTTGCCGCAGAATCCTATATAATTATCTGTGTGAACAGATCTATCCCGGAGAGGGTCCGGAGAAGGAGGCAGAGCATTGCGGATTGTCAATCTGGTGGAGAATACGGTGTGTGATAACGGCTGCGGCGCCGAGCACGGACTGAGCTATTATATCGAGACCAAAAAGCATAAGATCCTGATGGACACCGGGGCTTCGGACCTGTTCCTGAAAAATGCCAAAAAGCTGGGAATTGACCTGACAAAGGTGGATATCCTGGTGCTGAGCCACGGGCATTATGACCACGGCGGCGGGATTCCGGCCTTTGCAAAGATCAACCCGGAGGCCAGGATATATCTCCAGGAGTCGGCCTTCGGCGGGTTTTACAAGGAGGAACCGGAGGGGTACCGGTATATCGGCCTAGACCCGGCCATAGCGGCGCTTCCTCAGGTTGTCAGGGTTTCGGGAAATCTTACCATCGATGAGGAGCTTTCTCTGTTTTCCGGCATCGGGACGGACCGCATCACGCCGGTCACCAACCGTCTCCTGAAGAAGAAGATCGGGGAAGACTACGTCGAGGATGACTTCGCCCATGAGCAGTGTCTCGCGGTTCGTCAGGAGGGATATCTGCTCCTGTTTTCCGGCTGCGCCCACCACGGTATCCTGAATGTCCTCGCCCGGTGCGAGGAGGTCTGCGGACAGGCGCCGGATATGGTGTTCAGCGGCTTCCACACCATGCGGAAGGGAGCTTACACGAGAGAGGATGCGGACATTCTTCTCGCCATGGCCAGAGAGCTTAAAAAGTACAGAACCGTATTTTATACGGGACACTGTACCGGAGAAAAGCCTTACAGGGTGCTCCGCAGGCTTCTCGGAAACCGGATACGGTATGTACACAGCGGACAGGAGGTTATTCTCCCTGCAAAAAGGAACAGGAAGGCGGCATATATGAAATGGCATAAGTGTTTTGCGTGGGCGACGGTGTTCTGCTTTGTGATGACCATGGTGACAGGTTATCAGAGAAAGTAAAGAAAGAGGTAAATGATACCGGAAAGACACGTTGATGGATGAGAAAAGAGTTGGAGACCGTATGATGAAACAGCAGGGAACATTTCATGCATCAGACAGAAAAAGACGGATACTTGTGGCGGATGACGAGTTCATCAACCGGGAGATGCTTAAGGCAGTCCTGGAGCAGGATTATGAGGTTATCATTGCCGAGGACGGCGAGGAGGCGCTGAATATTATCCGGGACAGAAAAAATATGCTGTCTCTGATTATTCTGGATCTGCAGATGCCGAAGATGCACGGTCTGGAGGTTCTGCGGGCGTATAAGAGTGATCCTGCCCTCGCACTGATTCCGGCGATTGTCATGACGGCGGATCAGACGGCAGAGGTGGAATGTCTGCGCCAGGGAGCCATTGATTTTATTTCCAAGCCTTATCCGCTGCCGGAGGTTATTCTCGCGCGAGTTCTCAGAATCATTGAGCTTTCGGAGGACAGGGATATCATCCAGTCGACAGAGAGGGATGAACTGACGGGACTGTACAATCGCGAGTATTTCTACAGATACGCGGAGCAGCTTGACGAGATGAACAGCGAAACAGCGATGGATGTCATGGTTGTGGATATCAATCATTTCCACATGATCAACGAGCGGCACGGTAAGGATTACGGGGACGAGGTGCTCCGCCGCATCGCCGGCAGACTCGCAGAGATGGTGGAACCGCAGGGCGGAATCGTGTGCCGCAGAGAGAGCGACACCTTTCTGGTATACTGCCCGCACAGGGCGGATTATAAGGAAATGCTGGAATATGCTTCCGAAGGCGCAGCGGGGGAGGACAGTCTGGATAAGAGGATCCGTCTCCGGATGGGCGTCTATTCGGAGGCAGATAAGAGCATTGATATGGAGCGGCGCTTTGACCGGGCGAAGATAGCGGCGGACACGGTGCGTTCCAGCTATGCCAATGCGGTCGGGTACTATGACAATTCGCTCCATGAGAAGGAGCTTTTCGCGGAACAGCTGCTGGAGGAGTTTCACCGGGCGATCGCGGAACATCAGTTCCAGGTGTATTATCAGCCGAAATTTGATGTGCGGCCGGAGATTCCGGTCCTGAGCAGCGCCGAAGCGCTGGTGCGCTGGATTCACCCGAAGCTGGGAATGATAAGCCCGGGTGTGTTTATTCCCCTCTTCGAGAAGAATGGTCTGATCCGGGAACTGGACCACTATGTGTGGCGGGAGGCGGCCGCGCGAATCCGGGACTGGAAGGAACGCCTTGGGTATTCCGTGCCGGTATCGGTAAATGTTTCCAGGATTGATATTTATGATCCCAACCTGATTGACACCTTTTCCGGGATACTGGAGGAGTTCTCCATCACATCCGCGGAGTTCCTTCTGGAGATCACCGAGTCTGCATACACGCAGGATTCCGAACAGATGATAGCCAAGGTCAATCATCTGAGGGAACTGGGCTTCCGCATCGAGATGGATGATTTCGGAACGGGATACTCCTCTCTTAACATGATCTCCAAGCTGCCTATCGATGCCCTGAAGCTGGATATGCAGTTTATCCGCAATGCCTTCAGCGAGCAGAAGAATACCAGGCTGCTTGAGGTTATCATAGATATTGCGGACTATCTCGGCGTTCCGGTCATCGCGGAAGGCGTGGAGACGGAAGAACAGCTGAAGGCACTCCGGGAGATGGGCTGTGATCTGGTCCAGGGGTATTATTTCTCCCGTCCGGTTCCCTTCGAGATCTACGAGGACTTTGTGGTGCAGAGAAAGGAACAGGGGGACATCGGGGAGGAGATGTATGTCCGCCGGGGGCGGGATATCGCGAAGGAGGAGCTCCGCACCCTGGGACCTGTGGCCCAGGCGCTGACCGCAGGGTTTGACAGAATCTACTATGTGGATATGGAGACCGGGCACTATGTACAGTTCAGCACATGGGGGAAGGCCGATGATCTGCAGATCGAGAAGAGCGGAGAGGATTTCTTCGGCAGCATGAAAGACAATCTGTTCTGCGGCGTGCACCCGCAGGATGCGGTTCGTGTTTCACTGTTCGTGCAGAAGGATGCGCTGGCGGCACAGCTGGCAGGGGGACAGAATTTCTCCCTGACGTACAGGATCCTGGAAGGGGAAGAGCCTGTGTACTATAACCTCACGGCTATCTCCGGCAATTTCACGGACGGCCATCATGTCGTTATCGGCATATGCAACGTGAATGAACAGGTAAAGGAGGCCATCGGTCAGGAACTGGGAGCTGTGAGGGAGCAGGCCAATCGGGATGCCCTGACCGGCGTCAAGAGCAGACATGCCTACCTTGAGGCGGAAAAAGATATCAATGAAGCCATTCATCTGGGGATAGCGCAGCCGTTTGCCGTGGTGATATGCGATGTGAACGATCTCAAGGTGATCAATGATACCCTGGGACATAATGCGGGGGATCAGTATATCCGCAGTGCCTGCAGCATCGTCTGCAACGTTTTCAAGCACAGTCCCGTGTTCCGTATCGGGGGCGATGAGTTCGCCGTGATACTCAGAAATTCTGATTATGAAAAGAGAGAGGAGCTGATGGCTGAGCTCCGGGAAAAGACTGCGGAAGGAAAGAGCAGGGGAAGCGTTCCTGTGGCCTGCGGCATGGCGGAATACGAGGACGGAAGGGATACGAAGACAGCTGACGTCTTCGAGCGGGCCGATCAGGCCATGTATGCGCATAAGAAAGAAATGAAGGGGAAAACGGAAAACTGAACAGAGGAGCCTTTACTTGACACGGAAGCTGATACGTCCTATAATCCAGATAAACGATTAAATAATTGTTTAATACAAATCTGACCATGTGGGGCGATAAAGATGTCAAAAAAACAGAAGAAGATGCTGTACCGCATTATCACTGCGGCAGTGCTCATGGTAATCCTGCATTTTGTGCCGGCAGAGGGAACCGCCCGTTTCCTGCTGTACATGATCCCATATCTGACAGTCGGATACGATATTCTGTGGAAGGCAGTCAAAGGGATACGGAACGGGCAGGTATTTGATGAGAATTTTCTGATGGCGGCGGCCACCGTCGGGGCGCTGATTCTCGGACTGACGAGAACCGGCGACTACGTGGAGGCTGTCGCCGTCATGCTGTTTTACCAGATTGGAGAACTGTTTCAGTCTGTGGCGGTGGGAAAAAGCCGCAGGAATATCAGTGAACTGATGGATATCCGGCCTGATTACGCCAATGTGGAAGAGGACGGGGAACTGGTGCAGCAGGACCCGGAGGATGTGGAGATCGGTACGGAGATTCTGGTAAAGCCGGGGGAACGAATCCCCATCGACGGTATCGTGACGGAAGGAAGCTCGACACTGGACACGGCGGCGCTTACGGGAGAGAGTATCCCGCGGGATGTGGGGCCCGGGAACGAGGTTATCAGCGGATGCATCAACATGACCGGCCTTCTCCGCATCCGGACCACGAAGGAATTCGGGGAATCCACCGTGGCAAAAATCCTGGACATGGTGGAGAATGCCAGCTCGCTGAAATCCCGTTCGGAGAATTTCATTTCCCGTTTTGCGCGGGTATACACACCGGCGGTTTGCATCAGCGCCCTGGCGCTGGCACTGATTCCCCCTGCGGCAAGAATGTGCTTCATGGGGCTGCCGCCGGAGTGGGCAGACTGGTTTTACCGGGCACTGACCTTCCTGGTTATCAGCTGCCCCTGCGCCCTGGTGGTGAGTATCCCCTTAAGCTTTTTTGCCAGCATCGGCGGCGCAGGCCGCGCCGGCGTCCTGGTGAAGGGGTCCAGCTATCTGGAAGCCCTGTCTCAGGTAACCTGCATGGTCTTTGACAAGACCGGGACACTGACTAAAGGAATTTTTGAGGTACAGGAGATCTGTCCTGCCGCAGACGGAGGTTTATCAGAAGAACAGCTTCTGGAATATGCGGCTCTTGCGGAGAGCGCATCGAACCATCCCATCAGCGAGAGTATCCGCCGTGCCTGCAGAATACAGCCGGATCTGAACCGGGTCAAGGAGATTCAGGAGCTGGGCGGTCACGGCGTGACTGCCCTGGCGGACGGGAAAAAGGTGGCGGCAGGAAACAGGAAACTCATGGAGAAGCTGGGAATTGCCTGTGAGGACCCGAAGGCGCCGGGAACCATCGTCTATATGGCTGTTGACGGCAGATATGCGGGCTGTATCCGGATTGCAGATTCCATAAAAGACAC
>JAGBNL010000087.1 GCA_017634415.1 Clostridium sp.
GATCTTCTCGTCGTAGCTGCCGGTCAGCCGCAGGAAATAGCGGAAGGACTCATTCTCAAAGGGCAGAAGCTTCTGCTTCTCCTCTCCCCAGCCGAAGGGAATATTTCTCTCCAGATTACCGCCGGCGATCTCCACGATATCACTTACCACCGCATTGGCTGTGGGAAGCTTTCCCGCGCCGGCGCCGTAGAACATGATGCGTCCCACGGTTTTGCCCGTCACCATGACGCCGTTGTAAACATCGCTGATGGCGTACAGGGGATTGCTCTCCTCCAGCATCATGGGCGTCACAAATATGCTGACCTTTTCCTTCCCCAGTCTGCTTGCGCCGATGAGCTTGATCTGCATGCCCAGCTTCTTCGCGTACAGGAAATCCTTTTCTGTGATGGAGGTGATACCCTCTGTGTGCACCAGCTCGTAGTCCGTTTCTTTTCCGGTGGCCAGTGCCGTCAGAATGGCGATCTTGCGACAGGTGTCGTGTCCTTCCACATCCGCTTCGGGGTTTCGCTCCGCGTAACCCAGTTCCTGGGCGTTGCGCAGGGCCTTCTCGAAGCTCTCTCCCTCTCTGCTCATCTTGGTCAGGATATAGTTGGTGGTTCCGTTGAGGATACCACTGATTTCCTGAATGGTTTCTCCTGCCAGAGAATGGGTCAGGGGCCGGATCAGCGGAATGCCTCCGCCTACGGAGGCCTCCATCAGATAGTTCAGGTTCCGGTCTCTCGCAATCTGCAGGAGCTCCGTTCCCTTCGCCGCCACGACCGCCTTATTGGAGGTCACCACAGACTTTCCGGCCTCCAGGCACTTTCTTGTGAATTCATAGGCCGGATTCACGCCGCCCATGGTCTCCACCACGATGCGCACCTCCGGGTCCTCCAGGATGATGCCCAGATCGTGCACAACCTTTGATTCATACTTATCTCCGGGGAATTCCCTGAGGTCCAGGATATACTTGACTTCAATGGTATCCCCGACAACCTGAGCTATCCCCTCCCGGTTGATATCCAGCACCTCCGCCACACCGGAGCCGATGGTGCCGTAACCCATTACCGCAACCTGAATCATATCTGTTACCTCCCGCTCTTAAGGCTGGTCCATTTCAGATATTCGCTGATAAAATAATCGATGTCCCCGTCCATCACGGCCTGCACGTTGCCGTTTTCGGCGTTTGTCCGGTGGTCCTTTACCAGTGTATATGGCTGCATGACATAGGACCGTATCTGGTTGCCGAAATTAATGTCCTTCACATCTCCGCGGATATCCGAGAGCTTTTCGGCATTTTCCTGCTGCTTCAGCATGAAGAGCTTGGCCTTCAGCATCTGCATCGCCTTGTCCTTGTTCTGGAACTGGGAACGCTCATTCTGGCATGTCACCACGATTCCCGTGGGGAAGTGGGTGATTCGGATAGCCGAGGACGTCTTGTTGATATGCTGTCCGCCGGCGCCGCTGGAGCGATAGGTATCGATCCGGATGTCTTCCGGACGGATCTCCACATCCACGTCCTCCTCAATATCCGGCATGACATCGCAGGATACGAAGGAAGTCTGCCGTTTTCCGTTGGCGTTGAAGGGCGAAATACGCACAAGCCTGTGGACGCCCTTTTCGGATTTCAGCAGGCCGTAGGCATTTTCCCCGTTGATCTGCATGGTAACGGTCTTGACGCCCGCCTCATCGCCGTCCAGATAGTCCAGGATCTCGATATCGAATCCCCGTTTCTCCGCCCAGCGGTGATACATGCGGTACAGCATGCCGCACCAGTCCATGGCCTCGGTGCCGCCGGCGCCTGCCGCCAGCTTCACGATGGCATTGTCCTTATCATACTCACCGGAGAGCAGTGTGGTAATCCGCACCTTCTCCAGTGTTTCCGTATATTCCTGCAGCATCTCCCGGATCTCATCGATGATGGAGTCATCTTCTTCCTCATAACCCATCTCCACCATAACCAGGATATCATCATGCTGCGTTTCCAGCTTCCGGTAGGTTTCGATGGAATCCTTCAGGCTCTTGGCCTCCCGGACATGCTTCGTGGAGAGCTCCGGATTATCCCAGAAACCCGGCTCCTCCATCATTTTGTCTAATTCCGCGATTCGCTTTTCCTTGTTGTCAAGGTCAAAGTGAATCCCTCACTTCCACTAGAGTTTTGTCGTACGTCTGGAGCGTACTTTTGAACTGGTCCAGAGCTACCGGATCAATCATCCCTGTGGTCACCACCTTTCATTATGTAAAACAATTCATCACGTCTTTTCAGTCGTCTCAGGCCTTCTTTGCGTTCATGGCCGCCTCGGCAGCCTGCTGCAGCATCTCCTGCGTGGGCTTCTGGCCCTTGGCGATGCTCTCAAATACCTGTCTTCCGTGGCACTGCTTGAACTTCTTGCCGCTTCCGCAAGGGCAGGGATCGTTCGGGTAAATCTTCTTCGCCTTTCTTCTGACCGGCGCCTTCTGAAGACTCTCATCCCTGTTGGTTCCTGTGATCTTGGCCTGCTGCTCGCGCTCCACCTTCTGCTCCACGCGGATGTGGGTCAGGATTCTGACGGTATCCTCTCTGACCGATGCCATCATGTTCTCAAACATGTCATAGCCGGTCATCTTGTATTCCACAAGAGGATCCCTCTGTCCGTATGCCTGCAGGCCGATGCCTTCCCTCAGCTGATCCATGTCGTCGATATGATCCATCCACTTGGCGTCGATGCACTTGAGGAGAACGACACGCTCCACCTCACGCAGCTGCTCCACCGGGTTGAACTCGGCTTCCTTCGCCTCGTAAAGCTTGATAGCCTCTTCCTTCAGCATGTGCTTCAGCTCGTTCTGGCGCATATGCATCTGGTCCTCGGTCAGGCGGATCGGGGAAAGGGGAATAATGGGCAGAAGCAGAGAATTCAGTTCTGCCAGATCCCAGTCTGCCGGCTGCTGATCCTCGGATATGGACATATCCACCGCATTCTCGGCGATCTCGGTGATCATGCGCATGACGACAGAGCGCATGTTCTCGCCGTCCAGAACCTTGCGGCGCTCGGCGTAGATGGCCTCACGCTGTTCGTTCATAACCTCATCGTACTTCAGGAGGTTCTCACGGATGCCGTAGTTGTTGTCCTCTATCTTCTTCTGGGCATTCTCGATGGCTTTAGACAGCATCTTATGCTCGATCTGTTCGCCCTCCGGCACGCCCATGGCCGTGAACATGTTCATGAGCCGTTCGGAGCCGAACAGCTTCATCAGGTCATCCTCCAGGGAAATGTAGAAGCGGGATTCGCCCGGATCTCCCTGACGGCCGGAACGGCCGCGCAGCTGGTTGTCGATTCGTCTCGACTCGTGGCGCTCCGTACCGATGATCTTCAGTCCGCCCAGGGCTCTGGACTCCTCGTCCAGCTTGATATCCATACCACGGCCGGCCATGTTGGTCGCGATGGTCACGGCGCCGTGTACACCGGCATCCGCCACGATCTCGGCTTCCATCTCATGGAACTTTGCGTTCAGGACTTTATGGGGA
>JAGBNL010000088.1 GCA_017634415.1 Clostridium sp.
TGGCCAAGACCCAGTACAGCTTCTCCGATGACCAGCATCTGCTCGGCGCACCGAGAGGCTTCAAGATCACCATCCGGAACCTGAAGGTTTCCGCAGGCGCAGGCTTCATCGTAGCTCTCACCGGCGACATCATGACCATGCCGGGTCTTCCGAAGGTACCGTCCGCAAACAACATCGACGTTACCGATGACGGCAGAATCACCGGACTGTTCTAATTGAACCATTTCAAGTATTACTGATATACATATGCAAGGGGTTGCCGCCAAAGGTGTTCTGAAGCGGCAGCCCCAATGCGGTTTTACGGAGGATTGTATCATGAACTGTTTTTCTGCAGCTGAGGCGGTGGCCAATTTTGTCGGAACCGCAAAAAAGAAGTCATCTCTCCCCGTATGGAAGATGCTTCTCTTAGGGGTTCTCGCCGGCATGTTTATCGCCCTGGGCGGCGTTTCTTCCGGTGCCGCGAGCCACGCCGTGGCGGATGCGGGACTGGCCAAGACTCTGAGCGGCGTCCTGTTCCCGGGCGGTCTTGCCCTGGTGGTTCTCATGGGCGCGGAGCTCTTCACCGGCAACTGCCTGATCTTCATCGGCGTTCTGGATGGGAAGGTTTCTGCGGCAGATATGCTTAAGAACTGGATCTTCGTCTATCTGGGCAATTTCATCGGCAGCATCATCGTGGCCGGCGGATGTGCCTTCTTCGGCCAGATGAACCTGGGCGGCGGCGCCTTCGGCGCGGCCTGCATCAAGACTGCCGCGGCCAAGGTCTCCCTGCCCTTCGCCAACGCGGTGGTTCTCGGCTTCTTCTGCAACCTGGCAGTCTGCTTCGCAGTCCTTGCGGCCTCCGAGGCGAAGGATGTGGCAGGCAAGATCCTGGGCGTGTTCTTCCCCATCGCCTTCTTCGTCATCTGCGGCTTCGAGCACTGCGTGGCCAACATGTATTATGTGCCGGCGGGAATATTTGCCTCTCAGGTTCCGGCCTATGCGGAAAAAGCTGCAGAAATGGGTGTTGATATGACAAAACTCACCTGGGGCGCCTTCTTTACAGGAAATCTTCTGCCTGTTACAATAGGTAATATTCTGGGCGGTCTCTTTGTGGCGGCGGCCATGTATGCCGCTTACAGACCGGAGAAAAAGTGATGTTCGGATTCCACAGACATATTCCGGAGGGGAACCGGACAGCAGAGGAAGAACAGAATCTGACAGAACAGGAAGCGGCAGACGGGGGTCTGCGGAAAGGACAGCGTATGAAGATCGCGATCGGAAACGACCATGCGGCAGTTAAGATGAAGCAGGAGATCAGTGAGTATCTTGAGGAAAAGGGATACGAGATTATCAATGTCGGTACCGACACGCCGGAGAGCGTGGATTATCCGATCTACGGAGAAAAGGTGGCAAGAAAGGTGGCTGACGGAGAGGCAGACCTGGGCATCGCCATCTGCGGAACGGGTCTGGGAATCTCCCTGGCAGCCAACAAGGTAAAGGGCATCCGCGCCTGCGTCTGCAGCGAGCCCTACACCGCACAGATGTCCCGCCGGCACAACAACTGCAACGTGCTCTGCTTCGGCGCCCGCGTTGTGGGCCTGGACCTGGCGAAGATGATCGTGGATACCTGGCTGTCCACCGAGTTTGAGGGCGGCCGTCACCAGAGACGGGTGGACATGATTATGGCCATCGAGGAAAAGGGCTGACAGACGGCAGGCCATATTTTACTGATTCTGATATGCTGCACACAGCGGATAATGCTGCTCTTTTCGGCAGAGCAGTGCTGTCCCCGGTGTGCGGCATTTTTCATTTATTGCGCGGGCCATGCATCAGGTGGTATACTGTAAAGATGAAATGAGGTATATGCATGAATTCTAAGGTATTGCGCACGCTGGAATATACAAAAATCATCGAGAGACTGACGGAGTTTGCCACCACGGATCCCGGACGCAGTCTCTGCCGGAATCTGGTGCCTTCCATAGACCCGGATACGATCCGGGAGGACCAGAAACACACCACCGACGCCCTGGACCGGATCCGGATGAAGGGGAGTCTGTCCTTTTCCGGAGTAAAGGACCTGCGGGGTTCCATGAAGCGCCTGGAGATCGGCGGAACCCTGGGAATGTCGGAGCTTCTGCAGACCGGGTCTCTCCTGAATGTGACAAGACGCGCCATCACCTACGGACAGCATGAAAAGTCCGAGGAGATTCCAGACGATTCCCTGGATGAGATGTTCCGGGAGCTGGATCCGCTCACGCCGGTGGCAAATGAGATCCGCCGGTGCATTCTGGCGGAGGATGAGGTGGCGGATGACGCAAGCCCCGGGCTTCAGAAGGTGAGACGCCAGATGAAGGCCGTGGAGGGGCGGGTGCACACCCAGCTGAATTCCATCCTCAATTCCAGCCGCAGCTACCTGCAGGAGGGCATCATCACCATGCGGCAGGGGCGCTACTGCCTGCCGGTCAAGGCAGAGCACAAGGCCCAGGTGCCGGGCATGGTGCATGACCAGTCCGCCACCGGTTCCACCGTATTTATCGAGCCCATGGCGATCATAAAGCTGAACAATGAGCTGCGGGAGCTGGAGGCCCAGGAGAAGCGGGAGATAGAGTTTGTCCTGGCGTCCCTTTCCGCGGAGATTTCGCCCTATACCGGCGTGATCCTGCAGAACCAGAAGCTGCTTTCGGAGCTGGACTTTATCTTCGCGAAGGCGGAGCTCTCGAAATCATACAAGGGCACGGAGCCGAAGTTTAACACGGAACGGTATATCAATATCCGGGACGGGCGGCATCCGCTGCTGGACCCGAAGAAGGTGGTTCCCGTCAACATCTGGCTGGGAAGGGACTTCGACCTTCTGGTGGTCACCGGACCAAATACCGGCGGCAAGACCGTGTCTCTCAAAACCGTGGGCCTGTTCACCCTGATGGGGCAGGCGGGACTGCATATTCCGGCCTTTGAGGGCTCGGAGCTGGCGGTGTTCAGGGAGGTTTTTGCGGACATCGGCGACGAGCAGTCCATCGAGCAGAGCCTCAGTACCTTTTCCGCCCACATGAAAAATATTGTGGAGATTCTGGGAAAGGCGGACATGGATTCCCTCTGTCTCTTCGATGAGCTGGGCGCGGGAACAGACCCGACGGAGGGCGCGGCCATCGCCATCTCCGTGCTGAATTTCCTGCACAACATGACGGTCAGGACCATGGCCACCACCCATTACAGCGAGCTGAAGGTCTACGCCCTGCAGACGCCGGGCGTGGAAAATGCCTGCTGTGAATTCAATGTGGAGACCCTGGCGCCGACTTACCGGCTGCTCATCGGCATTCCGGGAAAGAGCAATGCCTTTGCAATTTCCCGCAAGCTGGGACTGCCGGACTATATCATAGATGACGCGAAGAACCGGATCAGCGAGCAGGATGAGTCCTTTGAGGATGTCATCGCAAAGCTGGAGCAGAGCCGGGTGACCATCGACCGGGAAAAGCAGGAGATCGAGCGTTACAAGGCGGAGATCGTATCCCTGAAAAAGGACCTGGAAAAACGGGAGGAGCGGTTTACGGAGCAGCGGGAGAAGATCCTGGCAAAGGCCCATGAGGAGGCGGCCATGGTACTCCGGGATGCGAAGGAGACCGCAGACAAAACCATCAGGAGCATCAACCGGGTGGCGAAGGATTCCGGCGTAAGCCGGGAGCTGGAGGCAGAGCGGGCAAAGCTCCGGGAAAAGATGCAGGATGTGGATAAAAAGAGCGACGAGCGGAAGAAGGCTGCGCCGAAGAAAGAGGTGAAGGCGGAGCAGCTCCGCCTCGGTGATTCGGTGCGGGTGATTTCCATGAATCTGACGGGCACCGTCTGTGAACTTCCGAACGCCAAAGGCGATCTGATGGTGCAGATGGGAATCCTGCAGTCGAAGGTGAAGCTTTCCGATATCGAGCTTCTGCAGGAGGCGGGAAGTGCATCCGCATCCGGCAGGAAGGCTTCCGGAGGGAAAAACCGCGGAAGCGCCGGCACCGGAGGAGGGGGCCGCATCGGCATGTCCAAATCCATGACGGTTTCTCCCGAGATCAATCTCATCGGCATGACCACGGACGAGGCGGTTCCCGCCATGGACAAGTACCTGGATGACGCCTACCTGGCCCATCTCGAGGAGGTCAGAGTCATCCACGGCAGAGGCACCGGGGCCCTGAGGGCAGCGCTTCACAAGGAACTGAAGCGTCTCAAATACGTGAAGGAATTCCGGCTGGGCGAGTACAACGAAGGCGGTACCGGCGCTACCGTCGTGGTTTTTAAGGATTAGAATGACAAAAAGAAAGCGGGGAAGAGAATGGCAGAGCGGCAGAAAGTCCTGATTGTGGACGATGATGCGAATATTGCGGAGCTCATTGCCCTGTATCTTGCAAAAGAGCTCTACGAGACAAAAATAGTCGGGGACGGGGAGAGCGCGCTGGAGGCTGTCCGGGATTTTGCCCCGGATATCATTCTCCTGGATCTGATGCTTCCCGGCATCGACGGATACCAGGTGTGCCGCACCATCCGGAACACCTCCCAGGTGCCCATCATCATGCTATCCGCAAAGGGAGAGGTGTTCGACAAGGTCCTGGGCCTGGAGCTGGGGGCGGACGACTATATGATAAAGCCCTTTGACGCCAAGGAGCTGGTGGCCCGGGTGAAGGCCCTCCTCAGGAGAGCCGGCGCGGCCCAGGCGGCCGCCGCGGCGACGGCAAAGGCAAAGGGAAAATACGTGGAATATCCGGATCTGGTGGTCAATCTGACCAACTATTCCGTCATGTATAACGGGCGGTCCATTGATATGCCCCCGAAGGAGCTGGAGCTTCTCTACTTCCTGGCTTCCTCGCCGAACCAGGTATTTACCAGAGAACAGCTTCTGGACCATATCTGGGGATATGAGTACGCGGGCGATACCAGGACGGTGGACGTTCACATCAAGCGGCTTCGGGAGAAGATCAAGGATCACGCGGCCTGGGCCCTGACCACCGTGTGGGGCGTGGGTTACAAGTTTGAAGTGCGGCAGCCGTAGGAGGCCTCGGTCACAACATGTTTCATTCTGTTTACAATAAGCTGATTCTGGGGTATCTGGCCTTCGCGCTCCTGGGCTTTCTGGTGATTGCCACTTTTTCCTCCGCAAGGACCCGGGAGTATCTGGTCAATGTCTACGCCGACACTTTGTATGATGAGGCGTCAATGATTGCGGACCGGTGCAGCGAGGATTACAAGGATCACACCCTGAATTTGAAAACCGCCTACCCCAGACTGGAGGCCGCGGCGGCCTACCACGGGGCGGAGGCCTGGATCATCGACCGGGGCGGAAGTATCGTGGCGGATAACGGCCATAACCGGGCCGGGCAGACCCTGGAGGAATTCGACCCCACCAGCCGGGGGAACCGGCTGTATACCATCGGGACTTTCTACGGGATATTTCCCGAGGAGGTGCTGAGCGTCTCGGCGCCCATTACCGGCGATATGGCCACCTACGGGTATGTATTCCTTCATCTGCCCATGAGCGTGGTGACGCGGGAGGAAAACAGCTTTCTGAATGTGGTCTATCTCACGGCCCTCATCCTCTTCGGGCTTTCCTTCCTGGTGCTTCTGGCCTTTACCGTGTTCGTCTATGTGCCGCTTCGCAGGGTCACCTACGGCGCGAAACGGTACGCGGAGGGAGATTTCGAATACAACATCCCGGTGACCAGCCAGGACGAGATAGGTTATCTGCAGGGAACACTCAACTATATGTCGGATGAGATCGCGAAGGGAGAGGAGCGGCAGAAGAAATTCATCGCCAATGTCTCCCATGATTTCCGGTCTCCCCTGACATCCATCAAGGGATATCTGGAGGCAATCCTGGACGGAACCATTCCCCAGGAACTCTATCCGAAGTATCTGAATATCGTGATTTCGGAGACCCAGCGGCTGAACAAGCTGACGGAAGGGATGCTGACGCTGAACGCGCTGGGACCGGACGGATATCTCACAAAATCGAATTTTGACATCAACCATACCATCCGGGATACGGCGGCGGCCTTCGAGGGCGCCTGCGCCGAGAAAGGGATCACCTTCGATCTCACCTTCTCGGACGAGATTCAGATGGTATATGCGGACTTTGGAAAAATCCAGCAGGTGCTTTATAATCTGATCGACAATGCCATCAAGTTCAGCCGCGAGGGAGGCGTGATATACATCACGGTTTCCGAGCGGGGCGACAAGGTATATGTGTCTGTGAAGGATACGGGTATCGGCATTCCCGTGAAGAGCCAGCAGAAGATCTGGGAGCGCTTTTACAAGACAGACCTGTCCCGGGGAAAGGACAAGAAAGGGATTGGTCTCGGACTTTCCATCGTCCGGGAGATCATACAGGCCCACGGGGAGAATATCGATGTAATCAGTACGGAAGGCGTCGGTTCGGAATTCATATTCAGCCTTCCCAAGATAAAGGAATCTGGAGTCTGATATGGCAGAGAAAGACAATGATCGGGAGTTTATCCGGCAGAAAATAGTTCGTCCGCCCATGAGAGGAAAGGACATACTGAAGAGAGCGGTCCTGTATACCGGACTGGGCGTGCTGTTCGGCGCCGCTGCCGCGGTGACATTTGCCGCCGTGAGCCCCCTGGCCGGGGGAAGGTTCGGAAACCAGGAGACTGCTTCGGAGACGGCGATAGAGTTCACGGCGGATGTGCCGGAAAGCACCGTCTCACCGGCGGAAAGCCGGGAGGCGCAGACCATCGAGTCCAGGGAGGCGGAACGCAGGCTGGACGAGGCGGTGGACAAGGCGGTGGACCAGGCCCTGAGCAGCTACGCGGTCACGGGAGATATGCTGCAGGCCTTCTTCGGGGCGGTGCAGGATATCGGAAAGAGCGTGGATCCGGCCATCGTGACGGTTCATTCCGGCACGCGGGATGAGGATATCTTCGGCAACCTGGTGGAGAATTCCGGCAGCGTCGCCGGGGCCGTGGTGGCCGTGACGGCGGAGGAGATCCTGATTTTCACCGGCGCGGAAGGCATGCAGAATGCGGACCTTCTGACGGTGACATTTGCCGACGGGGCCGTGGCGCCTGCCGTGCTGAAGGGTGCGGACAGCCTTATGCATATGGCGGTTCTCTCGGTAAATCCCGCGGACCTGTCCGAGGAGGCCCTGGGGCATGTGGAGGTTCTGCCCATGGGCAATTCCTTCCAGACAAGACAGGGAGATTATATACTGGGCGTGGGGGCCCCGGCGGGAAGGATGCACTCCGTCACCGGCGGAACCGTGGCCAGCATAGAGGACAGCATCTCCGTGACAGACGGCGCGGGCCGGGTTTTATACGCAGATGTTCCGGCGAGCCCCGAGAAGGTCACCTTCTTTATCAACATGGCGGGTGAGCTGATCGGCTGGGCAGTGGAGGATACGGGAACCTCGGAGCAGACGGGGCTGACCGAGGTATACGGAATCTCCGGATATAAACGGCAGCTGACAGATATGTCCAACGGGGAGAAGCTGCCTTATTTCGGCGCCCGGTTCCGGGATGTGAATGAGACCATGCAGAACACGGGCATGCCGGAGGGCGCCTATGTGACCGAAGTGATACCGGACGGACCGGCCTATCAGGCGGGAATCCAGAACGGGGATATCATCACCGGCTTCAACGGGGAAGCAGTGCTGTCCCAGGCGGAGCTCCGCACCCGCATCGAGAACGCGGTGCCGGGGGAAAATGCTGCCGTCACCGTGATGCGCGCAGGCCGGGAGGAATACACAGAAATATCATTTGATGTACTGATATCGGAGAGATAAGATTCATGAGATTTATTGCACAGTTTACCGAGGGATACCGTGTTTCCGACGTGTATCTCGTAAAGCACAGACAGATTGCCGTGACAAAGAACGGCAAGGAATACGCCAACGTGGTTCTGCAGGACAGAACGGGCACCATCGACGCCAAGATATGGGACCTCACATCCCCGGGCATCGGGGACTTTGACGCCCTGGACTACACCTGGGTCGAGGGAGACGTGACGGTGTATCAGGGGAGTCATCAGCTGAATATCCGGCGCATCCGCCGGGCGGAGGAGGGAGAGTACCGTCCTTCGGATTATCTGCCGGTGAGTCCCAGAGACCTGAAGGAGATGTACCAGGAGCTGAAGGCCCTGGTGATGTCCATGGAGAATCCCTGGCTCAGGAAGCTTTCGGAGAGCTACTATGTGGAGGACAAGGAATTCCTGAAGGCCTTCTGCTATCATTCCGCGGCAAAAAGCGTTCATCACGGCTTTGTGGGGGGACTCATGCAGCACACCCTGAGCGTGATGAATCTCTGTGACTATATGGCAAAGGCCTATCCCCTGCTGGACAGGGATCTGCTGCTGACGGCGGCCCTCTTCCACGATATCGGCAAGGTATCGGAGCTGTCGGATTTTCCGGAAAATGATTATACGGACGAAGGACAGCTTATCGGACATATCATCATTGGCGCCCAGATGGTACACGACAGGATCCGCACCATAGAGGGCTTCCCGGCCCGGCTGGCGAGGGAGCTGGAACACTGTATTCTGGCCCATCACGGGGAGCTGGAGTACGGATCCCCGAAGAAGCCGGCCCTTCTGGAGGCGCTGGCCCTTTCCTTCGCGGACAATACGGACGCCAAGATGGAGACCATGATGGAAGCTCTGTCCGGAGGCACGCCGGTCAATAAGAACGGATGGCTCGGATTTAACCGGTTCCTGGAATCCAACATCCGGGCAACGGGAGAACCGGGGGCAGCAGGACAGGTGAAGGCTGCCGGGACGGAAACTTCCGGCACGGAAGGCGCATTCTCCGGGAATGCCGCATCCGATATCTCCCGCCCCAGGGACGGAAAAATGTCCGACCGCCGTCAGGGCGCATCGGACAGATTCTCAAACCGTATCGAGATTCCGGGGCTGAACGGATAATCATGGGGAGCAGACAGGCTTGTGCCGTGCAGGACATGGGAATGCGTCCCGAACCGGAGCCTGTCCTCACGCCAGATAAGCGTACATCATGACATAGTGGCAGAAGCTTCCCAGCATGACGAAGACGTGGAAGAGCTCATGGGAGCCGAAATACCGGAACTTTGCATTGAAGACAGGCATCTTCAGGGCATAGATGATGCCCCCGGCGGTGTAGATGATGCCGCCGGAAAGAAGCCATCCGAAGGCGCCCGCCGGAAGGGCTGCCACGATCTGCCCGAAGGATGTCACGCAGCTCCATCCCATGGCGATGTAAATCAGCGAGGAGAACCATTTCGGACAGTTAATCCAGAGCGCACCCATGAGAATCCCTGCCGCGGCGATGGACCAGACCAGGATCAGAAGCCGCAGGCCGGATCGGTCGCCCAGGACGAGGAGACAGACCGGCGTGTAGCTTCCGGCGATGAGGACATAGATCATCATATGGTCAATCTTCCGCAGAATCCGGTTTGCACGGACAGAGATGTCAAAGGTGTGATACACGGTGCTGGCGGCATAGAGCAGGATCATGCTGACAATAAAGACAGCCAGCGCCACAACACGATAAGGACCTGATTCCCGGGCAGCTTTGACGAGCAGAGGTACGGCGGCTATAACGGCGCCGGTCATACCGATAAAATGTGTCAGAGCACTGCCCGGGTCTTTTAATACCTGCAGCAGTTTCTTCATGGAGCATCTCCTTTCTGCGGGCGGAGGAAGAAGCAGATACTTCTCCCGTCCGCGACTTAAGAGGAAGAAGCAGATACTTCTCCCGTCTGCAGCTTAAGAGGAAGAAGCAGATGCTTCTCCCATCTGCAGCTTAAGAGGAAGAAGCAGATACTTCTCCCGTTTGCAGTTTAAAGCGTTTCAATAACTGTTACACGTAGTTATTAATACTATGTGTAACTATATAATACATCCTTTGCGGGAAAAATGCAAGGGTCTTTCCTGCATGCAGCAGACACGAGGCAGATTATGGTAAAACCGGAGATATTATACGAAGACAGGGACCTGGTGGTGGTAAAAAAACCGGCGGGAACCGATTCCCAGGAAAGCCGCGGAAGCGGGCAGGATATGGTGAGTATCCTGAAGAATTACAGGATATCCACAGAGTTATCCACACAGGGCGGGGGAAAAGCAGCCCTGCCCTATATCGCGGTTGTCCACCGCCTGGACCGGCAGGTGAGCGGCGTGATGGTCTATGCAAAGACAAAGGCCGCCGCAGCGCACCTTTCAAAGCAGGTGCAGGATGGCCGGATGGAGAA
>JAGBNL010000089.1 GCA_017634415.1 Clostridium sp.
ATAAGGACAACTACCGGGTGGTGGACGTGAATGAAGACTGGGTTGTGAATGACGAATCGCTGGAGGGCGTATTCGGTTACTGATAAGGAGGATTGTTTATGAAAGGTATTGTACTGGCCGGAGGTTCCGGCACCAGACTCTATCCGCTGACCATGGTGACATCGAAGCAGCTGCTGCCGGTGTATGACAAGCCGATGATCTATTATCCCCTTTCTGTTCTGATGAACGCCAACATCCGGGATATCCTGATCATCTCCACGCCGGAGGATACGCCCCGGTTTGAGGCCCTTCTCGGCGACGGCCATCAGTTCGGCATCAACTTAAGCTACAAGGTACAGCCCAGCCCCGACGGACTGGCCCAGGCCTTCATTATCGGCGAGGAGTTTATCGGGGACGACAGCGTGGCCATGGTCCTCGGCGACAACATTTTCCAGGGAAACGGTCTCAGGCAGAAGCTCCGTGAGGCCTCCGCAAAGGAGAAGGGCGCCACGGTATTCGGCTACTATGTGGACGACCCGGAGCGGTTCGGCATCGTGGAGTTTGACAGCGAAGGCCGCGCCATCTCCATCGAGGAGAAGCCGGCAAAGCCCAAGTCCAACTACTGCGTCACCGGCCTCTATTTCTATGACAACCGGGTGGTGGAGTACGCAAAGAATCTGAAGCCCTCGGCCAGAGGCGAGCTGGAGATCACGGACTTAAACCGCATCTATCTGGAAAACGGGGAGCTGGACGTCACCCTTCTCGGTCAGGGCTACACCTGGCTGGATACGGGAACCCATGAGTCTCTGGTGGAGGCGACGAATTTCGTGAAGACGGTGGAAACCCACCAGCACAGAAAGATCGCCTGCCTGGAGGAGATCGGCTACCTGAACGGCTGGATCAGCGAGGAGGAGGTCCTGGCCGCCTATGAGGTCTACAAGAAGAACCAGTACGGAAAGTATCTGAAGGACGTTCTGGACGGCAAGTACGTGGACCGGACCAAGCTGCACCACAAATATCAGGCAAAATAAGCAAACGAAGGCACGAGCAGAGGAAAAAATATTATGAAATTTATCGTAACCGGCGGCGCCGGATTTATCGGCGGCAACTTCATGCACTATATGGTAAATAAATATCCGGAGGATGAGTTCATCAATCTGGATCTTCTGACCTACGCGGGCAACCTGGAGACGGTGGCGCCGCTGGAGGGAAAGCCCAATTATAAGTTTGTCCGGGGCGACATCGCGGACCGGAAGTTTATCTTTGATCTGTTTGAGAAAGAGAAGCCGGATGTGATCGTGAATTTCGCGGCGGAGAGCCATGTGGACCGCTCCATCACCGATCCGGAGTCCTTTGTCAGAACCAATGTCATGGGCACCACAACCCTGCTGGACGCCTGCCGGACCTACGGCATCAAGCGCTATCACCAGGTATCCACCGACGAGGTCTACGGGGACCTTCCCCTGGACCGTCCGGACCTGTTCTTTACGGAGCAGACGCCCATCCACACCTCCAGCCCCTATTCGAGCTCGAAGGCGGCGGCGGATCTCTTCGTGCTGGCCTACCACAGGACCTACGGCCTGCCCGTGACCATTTCCCGCTGCTCCAACAACTACGGCCCCTATCATTTCCCGGAGAAGCTGATCCCGCTTATCATCAGCCGGGCGCTGGCGGATGAGAAGCTGCCGGTCTACGGCACAGGGGAAAATGTCCGCGACTGGCTCTATGTCACCGACCACTGCTCCGCCATCGATCTGGTGGTGAGAAAGGGCCGCGTGGGTGAAGTCTACAATATCGGCGGACACAACGAGCGGACCAATCTGGAGGTGGTAAAGACCATCCTCCGGGCTCTCGACAAGCCGGAAAGCCTGATCGAGTTCGTAAAGGACCGCCCGGGCCATGACCTGCGTTACGCCATGGATCCGACCAAGATTGAGACAGAGCTGGGCTGGAAGCCGGAATACACCTTTGACACCGGAATTCCTGCCACCATCGACTGGTATCTCAATAACCGCGGCTGGTGGGAGCACATCGTCAGCGGCGAGTACCAGCAGTATTTTGACAAGATGTACGGATACCGGATGTGAGGTAAAGCTATGAAATTTTTTGTAACCGGCGTCGGCGGACAGCTGGGCCACGATGTGATGAATGAGCTGGCAGCCCGGGGATATGAGGGGGTCGGCAGCGACATCGCACCGGCCTACAGCGGTGTTCAGGACGGAACTGCCGTTACCGGCATGCCCTATATACAGCTGGATATTACGGACAGAGCCGCGGTGGATTCTGCCATCGCCGGGGCGGCGCCGGATGTGATTGTGCACTGCGCGGCGTGGACTGCCGTGGATGCGGCGGAGGATGAGGAGAACCGGGAGAAGGTAAAGGCCATCAACACCGACGGAACCCGGTATATCGCCGAAGCGGCGAAAAAGCTGGATGCGAAGATGATCTATATCAGTACGGATTATGTCTTCAACGGACAGGGGGAGACACCCTGGGATCCGGACTGCACCGATTACGCGCCCCTCTCTGTTTACGGTTCTTCCAAGCTGGGCGGCGAGCTGGCGGTCAGAGAAAACCTTTCGAAGTATTTCATTGTCCGCATCGCCTGGGTCTTCGGATTAAACGGAAAGAACTTTATAAAGACCATGCTGAATGTGGGAAAAACCCACGATACCGTGCGGGTGGTGAAGGATCAGATCGGCACTCCGACCTACACCCTGGACCTGGCAAGACTTCTGGTGGATATGGCGGAGTCGGAGAAGTACGGATATTATCACGCCACCAATGAGGGCGGCTACATCTCCTGGTATGACTTCACCTGTGAGATCTACCGTCAGGCGGGAATGAACACGAAGGTGGTTCCGGTCACCACCGAGGAGTACGGGCTGTCCAAGGCGAAACGCCCCACCAACAGCAGACTGGACCGCACAAAACTTATAAGAGAAGGATTTACGCCCCTTCCGGACTGGAAGGACGCGCTGGCAAGATATCTGAAAGCGATAGGTGAGACAGAATGAGGGAGCAGCTGACAGCCAGCGATGTGGCAAAGATTCAGGAGGAGATCGACCACCGGAAGCTGGTGGTAAGACCGAAGGCCCTGGAGGACGTGAAGGAAGCGAGAGCCCAGGGAGACCTCAGCGAGAACTTTGAGTATTACGCGGCAAAAAGGTTCAACCGGCAGAATGAGAGCCGGATCCAGTATCTGGAGAAGATGCTGAAGACGGCGAAGGTGATATCAGACAAGTCGAAGGCGGACGAGGTAGGCCTGAATGACACGGTTACCCTCTACTTTGAGGATGACGATGAGGAAGAGGTATACCGTCTGGTGACCAGCATCCGGGGCAATTCCATGGAGGGACGCATCAGCATCGAGTCGCCCCTCGGGAGCGCCATCCGGGGCCACAAAGAGGGGGAGACTGTCTTTGTGAAGGTAAATGAAAAGTCAGGCTATGAGGTAACCATCCGGAAGATCGAGAAAACCGGGGAAGAAGAAACGGACGTTATCCGCAGCTACTAATCCGCTCGCCCCGAAGGGGCGAGAGCCCCGCACAGAATCAGCGCCGGCAGCTGCCGGCGCTGAAAATGCATAGAAACGGAGGTATCCGGCCAATGAATATCTTTGTTCTGATCATGCTGGTATTTGCCGCCCTGGGGCTGGTCGACAAGATCCTGGGAGGAAAACTGGGCTTTGCCCCGGAGTTTGACACGGGGCTGGCCAACATGGGGGGACTGGCGCTGAGTACAGTAGGTCTCTATTCTATCGGTGTTTCTTTTGTCACGGGACACGCGGAGGAGGTGGCTTCGCTTGGGGAGCGCCTGCCCTTTGATTCCTCTCTTCTTATCGGCAGCGTTCTCGCGCCGGACATGGGAGCCCTCGGCATAGCACAGAGAGTGGCGGCAACGCCGGCCCTGGCCTGTTTCAGCGGGGCCTTCGTGGCAGGCGGTCTGGGAATGACCGTGGGATATCAGCTGCCGGTCTTTCTGGCTGCCGTGAAGAAAGAGGAGATTCCCGGACTGATGCAGGGCTTTATCTTCGGACTGATTCCGCTGCCCGTGGGACTCTTTGCCGCAGGTCTGTTCATCGGGATTCCTGTACCCGTTCTTCTTATCAACCTGCTTCCGGTTATTTTTCTGTGCGTGCTGCTGATCGCCGCATTTCTTCTGGCACCTTCCGGAACGATGAAGGTGCTGATTGTCTTCGGAAATTTCATCCGCATTGTCAGTTTTGTCTTTTTCGGCATCGCCGTCATCGGCGTCTTTGCACCGGAGTACTGTCCGGTGGACCAGGCCCTGGTGAGTGAGATGCTGTACATGGTACTCCGGATGGTGATCGTCTGCTGCGGCGGCCTCGTCCTTTCTAAGATTGCCCTGGAGAAGCTGAAGGCGCCGATCGCCCGGGCCGGGAAGGCTCTCGGCATCAATAACGTGGCGGTGGTGGGGCTGATTCTCAGCCTGACCCAGAGCCTCGCCATGCTTCCGCTGTATTCCCGGATGGATCGAAAGGGACAGGTTATGAATGCCGCATTCTCCGTGTCCGGAGCATATGTCTTCGGCGGACAGATGGCCTTCGTGTCCTCCCTCATCCCGCAGACCTGGGTCCCGGCCTATATGGGCAACAAGATCATTGCCGGAATTCTGGGCATTCTGATTGCGTATGCCGCCCTTCGAAGAATTTCAGAAAATCCATCGAAAGAAATAATTGACGGTGAATAATAATTATCAATATTTTATATAAAATGTGCCCTGAAGCGTTGCATTTCCGATCCGGATAGTGTAGAATCAAATCAGAAACTAGACTGTAGTCTAAAATCAATTCCAGTTCATATAGAAGGTACCATTAAACCGCGGGAAGCCGTGGGGCTTCCGCCCCCTGAGGGGCGGGCGGAAAGGAAGAGGTGATAACCTTGGACGGGAAACCGCTTGTTTTTAATATTCAGAAGTTCTCGACCCATGACGGCGACGGCGTGCGCACCACGATTTTCTTCAAGGGATGTCCCCTGAAGTGCCGGTGGTGTCACAACCCGGAGAGCCAGAGGTACGAGAAGGAACTCATTTTCCACCATAACAAGTGTGTGGTCTGCGGGAAATGTGTTGTGAAATGTCCGCAGCAGGCCAACAGCGTGGTGGACGGAAAGCTGGTCTTTGACCGGGACAAGTGCACGGCCTGCGGTGTCTGTACCGACTGGTGCATCAAGGAAGCCAGAGAGATTGCGGGCAAAGAGTATACCGTCGATGAGCTGGTGAAGGAAGCGAAGAAGGATCAGATCTTCTACGAGCAGTCCGGCGGCGGCGTGACCCTCTCCGGCGGCGAGGTGATGGCCCAGAACATCGATTATATCGAGCAGCTCTGCAAGAGGCTGCACCGGGAAGGCATAAGCGTGTTCATCGACACCAGCGGCTATACGAAGTACGAGAACCTTAAGAGGCTGATACCCTTTGCGGACGTATTTCTCTATGACATCAAGGCCATCGACAGCGAAGAGCACAAGGATTACATCGGAGTGGACAACGCCCTGATTCTGGAAAATCTGGTGAAGCTCAGCAATGACGGCGCGGGAATATATGCCAGACTTCCCATTATCGGCAAGGTGAATGCGACGGAAGAGTATATCAACAGCGTCATCCGTTTCTTGGAGGACAATCATGTAAAGGTGCAGCAGGTCAACCTTCTGCCTTATCATGATATCGGCAAGGGAAAATACGCTTCCCTGGACCGCCCCTATGACGAGGCGTCGATGGTGAAGCCGGATAAAGAACTTATGGAACATTTTAAAGCCATGTTCGAAGAGCATGGGTTCACAAAAGTATTAATAGGAGGATGATTACCATGGCAGAGAGAGTCGATACTTCCTTTAACGTCAATACCCCCGAGGGTCTGTTGAAGGACAACGAGCGCGGATGCACCGAGAGAATCAAGAGACTGAGAAGAATCAGCCATTCCACCCAGC
>JAGBNL010000090.1 GCA_017634415.1 Clostridium sp.
CCGCAGCCGACACAGTGCATGCCCACGGTGAGAAGCAGCGGAACCGCCTCCGGATAGTTCCGGACGATGTCGCCGATCAGCATGTCGCCGTCGATTTTGAGTTTCCCGGAGAAGCCTTTCTTCTTTTTGACCTCCAGATCCGCGAACATGGCCCTGCGGTCCTCCTCCGGCATGCCGGTTTCCGTCAGGCCGAAGGTATTTTCCAGTACCTGCTCGATGACAGAGGAGATCTCCCTCGGCATCTTCGGACCGATATGGATTTTCCGCACGCCCAGCCAGATAAGGGCCAGGAGAACCGTAAAATCGATATCCCGCACGCAGGAGAGATTCCAGACAAAGGGAAGGTCATTGATATCTTCCAGCTTGAACAGCTCCATCTGCTTTCTCGCGATGCATACGAGGGACCAGGTATCCGCTGCGCTGCCCGCATCCAGTACTCTGGGGATTCCCAGAATGTCTCCCAGGGGAAGGCGGTTGAAGCGGAATTTGATGTCGCCGGCGGTCAGGATAATGACGCCCCGGGGCAGGTTTTCCGCAAGCTCCGTATAATAGCTTCCCGCGTCAGGACCGCAGTCGCTGCCTGCAATGACGGCGAATTTACGGATGGCGCCGTCCCGCACATGGGCGGAAACCATACCGGAGAGACCGTCCATCTGCCGGCGGGCGAAACCGCCGATGAGGAAGCCTTCTTCGCCGGTGGGAAGGGCAGGACTTTCCTTTGCCGCGGCGATAAGGGCGGAGAAGTCCTTTTTGCCGTCTTTTCCGTCTTCAATATGCCGGCAGCCGGGAACGCCCGCAGGGCCGGTGGTGAAGAGCCGCGGTCTGACTTCCTCCGGAACGGGAAGAAGGACCGGGGAGGTGACGAGGATCGGTCCGGGGAAGGAGGCGAACACCTCTGCCTGTGAGAGGGCGCCTTCACCGAGATTGCCTGCCAGATGGCGGTATTTCTTGAGATGCGGGTAGGTGTGTGCGGACACACCCTCCCCGAAGGTGTAGACGTCGATATCCTCACCTTCTGTCTGGGCCAGAAGCTCCGCCAGGTCATGGAGGTTGGCGCCTGCGGCCAGGATCCCCGGCCTGCCGGAGGGACTGACGTCAATGCGGGTGATCTCGGGATTGCCCAGGACTGCCGTGCGGGCCGAATCCAGGAGAGACATGGCGCCGAGCCCGTTCTTTCCGGTTTCCATCATGAGATTGAAGAGGGGATTGAAGGTCATGGAATCATCCAGGGTTTTCGCCAGGGCGGATTCCATGAACAGAGTAATCTCCGGATCTTCCTTTCCGAAGGCCTGTGCCTCCAGGATACATCCGGCCATGCCGGTGAGGGCGCGCAGGATAAGCACGCGGAGGCTTGCGATGTCTTCCATATCGGAGAGCACAGAGATCTCCGGGGAGGCCGCGCGGGCTGCATAAGTGCCCTCACCGCCGTCCCAGAGGGCCGCATAGGGGAGTCCGGTGCCGTCGGAAAGGGTAAGGTACAGGGTGCGCTTTCGGTCCAGGGTTTCTGTGATGCGGGCGGTAAGCCTGTCCTCATCATAAAGTGTGTCCGGCGCCGCAAAGGTCAGGTTTCCGGCAAGAAACAGGTCGAAATCTGCCGGCACATCCTTTCCCTCTGCGCGGACCTTGTCCGCCACACAGGCAGCGCCTCTGGTGACATACAGGAGAAGCTTCCGCAGGGAAGCTGTCCCGGAAACTGTGTTATTCATCGGATGGTTCCTCCTTCTTGTCGGAGGGAGCGGGCGCTTCCTCCAGAATGTCGAATGCGATGCGGATCTTGAACAGATCCCCGTCGATAATGATGTCGAAGGTGCCGTGCATCAGCTCTGTCAGGCTCTTGGCGATGGACAGACCCAGACCGCTCCCTTCGGTGGTGCGGGATACATCCCCGCGGACAAAACGCTCTGTCAGCTCGTCGGGATTAATGTTAAGCTGGCTGGCGGATATGTTCTTTATGGTGAATACGGCCCTGTCGGCGACAGACACATCTCCGTCCTCAGTCCGGTCCGCGGCGGCCTGCAGGGCAGTCATGGAGGCTTTCTCCCGCAGGATGTCCACATAGACGCGGCTGTGGTCAAGGGCATATTTGCAGACGTTGTTGTAGACATTTTCCAGGACCCGGAAGAGACTTCTTCCGTCGGCCATCACCATGAGCTTTTCTTCCGGCGCATGAAGAATCAGGTCCAGATGACGCTGTTCCATGCGGTCCTCGAATTCCCCGTTGGTCTGCTGCACCAGAGCGACGATGTTTAACGGCATCATCTCCAGGCGGACGTTGCCGGAGCTGACCTTGGAGGCCTCCACCAGGTCTTCCGTCAGGGTCTTTAAGCGCTGGGACTTCTGGTCCAGCACCTCCAGATAGCCGAGAACCTTCTCGTCGGTGATGTTTTCCCGCTTGATGAGATCCACGTAGTTGATGATGGAGGTCAGCGGCGTCTTGATATCGTGAGAAACGTTGGTGATAAGGTCCGCCTTCAGGCGTTCGCTCTTCACCTTTTCCATCAGGGCGGCCTCAAGGCCGTCGCTCAGGTTGTTGAGCCCCTGGGCCAGGGCCTGTTCCTGGAAGGACATCTCAGAGGTGTCGATCTTGTAGCTGGTTTCCCCGGAGGCCAGACGGCCCACCGCGTCCACGAAGCGATCCATCACCACCGCATGCCTGAATATCAGATAGAATACCCAGAGGTTGAAGAGGACGATGGCGAAGAGGACAGCCCCGGTCAGCAGGTTGATGACCAGCTGATCCAGGAATACCCGATCGCGGATGAACCGGATCAGCAGGATCAGGCCGGTGTTGACGGCAGCATAGATCACTGCGGTGAGGAAAATCCTTCCCTTGAAGCTCTGCCTGCGGGAGAGGAGAGACATTCGTTCCGTAAACCGGCAGGTCAGGCTTTTGCTCCACAGGATGCCCGCCTTATAGCGGCGCAGCATACTGAAGAATGCCATCAGAAGACCGAGGTAGAGGATGGCATAGTAAACAGCCCGCTCACTGGTCTCCCAGGATTCTACGGGCAGAGTGACATGGGCTATTCTTATGATGACATAGCGCCCCACAATCAGCATAAGACCGGTAATTATGGCAAAAAACAGCAGTCCGACCTCAGTGGGATTCTGATCCTCCCGGTGCAGCTGAATCTCTTTTGTTCCCTCGGCCCGTCCCGACATGCGGATCAGGTACAGCAGCGTAAAGAATGCCAGCAGACTGCCCACCACCAGAAGTACAAATCCGATGATGTAGAAGTTCTGCATGGCCCGGTATTCATAGTTTGCCCGGGCGTAGGCATCCTGCTCCGGGAACCGGGTATCCACCGCCAGAAGCAGGTAAAATTCGCTGCCCTCGTAGGGATTGTTCGCCGCCAGCGCGGGGATGGTGTTCAGCGTGATGGACTGCAGATTCGTGTCATAGAACACGGAATTGCCGGGCAGGTAGGCGTACTTGCCGTAATTATGGACATTGTCCTTCGTGAGCTCCGGGTCGTTGGTGAAGACGTCGGTGGCGTCGGTTCCGGGATCGTGGTAGGCAATCTTGAAATGAAGATTGGACTTGTTCACGATCAGCTGATCCTGCACGGCATAGTAGTCATGCAGGGCGTCCATGATCTGCAGGGCGGTGCTTTCCAGACGGCTCCGGACCATGTTGGGAACAAATTCCTCATAGGCCACATCAGGATCGGCGATGCTCCACATGACATAGCCTTCCCTGTTTTCCAGGACCTTTTCCGGAAGTCCCCCGTAGGTATAGCTGAAATCCTCCCGGATCTGGTAACCGCGGCTTTCCAGGTAGGCCAGCAGGTCCTTCAGCGTGTAATCGACCAGATCCGTCGGACCGTACATCATCCGGAGCGCCCGGCTGTCCACGGCCGCAGCCCTGTCCTGGGCGAAGGTATCGCTGTATTTAATGTAGCGGAAGATGTTGTTGAGGTCCGCGTTGACCTGTTCATTGAACTGGGCGGTATCTTCATAGCGGATATTCTTCACCCGGGTGATTCCCACGCCCAGATTCTCATTCAGATAAAGGGTCCCTATGCCGAACAGGGCCAGCATCAGGAAGAGCAGATGAAGCCCTACGGCGATCTGCTTCCTGACACGCAGGGACAGTACGGGTATGCGATTATCCATTACTGTTTTTCCACCTTATAGCCGACGCCCCAGACAACCTTCAGGTACCGGGGTTCCCGCGGGTTAATCTCGATCTTCTCGCGGATGTGGCGGATATGCACCGCCACCGTGTTGTCGGCGTCGATAGCCTCTTCATTCCATATTTTCTCGTAGATCTCGTCGATGGAAAACACCTTTCCGGCGTTCCGCACCAGGAGAAGGAGAATGTTGTACTCGATGGGAGTCAGCTTCACGGGCTTGCCGTCCACAAAGACTTCCTTATTCTCATCGTTGATCTCCAGGCCGCCGCAGCGGAACACGTGGGTATCCTCCGACCCGTCGAGATTCCCCAGCTGGGTATAGCGGCGCAGCTGGCTCTTCACTCTGGCCACCAGCTCCAGTGGATTGAAGGGTTTTGTGATATAGTCGTCCGCCCCGATGTTCAGTCCCAGGATCTTGTCGGTATCCTCGGACTTCGCGGACAGAATGATGATGGGGATGCTGCTGGTCTCCCGCACCTTCATGGTGGTCCGGAGGCCGTCCAGCCCGGGCATCATCACGTCCAGAATCATCAGGTTTACTTCATTGTCCTTCAGGAGGTCCAGGGCTTCCTGGCCGTCATAGGCCTTCAGGATCCGGTATCCCTCCCCGTTGAGATAAATTTCTATCGCTTCCACGATCTGTCTGTCATCGTCGCAAACCAGTATTGTCTGCATGATTCACCTCATTCTTTCTGCGCAGACTTTGCGCATCTTATATTTTAGCCCATGGCGGAACAACTTGCAACCGCATACCTTTCGGCGAACCTAAGGGAATCTGACGGAAATGTGAAGCTAATGTGAAATTTCAGATGGAAATAAAAAAGTCGGTTGTGTTAAAAATATTCATGGTGTATAATACGATAGCCGAAAAATAAGAAAAGGAATTATCAATTATCCTTAAAAGCATAAGGCAGTGAAGCTGAACAGAATACGGAGGACAGATAAAGATGAAAAGAATTGCAAGCTTTGGCGCGGCCCTTCTTGTGAGCTGCGCGATGGCATTTTCCATGACGGCCTGCACACCGACCGCCAATAACCCGCTTCAGCAGGAGGCACAGTCCCAGGCGGAAGCAGAGCGCCAGACCAACCCCGACGGCGAAGTCTATGAGACCGTGGACGGCGCGGAGGAGAAGCTGAATATGGTGATAACCGATGAGCCCAGCATCATGGTCTCTGTGTATACCATCAATGAGCAGGGCACCGGCCTCAAGCAGAACATGGATGCCATAGATATCCAGGAGGGCGAGGATCTTACCGCGGAGGCACTTCTGGAGATGCTGATTACCTACGGCACCGTGGAAGAGGGCGTATCCATCGAAAGCTTCGAGAACAAGAACGGAAAACTCACGGTGAAGCTCACCGACCTGGAAAAGAAGGATGACACCATGGTGCTCGCGGCCATCTGCAACACCTTCCTTCAGAACTTCGAGGCCGATACCATGGACCTGTACGTGAAGGGCGAAGAGGTAGTGGCAGACATGGAGTTCATCAAGAACTTCAAGGAAATGAAGTAAAAAGAGTACAGAAAGTACTGTGGTATACAGAGCGCCGGGACGGAAGTCCCGGCGTTTTCATGACAGGATTCATTTTTTTCACGGGAGAAGCACTATGAAACAGGTTAAAGAAATACTTATACTTTCGGCTGGAGTGTTTATCATATCGGCAGCGGTCTTCTTCTTTCTGGTGCCGAGCCACTGCTCGGTCAGCAGTATCTCCGGTCTGGCCATCCTTCTGACCAATGTGCTGCCCTTCAGCGTGTCCCAGATTACGATGGCGCTGAATGTGGCCCTTCTCCTGGTGGGATTTCTCACCTGCGGCCGGGAGTTCGGTGCGAAGACCGTGTACACCTCGATTCTGCTGCCCCTTTTCATCGGGCTGTTCGAGAAGCTTCTGCCGGATTATACCTCCCTTACCGGGGACATGACCCTGGATGTGATCTGCTATATCTTCACAGTCAGCGTGGGCCTGGCGATCCTGTTCAACCGGAACGCCTCCTCCGGCGGCCTGGATATCGTGGCGAAGGTCATGAACAAATATCTGCACATCGAGCTGGGAAAGGCCATGTCCGCCGCCGGCATGTGCATCGCCCTTTCCTCCGCCTTCTTCTATGACAGCAAAACTGTGGTGCTGAGCGTCCTGGGTACCTATCTGAACGGTATCGTGCTGGATCATTTCATCTTCGACCAGAGCGTCAAGCGCAGGGTATGTATCGTATCGGAGAAGAGCGAAGAGATCCGGAACTTCATTCTGAAGGAGCTCCACAGCGGCGCCTCTGTGTACCGCTGCATCGGTGCGCTGCGCATGAATGAACAGGAGGAGATTATCACCATCGTCTCGAAGACGGAATACCAGCAGCTGATGAACTACCTTCAGAAGACAGACCCGACGGCTTTTGTCACGGTCTATAAGGTCAACGATATGCGGTATATTCCGAAGGACCCGGATTACGGGAATGATGCGTAAGAACGAAAAGAAGGCTGTCACATTAACCTATTCTGTACAAATATCACTCTTCCGGGAACCGTTTGCACTTAGTCCTCGCGCGTTGGAAGGCTCACTGTGTGAGCCTTGATCGCTCAAAGCCGCGAGGCTCTCGCCCACGATGTGGGCGAGCAGTGCAGCGGTACTAAGCTCGTGCAGGCACTCGCTAAGTGCCGGCGCTGCGGATGTTCCCTTCAGAGTATATTTATACGACATATGTTAATGTGACAGCCTCTTTTTTAATCTATTTTACTTCCGCTCCCGGAGCCATTTGCCATACTCCTCTTTAATGACCCGGAAGGATCCGCCGGCCATGTCGAGAATAAA
>JAGBNL010000008.1 GCA_017634415.1 Clostridium sp.
CGATTTACCTGAAGTTATTCTGGGGCACCGTATTTGCAGTCGTTGCAGCCGTATTCGTATCCCTCGGAGGTATCGGCGGCGTTAAGACCATCAAGTCCTTCGCAGGTATCCCGATGTGCTTCATCTGCGTAGCCTGCATGGGCGGCTTCGTAAATTGGATCCTTGCCCGTCCGAGAAAAATTGACGGAAGCTATGAGGATGAGCCGGAAGTGGCAGATGCTCCCGACAACGGCGAGCCGATGGCACCGAGAAGCAAGAACAAGTTCCTTGCAAAGCTTGGCTGGTAAATCAAATCGTTATGTGATATACTGATACACCCAAAGCGCCTCCGGTTCCGGCCGGAGGCGCCTGTGATGTATAACCGCTCAAAGGCGCGGGGCTCCCGCCCCCTGGGGCGGGCAGACCGGCACGCGGCGCGCAGGACACGCGGGCGTGTCCTGAAAGATGGGAGATATACAGATGTTTCGACACAAATCCATAGACATGATACACGGGCCTCTTCTGCCGAAGATTCTTCTCTTCGCGCTTCCGCTGATGGCATCCAACCTGCTGCAGCTGCTGTTCAACGCGGCGGATATTATCGTGGTGGGAAGGTTTTCCGGCCCGGAAAGCCAGCTAAGCCTGGCAGCGGTCGGCAGCACCACCAGCATCGTGGCCCTGTTCGTATACCTGCTGGTAGGGCTTTCGGTGGGGGTCAATGTCATCGCCGCCCACTGCTACGGCGCGGGAAATCAGGAAGAGGAGATCGGAAAGATCGTTCATACATCGGTGTTTGTGGCGCTTTTCGGCGGGCTGCTGTTTACCGCGGCAGGTCTTCTGGCCTCCCGCACAATGCTCACTGCGGTGTCCACGCCGGAGGAGGTATTCTCCCTGGCGCTTCTGTATATCCGAATCTATTTCTTCGGCATCCCCTTCACCCTGCTCTATAACTACGGAGCAGCACTTCTGCGGGCAAGAGGGGATACGGAGCGGCCCCTTCTGTATCTGACCGCCAGCGGCATTATGAATGTGGTGCTGAATCTGTTTTTTGTGGTGGTTCTGCACATGAATGTGGCGGGTGTCGCCCTCGCGACGGTGCTGAGCCAGGGGCTGAGCGCCGGGCTGATTCTGCGGTTTCTGGCAGTCTCCCGGGATGAGCTTCACCTGGATTTCGGAAAACTCCGTCCGGACCGGCAGATTTTTCTGCGGCTCATGCAGCTGGGACTTCCGGCGGGACTGCAGTCCAGTCTCTTCAGCATCGCGAACATCGTGATACAGGCGGCCATCAATTCCTACGGAAGTACGGTGATGGCGGCGGTTTCGGCGGCCTTCAGCATCGAGAGCTTCCTCTATGTGGCCATGAACTCCTTCCACCATGCGGCCCAGACCTTCACCGGTCAGAACCTGGCGGCGGGAGAAAGAAAGCGGGCCGACCGGGTGCTCTGGGTCTGCCTCGGCTGTACCGTCGCGGTGGGTTCGGTTTCCAGCGCCCTGGTGGTTCTCTTTGCAGAGCCGCTGATCGGCATATACAACACCGACCCGGCGGTGATCGCGGCGGGGGTGGAACGGCTCAGGATCGTGGCGACCACCTATGTCATCTACGGCATGGCGGATATCCTGACGGGAGCTATCCGCGGCTACGCGGTTTCCGTGGCCCCGATGATGATCAATCTCTTCTGCACCTGCATCTGCCGCGTGGTCTGGATCGGACTTCTGGATACGAGCAAAAAGCCGGTGACCTGGGTGCACGCATCCTTCCCCATTTCCTGGGCATTTCTCCTGATAGCCCTGGCCGGATATATGGTTTATCTGCGGCACAGAAAAAAACCGCCTGTTCCTACAGGCGGTTTTTGATGTCCTTCACATCGATATTTTCTTTTTTCAGCCGGTACTGGAGATTCTGCCGGCTGATATTTAACTGTCTGGCTGCAGCGGAGATATTGCCGCGGCATTCCAGGAGCAGAGAGATCAGCATTTCGCGGTCTGTACGGGTCTCGAAGGGACCTGGAAGACTGTCTCTGTTCCCGGGACCGGATGCCGGCATCATGCCGCCCGGGCCGGCTGTGCCGGAGGAGGAGAAGCTGTCGCCCGGACCGGAACTGCCGGGAGCGGAGATGATTCCCCCGAAGCCCACGCCGGTGGCGCTGGGATCCGGAACCGTGTTTTCCCGGCCGGCGGGATGGGTTTCCGGTGTTTTTATAACGGAGAACGGGACGCTGCCGAAGCCCATGGAACCCGGGGAGGTCAGACCCCGGATGTGGGCCGGAATATATTCCGGCGTAATGAGAACACGGCTGTCCGGCATGACATTGATGGCGTGTTCCACGGCATGCTGGAGTTCGCGGACATTGCCCGGCCAGCTGTAGCGGTAGAAGAGGTCCAGTGTCTCCGGCGTGATGTTCTGCACGTTCCGGGACAGCTTTTCATTGCAGTTCATGATAAATGTCTTGGTGAGGAGCGGAATATCCTCACGGCGTTCCCGCAGGGGCGGCAGATTGATGTTGACCACACCCAGCCGGAAGAAGAGGTCCTGGCGGATCAGGCCTTCACTGATGGCCCGGTAGGGAGGCATATTCAGGTTGGAGAGAACGCGGACATTGACCCTTTTTTCCGTCATTCCGCCGATTCTCCGGATCATGCCGTCCTGGAGAAACCGCAGGAGCTTTGCCTGCAGGGAGATATTCATGGAATTCAGCTCATCCAGGAGGAGCGTTCCCTGGTCCGCCTGTTCCAGAAGTCCGGGATGGGATTCGGCGCCGGTGAAGGCGCCTTTTTCCGTGCCGAAAAGCATACTCTCCAGAAGGGTTTCCGGGAGCGCTGCGCAGTTGATGGCCAGGAACGGACCGCCGGCCCGCTTGCTGGCATTGTGTATGCTCTGGGCGAGAAGCTCCTTGCCGGTGCCGGTTTCGCCGTAGATCATGACGGAGGAATCGGAGGAAGCAACCTGCTCGCACTGCTCAATAACCTGCTGCATGACCGCACTCTGGCGGATGATATCCGAGAAGCGGTAGGTTGCGGTGAGGGCGCTTTTTTTCACCTTCCGCTCGCCTTCCATGGACAGAAGCTTCTCCTGCAGGTCCACCACCTGCTGGTTCAGGCGGTCGATGGTGCTCCAGTCTTCCAGGATATTGACAGCTCCGAGAACCTGTCCGTGCTGGACGATGGGATGGCAGTTGGAGGTGGTCTCCACGATCTTGCCGTAGCGGGTGGTATAGTGCTGGTGCATATGCAGATGGGAGCGTTTTTCCTTGAGAACCAGCGGTATCTGGAAGTCCTCTCCGCCGTTCATGGTATAAACCTCCGTGACGTGCTTTCCCCGGACATCGCTGTTCACCATGCTGTCCAGGCGGACGGCCGCATCATTCAGGAAGGCCATGCGTCCTTCGGCGTCGGCGATGACAACGCATTCATTTAACCGGTCCAGCACCTGAATCAGCATATCTCTCGCCACATCAGCAGCAGCTGTGCGGAAGGCGACGGCTTTTGCACCTTCGGGAAGTCCCTTTACCTCAGGAGACGGACATCGGAGCAGATATTCGCCGAAGGCGGGAGAGGTATAGAGGGGATGCTTTGACTCCGTCAGAAGATCCGGCGCCACTTCCGCCAGAGGCTTTCCGGCCAGGGTTCCTTCCCCGTGAAGAAGGCGGTCGCCTTCCTCGCTGATCTCCAGAATCCGACCGTCCTCGGACAGTATTATCATGCCCAGTCCGCACTGGGAAAGGGTAATCATCGCATCCTGATAGTTAATCATGACGTGTTCTCCTGGCTGAATGATCCATCGACAGATTGTCTGATAA
>JAGBNL010000091.1 GCA_017634415.1 Clostridium sp.
GAAGAGGATGAGCAGTACCGGACATATGACACCGTACTGCCCGGTTAACAGGAACGCTGCAAGCACCAGCAGCAGAATCCAGAGAATAACCAGGCCCCGGTAAAGGGCCAGGGTCTTCTCTCTTCCGAGAATGGTTGGCAGGGTTCTTCGCCCGGCCAGGATATCCTTCTCGATATCGCAGCCGTTGTTGCTCATCATGATCAGCGCGATGCCGCAGATAAGGGGCAGACTGTAAAACAGAATGTCCCAGTGCGCCTTCCCGTTGGCACAGGCGGCGATTCCCAGCGGAATCAGTCCTCCCATCACGAATCCGGAAACCGCCTCGCCCAGAGGCAGCGCACTTACCGGCAGCGGTCCTCCCGAATAGATCAGAACCACGGCTCCGCCGACAGCTCCGATGAGAATCGGGGCGGGACCTGCACCCAGGCTCGCCAGAAGCCCCATAAGAAGTCCGGCGGCCAGATAGCCAATCCCGAGATTTCTCGCACTCTCCGGCCGAATCCCGCTGTAGACAAGGGTCGCGTCCGACACTTCCACATTGTCATCCGCGCTGTCCGTTCCTTTTACAAAATCCACATAGTCATTAAGCGTATTCACCGCGCTCTGCAGCAGAACACAGGCCAGAAGCACCAGGACTGCCTTTGCCGGCCCCAGGGGATATCCCCTAAGGCGGCAGAAGCAGATGCCGAACAGGCTCGGGCAGACCGAAGCTGCCCAGGTGTGCGGCGCTGCAAGCTGCAGGGCATACCGTGCGGTAATTCGCGAATAATTGTTGTTATACTGCATCCAGCTTACCAATCAGTTTCCGGATCTGCGCCTTCGGCGCGCCCTCCGCGAGAGGTTCTGTCAGGGCTATGGCCTCTCCTGCATAGCGGTGGATCTCCTGCTTTGCCTTCTCCACGCCCCGGGCAAGGACAACCCCGGTCATCTGCCGGACCTCCCCGGAAGAAAGGGTTCCTTCCCTGCTCTTTCGCATGAACGGAAGCAGGGCCTCCCTTCCCTCTTCGGTTTCCGCTGCCAGAAGCACCGGAAGGGTGTAGATTCCATCCCGGAAATCCTTCTGGGTGTCCTTCCCCTCCTCCGCCTCGGTGGAGACAAAGTCCATCAGGTCATCCCGGAACTGGAACATGATTCCGATATCCTCTCCGAGACGCCGGAAGTTCTCCGACTCCTCCTTCGTGCACCCCGCCTCCATGGAACCCAGCAGGCAGGATGTTCCGAACAGGGCAGCTGTTTTTCCTCTGATATTTTCAAGATACGTTTCCGGGGTCACATCCTCCCGGTATCTGCACAGGTCCTGGCCTATCTCTCCGACACACATCTTTTCCACGGTTTCGGAGATCAGGACCGCCGCGTCGGTGAAATGCTCCTTCGCCAGATGATAATTCACCCGGGAGATCAGGAAGTCCCCCGCATAGACCGCGGCGTCCTTCCCGTACCTGCTCTGCAGAGAAGGCTTTCCCCTGCGGATGGCGGCATCATCCACGATATCATCGTGAATGAGAGAAGCCGTGTGGGTCATCTCCACCATGGCCGCCAGCATGCAGATCCGTTCCAGACGTTCTTCCCGGGCCGGTCCGAAGGCACTCGCCAGAAGCAGAAGCCTCGGCCGGACCATTTTCCCGGCAGAACCCAGCACATCATCCAGCACGGCTCCTGTTTCCGTGCCCTGAAGGGCGTGAGCCGTAAATCTTCGGATATATTCCTTTACCCGGCCAAGCTCCGCCTCTCCGGCCACAGCAAGATTCATCAGATAAGTCCTCTCTTTTCCGCCAGGATCTCCGCGGTGTGCTTCACCTTAACATCGATTCCTCTGGCATCGAGTCCGCCGCGGATCTGCATCATGCAGCCCGGGCAGTCCATGGCAACCGTGTCGGCACCGGAATTCACGATATTCTGAATCTTCTTCTCCAGAATCGGTGCCGAGATTTCCGGATAGAGAATGCTGTAGGAACCGCCGAAACCGCAGCAGTTGTCGTGGTCTTCCATCTCCACGAGGGATACGCCCTTCGTGTGGCGCAGAAGTTCTCTCTGCTCCTCGGTTACCCTGAGGCTTCTGCACAGGTGGCAGGAGTCATGGTAGGTCACCTTGGTTTCCTTGCCGTCGCCCTCATCCTTCAGGCCGCCCAGGTCATAGAACAGCTTGCAGAAATCGTAGGTCTTGTCCGCGAGAATCTTCGCGCGGTTATACATCTCGCTTCCCTCTTCGAAGAAGTTCGGGTAGCTCTTCAGCTGGTGCGTGCAGGACGGACATGCGGAAACGATATAATCGTATTTCTCGGCTTCCATGCCCTCGATGTTGACCTCTGCTTCCTTCGCCGCGTTCTCCACATCACCCATGTTGGATGCGGGACATCCGCAGCAGGCCTGTCCCATCGGGAAGTCTACTCTGTAGCCGATGGAGTTCAGGTCAACGATAACATCTCTTGCCAGATCCGGATAGACAAAATCAAGCAGGCATCCGGCAAACAGGGCGATGGTTCCCTTCTGTTCTCCCTCGATTCTCTGCGGGATCATCGGGAAAATGTCGCGGAACGGCACTTTCGCGATATTCGGGAAGCTTCTGCCCTCGGTGAGTCCCGACAGGAACATCGGCAGATGCCGGATCATCGGTGCTCCCTTGGCAAAGGGCCCCTGGGCCACGGAGGCGATACGCAGCATGGAGTGGAACAGCTTCCGGTCAGTCACGGCATCCAGCGCGAACTTCTTCACCGCATCCGGGTGCTCTCCCATGCTCTTTTCGCGGAGCTTCAGGATCAGGTCTGTGATCTTGATGCCGCCGCCGCAGACTTCCTTACATCTGCCGCACTGCAGGCAGATGCTCTGGATCTGCTCTGCCCGTTCTTCGGAGACAAGGAAATGGCTCAGCAGGGTTCCGATACCGCCGGTATAGACCTTGGAGCCGTATACGTGGCCGCCGACCAATGCAAAGGCCGGACAGACATCAAGACATGCGCCGCAGCGGATGCAGTCGAATACCTGACGGAATTCCTCATCGGCCAGGATAGCCCGGCGTCCCGGATCGTCCAGGATAACCGCATAGAACTCTTTCTTCTCCTTGGTATCATTTTCCTTATCGGATACCACATCGCAGGCTCCCGTATACATGGAGATATAGGAGGTGATGCGCTGTCCGGTACCGTTTCTCGGCAGAGCCTTGAAGATGGGCGCCGCATCCTTTAAGGACTTTACGAACTTCTCAATTCCGAAAATATAGAGATGAATCTTCGGAAGCGTTCCCACCATACGGCCGTTTCCTTCGTTGGTCATGGTGAAGAGGGTTCCGGTCTCGGCTACCGCCACGTTGGCGCCGGACACGCCCATATCCGCGTGGGTAAAGCGATCTCTCATCACCCGTCTCGCCGTCTTTACCTCTTCGGAGATAATGGGCTCATTCTTCTCTTTGGTATAGTCCGTGAAGAGGTCTGCCACCTGCTCCTTGTTCAGATGCAGCGCGGGCATAACCATGTGGACCGGTGTATTGCCTTCCAGGGCAATGATGAACTCGCCGAGGTCCGTCTCCTGGACCAGAACGCCGTCATCCCCCAGAACCTTGTTGAAATGAATTTCCTCGGAAGCCATGGATTTGGACTTCACGATGGACTTGACGCCCTTCTCCTTTACCAGGTTCCGGATCCACTCCATCGCCTCTTCCGTGCTGTGGGCGTGGAAGACCTTGCCTCCCCGCTTCTCGCAGTTCTCCGTAAACTGTTCGATCATTTCATCCACATGATCGGCAGCGTAGGTTTTGACTTCCTTGATCTTGTCGCGGGTTGCCTCAAAATCAACTCCTGCATAGGCGTTCTCTCTCTTTGCGGGATAGGTCTTGCAGAAATTGCCCAGTGTTCTCGCCAGGGTGGAATTGTCCAGAGCGGAACGTATTTCCTGTTTCAGTTCATTGCTGGCCATATATGTTCCCTCCTTTCAGGTTATCGGTCATCCACCACGATGGCGGTAAGCCGGATCGGGCCGTGTACGCCGACGGTACCGACGCATTCGATATCCGCCGTACGGCTCGGGCCGGTGACAAAGCCTACAAAGTTCGGCATCTCCGGCAGGTTTGCCAGCAGTTCAAACATGTCATCGTATTCCGGAACGATAGTGGACCCTTTGACGACGCCGAAATAAGATTCGGACATGGTGGCCACGATTCTCTCATCCACCACATCGCGTCCCTGCACCAGAGTGCCCAGATCGGCGATGCCGTACTGTGCCTCGGAGACGCCGCCCTTCGCGGTCTCGCCGTGCAGCCGGATATGATCGGTATAAACGGTGATTCCCGCATCCGTGAGGGCTTTCACCACACCGGTCTCTTCAAAGAGCGGGGTCATGGCAAGGCAGGTATCCTTGATGTCAAGCTCCTTCATCAGACCGGCCAGCGTCGCGCCCAGTTCATCCGCGGATGACCGGACGCAGCGTCCGTCTACCTTTTCCAGATTCGATTTGAATCTCTCAAACAATTCATCGGTAATTTTACTCATCTTCAACTCCTTCCGAGGAGATTTGTTTCACTTCTGCTTTTGTAAAACGCCCCGGCAGCGCTGCGGCAGTTCCGCATGCCCCGGGGCGTTGTTGCCCGCGGCTTCCCGCGGTTCAAAACCTCGCATTGCGAGATATTCTGTTGCCTTCTTTTTTACTTGACGCCCAGCCAGTTGGCGATAACCATCTTCTGAACTTCAGAGGTTCCCTCATAGATCTCGGTGATCTTCGCGTCGCGCATCATGCGCTCGATGGGATAATCTCTGGTGTAGCCGTAGCCGCCGTACAGCTGCAGGCAGCGGCGGGTAACATCGCTGGCGTTCTGTGCTGCCACGAGCTTTGCCATAGCGGCAAGATGGCTGTAGTTCTCACCATTGTCCTTTGCGCAGGCAGCCTGATAAACCAGGAGCTTTGCAGCCTCGGTGTTTGCTGCCATCTGGGCCAGCTCAAACTGGGTGTTCTGGAACTGGGAGATGCGCTTGCCGAACTGTACACGGCTGTTGACGTATTCCACGGTCTCCTTGATGGCGCCCTCTGCAATACCCAGAGCCTGTGCGGCGATACCGATACGTCCGCCGTCCAGGGTCATCATGGCAACCTTAAAGCCCTTGTTCAGCTCGCCCAGGAGGTTCTCCTTCGGAACCTTGACATCCTCCAGAACCAGCTCAGCGGTAGCGGATCCGCGGATTCCCATCTTCTCCTCGTGCTTGCCGATGGAGAAGCCTTCCATATCCTTCTCGACGATGAAGGCGGTGATTCCCTTATTGCCCTTCTCCTTGTCGGTCATGGCAAATACGACATAAATCTCTGCCGGGCCGGCGTTGGTGATGAAGATCTTGGTTCCGTTCAGGAGCCAGTAGTCGCCCTTGTCCACAGCGGTGGTCTTCTGGCCTGCCGCGTCGGTTCCTGCATTCGGCTCGGTCAGTCCGAAGGCACCAAGCTTCTCACCGGAAGCCAGGGGAACCAGATACTTCTGCTTCTGCTCTTCTGTGCCGAAGTGATAGATCGGCCATGCGCAGAGAGAGGTATGTGCGGATACGGTAACACCTGTGGAAGCACAGACCTTGGAGAGCTCTTCAATGCACTGCACATAGGAAAGGTTATCCATGCCGGTTCCGCCGTATTCCTCCGGGAACGGGATTCCCAGCATACCAAGCTCGCCCAGCTGTGCCACAGTCTCTTCCGGGAATCTCTCTTCCTTATCGAGGTCCGCTGCGATGGGCTTCACGGTATTCTCGGCAAAATCTCTGTACAGGGAAATCAGTTCCTGGTGGGTATCATCAATCTGAAACATGTGTTTCTCCTTTCACTTATGC
>JAGBNL010000092.1 GCA_017634415.1 Clostridium sp.
CGGCTGCGGGAGGCGGCCTTCTTCACCTACACGGATAAGGGGATCGGAAAGGCCGCGGCGAAAGCCCTCTACGGCCAGGTTATCCGGGGAAGCGTGACGAGACTGGAAAGCTACGCGGGCTGCGCCTACGCCCATTTTTTGCGCTACGGGCTGGAGCTTTCGGAGCGGCGGCAGTTTGAGGTCGGAGCGGCGGATCTGGGCAACATCTATCATGACGCCATAGAACGGTTCTTCGCCCGCACGATGGAACAGGGAATCCCTGCGGAGAACCTTACGGACGGGGACCGGCAGGCCCTGGTGCGCGCATGTGTAGAAGAGGCGGGCAGGGGATACGGCAATGCGGTGCTGGAGAGCTCCGCCAGAAACCGGTATCTTCTGGAGCGCATCACGCGAATCGCGGACCGGAGCGCCTGGGCCCTGACAGAGCAGCTCAGGGCCGGAGAATTCCGGCCGGACGCCCTGGAGATGAGCTTTTCCCCGGCGGACAATCTGCGGTCGATGAAGATTTCCCTTTCGGAGGATTCGGCTGTCTGGCTCAGGGGAAGACTGGACCGGGTGGATGTCTCCGACGCCGGCGGGGAGCTGTTTCTGCGGGTTATCGACTATAAAACCGGAAAGACCGGTTTTGACCTGGAAAAGATATATTACGGACTTCAGCTGCAGCTCATGGTCTACATGCAGGCTGCGGCGGAAAAGTATGCCCGGAAATATCCGGAGAAAAAGGTGCGGCCGGCGGGACTGTTCTACTATCATATTGACGATCCCCTGGTCACGCCGAAAGACCGGAGCAGGGCGGAGAACGTGCAGGGACTTCTTCAGGAAAGCCTCACCATGACGGGACTTGCGGGGAAGGAGCCGGAGATTCTCTCGCGTCTGGACAGGAGAATTGTCCTGGGCAGCGGAGAGACGGCGGATTCCATCGTTATGCCCGTGTCCGTGAAAAAGGGCGTACTGGCGGCCAAATCCTCTGTGGCGGATGCGCGGCAGTTCGGGCTTCTTTCGGACCATGTGAACCGTCTTATCCGGACAGATGCCATGGAGATACTGGAGGGAAAGATCTCGCTCAATCCCTGCAGGAGCGGCACCTCTGTGCCCTGCACCTGGTGTCCCTACCACGGCGTGTGCGGATTTGATATCAAGGGCGGCGGATACCGCTACAGAAGGCTGGCTTCCCTGAAGCCGGCGGATGTCTGGAACCTGTTGGAACAGAAGGCACAGGAGAAAGGAGGAGCGAAGGATGGCGGTAAGATGGACGAATGACCAGAAGAAGGTCATTGACTTAAGGGACTGCAATGTGCTGGTTTCCGCCGCGGCAGGCAGCGGAAAAACCGCCGTTCTCGTGGAGCGCATCATCCGCAGAATCCTGGACCGGGAACATCCGGCCGACATCGAGCGGATGCTGGTGATGACATTTACCAGAGCCGCCGCCTCCGAGATCCGGGAGCGCATCCGGGCCGCCATCGAGCGGGAACTGGAAAATGATCCCGGAAACGCTTATCTGGAGCAGCAGGCGGTGATGGCCCAGTATGCCCAGATCACCACCATCGACAGCTTCTGCCTGTGGATTCTGCGGGAGTATTTTGACCGGACGGACCTGGATCCCGCATTCCGGGTAGCGGATGAGGGGGAACTGCTGCTTCTCAGGCGGGATGTGATGAAGGAACTGCTGGAAGAGCGCTATGAAGCGGGGGAGGAAAGCTTTCTCTCCTTTGCGGAGACATTTGCCCCCGGGAAGACCGACGATGGAATCGCGGATCTGGTGTTCCGGGTCTACGATTTCTCCCAGAGCAATCCCTGGCCCGCGGAATGGATCGGGGAGTGCAGAAGGGAGCTGGAGCGGCCGGATCCGGAGGCGGAGGAAAGCCCCTGGATGCGGTTTATGAAGGAAGATATCCGAAGACAGGCGGAGGAGTTTCTGGCGGACCTCCTGGAGGCGAAGGAGATCGCTTCGGAACAGGACGGTCCCGGCGCCTATCTGCCGCTTCTGGAGCGGGAAACGGCGCAGCTGGAGGCGCTTCTCGGCGCGGAGAGCTACATGGATATGGCCCGGGCAGCGGATGCCATGGACTGGGATAGGATGCCCGTCATCGGGAAAAAGCAGCTGGAGTTTATTGACGCGGAGAAGAAGGAGAGAGCCTATCAGATCCGGGATAAGGTGAAAAAGTCCTGTCAGAAGATGCTGGAGGACTACTTCTTCGAGACGCCGGAGGAAGCGGCGGAGGATATGCGCAGCATGGCCGGGCCCCTTCTGGAGCTTCTCTCCCTGACGGAGGACTTTACCGCAGGGCTTGCCGCCAGAAAGCGGGAGAAGAATATCGTCGACTTTAATGACCTGGAGCATATGGCGCTGGAGATCCTGTCTGCGGGCGGCGACGGGGATTCCCATGGGCCGGGCCCGGTGGCCGATGAGCTGGCGGACCTCTTTGATGAGATTCTGGTGGATGAATACCAGGACAGCAACCTGGTGCAGGAGCAGCTTCTCCGGTATCTGTCCGGGGAGCGCTTCGGGAAGCCGGACCTGGTGATGGTCGGCGATGTGAAGCAGAGCATCTATAAGTTCCGTCTGGCGAGGCCGGAGCTTTTTCTCGGGAAATACCTCTCCTACGGGGAGACGGGAACGGACCGGCTGATTGAGCTGGGGCAGAACTTCCGCAGCCGCGGGGAGGTGCTGGACGCCGTCAATGAGGTGTTCATGCGGATCATGACGCATAAGCTCGGGAAGGTTCAGTATACGGAGAAGACAGCCCTTTATCCGGGGGCAGAGTTTCCGGCCGCGGAGACGGGCAGGATGAAGACAGAGCTGCTTCTTCTGGACACGGCCCAGGATGTGCCTTCCGATATGGATGAGGAGCAGGCGGACCTCACAAAGAAGGAGCTGGAGGCCGCCATGATCGCCCGGGAGATCCGGAGGATCACCGACCCGGAGACGGGACTTCTTCTTACGGACAGAGACGGCAGACAGCATACCGCCGGGTACGGCGACATCGTGATTCTCCTGCGCAGCGGGGAAGGATGGGCCCAGGAGTTCTCGGAGGTCCTGATGGAGCAGGGGATTCCCGCCTATGCGGAGACCGGAGGGGGATACTTCAGCGCCAAGGAAGTGGAGTGCATCCTGAACCTGCTGAATGTCATCGACAACCCGGTGCAGGACATCCCGCTGGCCGCGGTGCTCCGGGCGCCCTTCTGCGGCCTGGAGGACCGGGAGCTGGCCCTTGTGAAGGCGGACCAGAAGGAGAACGCGGAGGAAGACAAGAAGCAGGGAACCGGCCTTTACGGCGCGGCTGTGTCCTATCTTGCACGGCATGAAAAGGAGGCGGAGAATGCTCTGGCGGTGAAGCTCCGGGCGGCCTTTGACCTGATCGCGGAACTGCGGGAGGCTGCGGCGGTGCTGCCGATGCATGATCTGCTGTACCGTATCTATGACCGGACCGGATACTATCTGTATGCGTCCGCACTGCCCGGAGGCGAGGTGCGGCGGGCCAATCTGGACATGCTGGTGGAGAAGGCCTCTGCCTATGAGGAGACCAGCTACCGCGGCGTATTCCACTTTATCCGGTATATCGGGGAGCTGAAAAAGTATAATAAGGACTTCGGGGAAGCCCAGGCGGATATGAGCCATGCCGGGGCCGTCCGTATCATGACCATTCACAGAAGCAAGGGACTGGAGTTCCCAGTGGTATTTGCGGCGGGACTGTCAAAGCACTTTAACAAACAGGATATCAGGGGAAGTCTTCTGGTGGATGCGGACCTGGGCCTGGGAACGGACTTTATCGACCGGAATCTCAGGATTAAGGGCCCCACCCTGAAGAAGAATGTGATGAAGCACCGGATGGATGCGGAGCAGCTGGGAGAGGAACTCCGGGTCCTGTATGTGGCCATGACCAGGGCAAAGGAAAAGCTGTATCTTACGGGAGCTCTGGCGGATCCCGCGGGACAGATGGAGAAGAGAGCGGCATACCGCCTGTCGGAGGGCCGGGTGCCCAGCACGGTTCTGCAGTCCGCCTCCTCCATGCTGGACTGGATTTTCATGAGCATGGCCGGCGGGGCGGACCATATCGGCGTGCACATCGAGAGTCCCGGAGGACTTCTCGAGGGAGCAAAAAAGAACCTCAGGGAAACGGCGGAGGCGGAGCAGCAGCTGCTCCGTCTGGAGAAGGACGGCGCAGGAGATCCCCGGTACCGGGAGCTGCTTGCCCGGGCTAAGGCCTTCCGCTATCCCTTCCGGGCGGACACGGCGCTGAATATCAAGATGAGCGTGTCCGGGCTTAAGGAGAAGCATCTCGAGGAGGATGAAGAGGCGCTGATGCTTGCGGCGGCGAAGCTGGAGGAGCAGGCGGAGCACGGGCAGCAGGCGGAAGAGGAACAGGCAGAGCGGATGGATATGAAGGCCGGGGATTCTGTATCGGCAGGCCATCCGGCAGCAGGCGGCGTAAGAAAACACGCATGGGACAGTAAGGCCGGCGCAGAGCGCGGAACGGCATATCACAGACTCCTGAGCCTGCTTCCCTTTGACAGGATGACGCCGGATTCCGACATCGGGAAGCTGCTTTCTTCGTCGGTGGAGGAACTGGTGCGGAAGGGAGCATTTTCCGACAGGGAACGGGAGCTGGTGCGGCTTTCGGATATCGTGAAGTTTCTGGAGAGTCCCCTGGGCATCCGGGCGCGGGCGGCCGCAGGCTGCGGAAAGCTTAAGAGAGAGCAGCAGTTTGTCGTCGGCGTTCCCGCCCGGGAAGTGGGAGACTGGGATTCCGACGAGCTGGTGGTGATCCAGGGAATCATCGACGCCTTCTTCGAGGAGGAGGACGGCCTGGTGCTGTACGATTACAAGACAGACCGGGTGGACACGCCGGAGGAACTGCGGGAGCGCTACAGCGTGCAGCTGGACTTCTATGAGCGGGCCCTTGTGCAGATCACCGGAAAGCCCGTGAAGGAGAGATATCTCTATTCCTTCCGGTTCGGCGTGGTCCCCGCGTAGACTGTTATAAATTATATAATAGGTATATGCGGAAATAGATTGTTAAAATATTATCATTATATTGCATTTCCCACAGTTTTTGGTACAATGTCCGTGACAATTGAATAATGAGAGGAGTCGCGGCCGTAATCTCATACGGTGCGGCTGCGAAATATTACGAAAAGAGAGGATAACTATTATGAAAAAGCATCTTCTTTCGGGTATGGCAGCAATCCTCATGTCTGCGGCACTCTGCGCATGCGGAGGCGGCAAGACAGCGGAAAGCACGGAAGCTCCGGCAGCTTCTGCAGAGGCAGAAACGACGGAAGCGGCGTCAACCGACGGTAATACTCCCTCAGAAGAAACACCCGTTGCAGGCGGACGCGTTGTGTTCGGCATGACGCAGGACCTGAAAAGTCTTGACCCCCATATTGATACGGACGCAGGAACGAGAGACGTGGTTTTCAATTTGTACGAAGGGCTTGTCAAGCCCGCTTCGACCGGCGATATGATCCCGGCAGTTGCCAGCGAATATGAGATCTCCGAGGACGCGAAGACCTATACCTTCACCCTCAGGGACGGCATCACATTCCACGACGGCACACCGGTAACAGTCGAAGACGTCAAATACTCACTCGAACGTTATGCGGAGAATCAGGGCGGATCCTCCGCATTTTCTATTGTGTCCGGAATCGAGACGCCGGATGACAGGACTGTAGTGGTGACTCTTTCTGAGAGTAATTCCGAGTTCCTTCCGAACATGGATGTGGCCATCATCCCGAAGGCAAACCAGGATCCGGTGGGAAGCCCCATCGGTACCGGCCCCTTCAAGTTTGCTTCCTACACCCCCGGAGAGAACCTGATTCTCGAGAAGTATGACGGTTACTGGCAGGAGGGACTGCCGAAGCTGGATGAGGTGGAATTCAAGTTTGTGCCCAACGTGGAGACCGAGTTCATGGATCTCCAGGCCGGAACCATCGATATCATGCGCTACATGACCGAGGCCCAGGTACAGGCCCTCGGCACCGACAGCGATTACAATATCGTGGAAGGCAGCATGAACCTGGTGCAGGGCATGTTCCTGTCCAGCAGCTATGAACCCCTGGCTGATACGAAGGTCCGCCAGGCGCTCTGCTACGCTGTGGACCGGGATGCCATCAACCAGTTTATCTTCGCCGGCAAGAGCCAGATCGTGGGTTCCCACATGATCCGCGCGCTTTCCAGCTACTATGAGCCGGCCTGCGAGACCGTGTACAGCTACGATCCGCAGAAGGCCAAGGATCTCCTGGCAGAGGCGGGATATCCGGACGGATTTGACCTTGTCATCACCGTGCCCAGCTCTTACTCCCAGCATGTGGATACCGCGCAGATCATCGCGGAGCAGCTGAAGGCTGTAGGGGTAAATGCCACCCTGAACCAGGTGGAGTGGGCAACCTGGCTTGACGATGTGTACAGAGGAGGCAATTTCCAGGCCACCGTCATCGGTTTCGACGGAACCCTTGCTCCCAGCAACTGGCTGAAGAAGTACACCAGCGATGCCAGCAACAACTTCGTGCACTATAAGAACGAAGAGTACGACAAGACCTTCGCGGAGGCCTATGCCGAAGTGGATGCGGAGAAGAAGGCAGAGCTCTACAAGAAGTGCCAGATGATCCTGGCGGAGGATGCCGCTTCCGTCTACATCCAGGAGCCGGTGAACCTGGTTGCCGTCAACAAGAAGTTCGCAGGCTACACCTCCTATCCGACAGCAGCGGAGGATATGAGTGTGATTTATCAGGTAAAATAAATAAACAGCAGACTCAGAACAGGGACGGGATATGAAAAATATTGTCAGAAAACTTGTTACTCTCATTATTACATTGTTATGTATCTCGTTCCTGTCCTTTGCCGCATTTTCCGTGATCCCGGGAGATGCGGCCCTGTCCAAGCTGGGCAAGGATGCCACCATTGAGCAGATTGAGGCCAAGCGGGAGGAGATGGGGTTAAATGATCCCCTGCCGGAACGCTATGGCCGCTGGCTCAGGGGCGCCCTTCAGGGGGATTTCGGCGAGTCCTACCGTTACACGGGCAGCAGCGTGAAGTCGCTGATCGCAAGACGGCTTCCGGTCACGGTGCTTCTCGCGGGCATCTCCCTTGTCATCATCGTGGTGATTTCCGTGCCGCTGGGAATTCTCAGTGCGCGGTATACCGGAAAATGGGTGGATATTCTGACCACCCAGGTTTCCCAGGTCCTGATGGCCGTGCCGGCCTTCTTCCTGGGAATTCTTCTGACGTACTTTTTCGGACTGGTGCTGAAGTTTTTCAAGCCGGGCACCTTCGTGCAGCCCTCGGATGACTTCCGCGCCTGTATCCATTATCTCTTTTACGCCGCTCTGGCCATCGCCCTTCCGAAGATCGCGATGGTGGTGCGGTTTCTCAGAAACTCCGTTATCTCAGAACTGAAGAAGGATTACGTCCGCACGGCGTACTCGAAGGGCAATGATGAGAATCATGTCCTTTATAAGCATGTCCTGAAGAACGCACTCATCCCCGTGGTAACCTTCATAGCGATGGTTATCGCGGAGATTCTGGCGGGCAGCATCGTGGTGGAGCAGGTGTTCTCCGTGCCCGGCATCGGGCGGCTTCTCGTCAGCTCCATCTCAAACCGGGATTACCCGGTGGTGCAGGCCCTGGTGCTCTACATCACCGCCGTGGTCGTGATTCTGAATTTCATCGTGGACGTGCTCTATGAGCTGCTGGATCCGCGGGTGCGCGTATAAGGCGGGGAGGAACGGACGATGAAAAAGAAAAACTGGAATCTGAGAATCGGACTGATTATCACGGGGATTTTCCTTGTTATGGCCGTTGTCGGCCAGTTCTGGACCCCCTACAGCACCACGGCCATGAGCGCCGCGGAGATGAACCAGGCGCCGTCTCTTGCCCACTGGATGGGCACCGACAATTTCGGCCGGGACATCTTCAGCCGCGTCATGAACGGCAGCGGCAGCACCTTTATCATCGCGCTGTGCACCGTCACCTTCGGGTGTGTCGTCGGCACCATCGTGGGCTCGCTCACCGGCTATTTCGGCGGCTGGTTTGACAACATCATCATGCGGCTGAATGATATTCTGCTGTCATTTCCCAGTATCCTGCTGGCCCTGATTTTCATCAGTTTTCTCGGCCCCGGCAGCTATAACATCATCGTAGCACTGGGGATTCTCTTTGTGCCCAGCTTTGCCCGCATTGTCAGAAGCGAGGTGATCCGGGCGAAGGAGCTGGATTTTGTGAAGAGCGCCCGGATCATGGGCGTCGGCACGATGCGGATCATTTTCCGGCATATTCTGCCGAATGCCAGGGTCAGTATTCTGACTTCCGCGGCCA
>JAGBNL010000093.1 GCA_017634415.1 Clostridium sp.
CCTTCTGCTGTATTACCATACGGTGAACAGCCTGGGGGGCGGCACACAGCATCTGTACCGGATTACCTTTTACGCACTGGTGCTGGTGTGTTTCGCGGGATATCAGTATGTATTCCCGATGCTGGCAAGATTCGGACAGGGGGCGGGACGGACGATACGGAATGCGTATCTCCTCTCGGTGGCAGCGCTTCCCCAGACCCTGCTGGGCCTCATGATTCCGGCCGCGGCAGTGGTTCTCACCTTTTTCCTGCGTCCCGAACGGTTTGGCGGTGCGGTGTTTTTCTGGGCGGTCATCGGCTTCGGCCTCACGGCTTACCTGACCAACCTGGCCTACCTCATGGCGTTCCGGAAGATTGAAGAGAATATGCAGTGATATGATACGAGTTTACGGTAGAAAGATAACGGAGGAAATATATGGCTTCCATTTCATTTAAGAATGTAACGAAGATTTACGACGGGGCAAAAACCCCGGTTGTCCCGAATCTGAACCTGGAGATCAAGGATAAGGAATTCATCATCCTGGTCGGACCTTCCGGCTGCGGAAAGTCCACCACCCTGCGCATGATCGCAGGTCTGGAGTCCATCTCCAGCGGCGACCTCTTCATCGGCGACAGAAGAGTCAACAATATCCCGCCGAAGGACCGCGATATCGCCATGGTTTTCCAGAACTATGCACTGTATCCGCACATGACGGTTTATAAGAACATCGCTTTCGGTCTGACCCTCAGAAAGGTTGACCCGGCAGAGATTGACAAGAGAGTGCACGAGGCTGCGAAGGTCCTTGACCTGGAGCACCTGCTGGAGAGAAAGCCGAAGGCTCTGTCCGGCGGCCAGAGACAGCGTGTGGCGTTAGGAAGAGCCATGGTCCGCAACCCTGCGGTATTCCTGCTTGACGAGCCGCTGTCCAACCTGGATGCAAAGCTCAGAACCTCCATGCGTTCCGAGATTGCAAGACTGCACAGAAAACTGGATACCACATTCGTATATGTTACCCACGACCAGACCGAGGCTATGACCATGGGCGACCGTATCGTCGTCATGAAGGACGGTCTGATCCAGCAGTTCGACACCCCGCAGGTTCTGTATGATACCCCGGACAACCTGTTTGTCGCAGGATTCATCGGCAGCCCGCAGATGAACTTCATCGATGCGGCCATCGTGGAAGAGGGCGGCAATATGTACGCAGAGGTGACAGGACACAAGACCAACCGTCTGCTGATTCCGGACTTCAAGAGAGAGGCTCTGAAGCCCTATGTCGGCAAGACTGTCACCCTCGGCATCCGTCCGGAGCACTTCCAGTCCATGGAAAACCTGACGAAGGACAATGCCCTGGATGTCAAGGTTGACTTCCGTGAGCTTCTGGGTGCAGAATATAACCTGTACGTCTTTGTAGGCGACAACAAGGTTATCATGAAGCTGCCGAGCACCGAGCCCCTTCCGAAGGAAGACGAGATTCAGATTCCGGTGAACCTGAAGCTGATGCATTTCTTCGACAAGGAAACAGAAAAGGCTATCTGCCATTAATCACATCAGAAAAGGGGCTGGCGACAGCCCCTTTCTTATGGAGTTTTTTATGATAGAAGAGTACAGGAAAGCACTGAAACTGGGAGAGAAGAGCATAAGGCGGGCCCATGAGGCCGGGCAGCCGGGGGTGCTGCCGGCGCTGGACGATATTCTGACCGGGGATGAGGCCATGAACCCGGTATTTATAGGCGTGATGGAGATTCCGCTGTCGCTGGTGGCCGGAACAAAGACCAGAAGCCGGCAGGGAGCATTTGCCCCTGATTTTATGCCTGCCATGGAGCCGAATTCCGAGTTTGCGGAAAAGTGGACGGCGCTTCTGGCTTCCCAGATGGAGGAGGGAATCAGGGATCCGATCCAGGTGTATGAGTACATGCGCAGATTTTATGTCCTGGAAGGGAACAAACGGGTTTCTGTCTCCAAATACGTGGGTTCCACGACGATTCTTGCGGAGGTCAGGCGGATTGTCCCGAAACAGACGGAGGAACCGGATAACAGGCAGTACTTTGAATTCCTGAAGTTCTTCGAGGCGGCGCCTATCTACGAGATTGCCTTTTCAAAGGAGGGAAGCTACCGGAAGCTGGCGGAGATGGCAGGACAGGACCTGGACCATGTGTGGACTGCGGAGGCTGTGAGAGATCTGAAGTACGCATTTGCCGTGTTTTCCCAGGTCTTCTATGCAAAGGGCGGATGGAAACTCCGTCTGACCAGCGGGGATGCTTTTCTCATCTATCTGTCGATTTTCGGGGAGAAGAGCCTGCTGGAGGAGAGCACGAAGGAGATTGCGGGGCATGTCCTGCAGATCTGGAATGAGATACGTCTGGCGGAGCAGGGGGATGAGATCGATCTGGTGGAAGCGCCGGAGGAGGAGAAGGAAACGCCGATTCTCGGGATCCTGCGCAGAAATACGGTTTACACGCCGGAACATCCTCTGCGCGCCGCCTTTATCTATGACTCGACGCCGGAGCTCTCCAGATGGTGCTACAGCCACGAGCTGGGACGCAGCGAGCTGATGACGCGGTTCGGCGGGGCAGTGGATACGCTGCGTTTTGATTCCTGCAGAACCGATGAACAGATTCGAAAGGCGGTGGAGGCGGCAGCGGCGGATGAGGATGCCATGGTCTTCACCACATCCTCGAACCAGATGCAGGAAACACTGCGGAGCGCTATCCGTTATCCGCAGATCCGGTTCTTCAACTGCTCGGTCAACCTTTCCCACAAGGCGGTCCAGACCTATTATCCCAGGATGTACGGGGTAAAGTTCCTGCTGGGGGCGCTGGCGGGAAGTCTCTCCGGGAATCACCGCATCGGCTACCGGGCTGCGTATCCCATTTACGGAGCCCTGGCGGATATCAATGCCTTTGCCATCGGCGCGGCGCTGACGGACCCGAAGGCGGAAATCTACCTCAGCTGGGCATCCATGCCGGAGCAGAAGTGGAATGAGAGTCTTGAGGACAATGATATCCGGATTGTCTCCGGACCCGACAATATCAGACCCGAGAGCGCATCCCGGGAATTCGGCCTCTATGAGCGGAGAGAGGACGGCACCATCATGAATCTGGCGGCCCCCTTCTGGAACTGGGGAGAGTATTATGACCTGATACTCCGGCCGGTGGTGGAGGGGCACAGCCTGCGGAGCAATTCAGGAAGCCAGGACAGGGCCATCAATTACTGGTGGGGGATGTCCGCCGGCGTAGTGGACATCATCCTGTCGGAGAAGCTGTCCTATTATTCCAGGAAGATGGTGAATGCCCTGAAGAACAGCCTGATTCTGGGCAGAATGAACCCCTTCGACGGAGAGCTGCACAGCCGGGACGGAGTCGTGAAGGAAGCGGGAACGCCCCGTCTTTCCAGTGAAGAGATCATCCGGATGAACTGGCTCAATGATAATATCATCGGGCGTATCCCTGAGCCGGAGGAGCTGCCGGAGAATGTCCGGGCCATGATGGAGGTCAGCGGGATTTCATGAGGATTCTTACGATTGCGGACAAAGAATGCAGGGCCCTTTGGGATTATTATCAGCCCGGAACGCTGAAGGGAGTGGACCTGATCCTTTCCTGCGGGGATCTGGACCCGGATTATCTGCAGTTTCTTGTCACCATGGCCGGATGTCCCCTGCTGTACGTGCGGGGGAACCACGATGAGAGATATGACAGGAAGCCGCCCCTCGGCTGCACCTGCATCGAGGACAAGGTCTATGACTTTCACGGTCTCCGGATTCTCGGACTGGGCGGTTCCATGCGCTACAAAAACAGCCCCTGTATGTATACAGAGGCTGAGATGCAGGCCCGTATCCGGAAGGCCGGCTGGCAGATCCGGCTGATGGGCGGCTTTGACATCCTTCTCACCCACGCGCCCGCGAAGGGCTGCGGGGACATGGAAGACCTGCCCCATCGGGGCTTTGCCTGCTTCAACACTCTTCTGGAAACCTGGAAGCCGGCTTATATGGTACACGGTCATGTGCACAGGGAATATACAGGCTCATCCTTTGTCCGGGAGCAGATTCATCCATCCGGGACCCGGATCGTGAATGCGTGGGAGCGCGCTCTTCTGGAGGTTGGAGAAGAGTCTTATCCGCCCCGGGGGCAGACCGGGTCCGCTCTCTACGACCTGTATGTGCGGGTGAAGCAGAGCCGGCGGGGGCGCTGAGATGTGTTCCTGAAAAAGACAGCTCAAATATTTTTCAAGAAAAGGATATTCTGTTGCTTTTCTGCAGTTCTGACAGTAGAATATCATTATCTGACCCGCCTGAGGACTGTGATAAGATCGTATAATCAGACATTCCGAAGCGGAACAGAAAGATAGTGATATTGGAGAATTAATGATGAACGTACTGAAACAGATAACTGCAGTCTACAACGGTATCAGCCTGATTATAAGAATAGCCGTCGGAATTGTTATCGGCGCGCTGCTGGCGCTGATCTGTCCGGGAGCAGCGTGGATCGGCATCCTCGGAGATATGTTTGTCGGCGCCCTGAAGGCCGTCGCACCGGTACTGGTGGCCATTCTGGTCATGAGCTCTCTCTGCCAGGGAAAAGGAAAGCTGGACAGACGGTTCGGCCTTGTCATATTCTATTACCTGCTTTCCACGTTTCTCGCGGCATTTGTCGCTGTTGCGGCAAGCTTCCTGTTCCCCCAGACACTGGTGCTGGCCGCGGAGGTGGAACAGGCGGCGCCCGGAGGACTGCATGAAGTCCTGAGCCGCCTGCTGATGAATATCATTGACAATCCGATCAATGCGATTGCAAACGCCAACTATATGGGAATTCTGTTCTGGGCGGCGGTTCTGGGCCTCGCCCTGAAGCGGGGAGCCGCAGAAGGGACAAAAGCTTTCCTGGCGGATATGGCGGATGCGGTATCCCAGGCGGTACGCTGGGTCATTAACCTGGCGCCCTTCGGTATCTGCGGTCTGGTATTCAAGACCGTGTCCGGCAGCGGCCTGGAGGCATTTACCTCCTACGGCAGACTGCTCCTGGTGCTGGTGGGGGCCATGCTGCTGGTGGCGCTGGTTGTGGATCCGCTGATTATCGGCATATCCCTCAGGACCAATCCTTATCCGCTGGTATTCAAGTGCCTCCGGGAGAGCGGCCTGACCGCTTTCTTTACCAGAAGCTCCGCGGCCAATATTCCGGTGAATATGGGCCTCTGTGAGCGGCTGGGACTGGACAAGGACTTTTATTCTGTATCTATTCCACTGGGCGCAACCATCAATATGGACGGCGCGGCGGTGACCATCACCGTTATGACCCTGGCTGCGGCACATACTCTGGGAATTCAGGTGGATCTTCCGACGGCACTGATTCTGTCGGTGCTGGCAACCCTGGGCGCCTGCGGCGCTTCCGGCGTGGCGGGCGGTTCCCTGCTGCTGATCCCCATGGCCTGCTCCCTGTTCGGAATCTCTTCTGATGTAGCCATGCAGGTGGTGGGTGTCGGCTTCATCATCGGCGTGATTCAGGACAGCGTGGAGACGGCGCTGAACTCCTCCGGTGACGTGATGTTCGCGGCGACGGCCGAGTACGTCAGCTGGAAAAAGGCAGGAAAAGAGCTTCCGGAGATTGTCGGCGGGACGAAAAAACTGTAAAATAAGGAATACAGGACGATTAACTGAAATGGCGGCCGCAGGGCCGCCATTTTCCGGTGCTGTGCGTGCTGTGAAGGACTCAGACAGGGCAGATGCAGCCCCACTGACAGATACAGGAGAGGGTGAACCCATGAGAATAGATATTCTCACCATGTTTCCGGAGCTTTTCGGAGATTTCCGGAAAGAGGCGGTAATTGACCGGGCGCAGGCAGCAGGACGGCTGGACTTCCGGGTATCGGATATCCGGGATTTTGCCGACGGCTGCTTTCGGAAGATCGACGATTCCCCCTACGGAGGAGGCCCGGGCATGATTCTCCGCTGCCAGCCGGTGGCGGACGCCATCCGGGCGGCAAAGGAAGCGGACGGATACGTGATTCTGCTGGACCCCGCAGGCATGCCCTTTAACCAGGAAAAAGCCCGGGAGCTTTCAAAGAAGGATCACCTGGTGCTGGTCTGCGGCCATTATGAGGGGTTTGACGCGAGAATATTCCATTATGCGGATGAAGCGATATCCCTGGGAGATTTTGTCATGACCGGAGGCGAGATCGCGGCCATGGCCGTGAGCGATGCGGTGGTGCGGCTTCTGCCAGGCAGTATCCGCAGGGAGAGTACGGAGGAGGAGTCCTTTGATAACGGGCTTCTGGAGTATCCCCAGTACACAAAGCCCCGGGACTTCGAGGGGCATAAGGTGCCGGAGGTGCTGTTTTCCGGAAACCATGAGGCGGTGCGCCGGTGGAGAAAAGAAGCAGCCCTGGAGAGGACAAGAAGGCAGAGACCGGACCTTTATGGGCGCTTCACAGAAAAACAGGCCCGGAGAGGGGAAGCGGGAGAACAATGAAGGAAGCACATCCCTGCCAAAATAAAAGAGAACCGCCGGGCATCCTGTTGGATGTGGTGACCCCAAAAAGTTAGACTTTTGCTCCAGCGAGAAATCGCTGGAGTTTTCTATGCAGCTGTCATGTAGTCTCTGTACTCGATCGGACTTCGGTACCCAAGGGATGCTTTGCTGCGCTTTTCGTTATAATAACGAA
>JAGBNL010000094.1 GCA_017634415.1 Clostridium sp.
CCGTGCTTGCCAGACACAGCATCGATGAGGTTATCGTCATCGGTGCGGCGGATGCATATGATGAGAGGGATGAGCGGAATGCGGTCCGTCTCGGGGACGGAAGCAGTCTGTATTCTGAGGACAGGATGTCCTTTTCCGCCTACCGTCTGCTCCGGTACCGGCTCGCCCAGTATGCGGACGAGCTGAATCTGGATGAGGAGGCGGAGGAAAAGCTTCTGCCGGAGGAGATGCGGGAGAAGCTGACCCGCTTTGTCCGGGAGTATCAGGAAAATAGCCCGGAGCTTAAAGAGACAAAGTTCAACCGGCTCTTCGATGCCATTTCCCAGAACGGACAGGCCTATGAGGATTTCAGGAATGCGTTCGCTGCCGCCTTCCCGGAGCTCCGGGATTATCAGGGGTCCTGTATCCGATGGATAAAGAACTATCTCTACGGGGAGATGAAGTCCTCCGCGAAGCTGGAGCCTGCGCCCGTCAATACTGATACCATCATCCGGTTCGTTCCGGAAGAGTCGGTGGAAGAAGGCGGACAGTGGGTTGACAGTATGATGGCGATGGAAAAATCCATCGTGGAAGACAGGGAAGACATCAATCTCTATGTTTCTCTGAACAGCGATGACGCGGCGGATACCTTCATCGTCATTAACCTGCTGGAGCTCCTGGTATCCATGCAGGAGAGCAGGATCCGCCTGCAGAAGATCTATACGGTCAGAAGCCTCCAGAGGCGCATGGCGGGAATGATACGGGACGACACCGAAGGCTTCGGCGTGACCGAGCTGTTCCACGCCCTCCATTCTTTCCTGAATTACGGCAAGGCGGACAGGGTCGTGAAGATATGGGAAAAGAGCGGAGAACGCAATGAAAGCATCGCAGCCATGGTCTATGCCATGCGCCGTGTGGATGTGGGACTTTCCATGTGCAACATTCCGGAGGTGGAGGGAGGTATCCTCCGCCTGCACAGGCTGTTCCGGGATGAAGCGTTCTGGCGGGAAACCGGCCGCTACGGCATGGGATTCAGCGTGCTGGCGGAAAGCATCCGGGAGGACTACGGCGTGCTCCTGGAGGGGGACGGCGACATCCCCTTCATCGAGATGGTGAAATGGGCCTACCGGCATCAGTTCTACCAGCAGACTCTGACGCTGATCGAGTCCAGGGCGCCGGAGAATCTGGTTAAGTCCGGCATCTTCTATTACTGCGGAGACGAGAAGAAGAAAGACCAGGTCATCCAGCTGCTCGTGAAGCAGCGGCAGATGCTGAAACCCTATGAATATTACAAGATGGATGAGATTGACCACTATTTCATCAAGACCTATAACCGGGCAGGAACCAGGGGAATGGGCGGCCGGGACGATGACCCGCAGCGTGTCTACGCTTCTCTGAGGGCAAAATCCCTGGAGAACACCGACTCTTCCATGATTACCGGACTCTCCGCCTGCAGCAGCGCGGAGACGCTGGAGGATATTCTGTTTGCCTATTACCACATCGGGCAGGTGCGCAACAAGATAAGCCACGCCGATGCGGAGGCCATGGCCGGGGTCCGGCTCATGGTATCGGAGAGCGATGAAATCTCCGCCCTGGTCTGGATGAAGGACAGCATCGATTACTTCATCGACAGATATGAAAAGGCGATGGCGGATGTGCAGACCAAAAAGCCGCAGGTTGTCCGCATCACCGGGGATGAAGTCCGGACGGCCGCGGAGCACGCAAGACGGGACAGATAACCGGGTCCATTACAGCATAAGTCCGACGGATCCGCAGGTCTGCCGGACCTGAACGCAGAAAGAGGTTTCTTTTTGAATACGAATACCGTAAGACTGGCTTTTTACAAATCTATTCCCGTTTTTGCGGGCTACGTGGTTCTGGGCATCGGCTTCGGGATCCTGCTGCGCAATGCGGGCTACGGGGTGCTCTGGGCCTTTGCCATGAGCACCTTTATCTATGCAGGATCCATGCAGTATGTGGGGGTGAGCCTTCTTTCCGGGGGCGCCGCAGTTCTGACCGCCGCCCTCACCACCTTCATGGTGAATGCCCGGCACCTCTTTTACAGCATCTCCATGGTGGACACCTATAAGGATGCGGGGCCCTATAAGCCCTATCTGATCTTTGCCCTGACGGATGAGACCTACTCCCTTCTGTGCGATAAGAAGACGCCGCCGGGAGATGACCCGGACCGGTACCGGTTTTTTGTTTCCCTGTTCAACCAGTGCTACTGGGTTCTGGGCAGCGTCATCGGAAGCCTGCTCGGGGCAGTGATTCCATTTTCCACCGAAGGGATCGAGTTCTCCATGACAGCCCTTTTTATCGCCTCCTTCACGGAGCAGTGGCTCAGTACAAAGGATCATGTCCCGGCGCTCACGGGTCTTCTCGCGACGCTGCTCTGCCTGGTGCTGTTCGGGGCGGACAGATTCCTGATCCCGGCCATGCTTCTCATCACCCTGGTGCTGACCCTGCTTCGGAAGAGAGAGGAGGCCCTGCTGTGAGATCCGCCGTCCTCGTGGCCGTCATGGCCCTGGTCACCATGCTGACCCGCTTTCTTCCCTTCCTGGTGTTCCGGAAGGAGACGCCGCCCTATATCACTTATCTGGGAAAGGTCCTTCCGCAGGCCATCATCGGTATGCTGGTTATCTACTGCCTGAAGGACGTTTCCCTCATTCAGGCGCCCCACGGGCTTCCGGAGCTTATTGCCGCCGCCTGCGTCGTGGGACTGCAGGCCTGGAAGCGGAATTCTCTCCTGAGTATTCTCGCAGGAACCCTGATCTATATGGCACTGGTACAGCTGGTGTTCTGAGAAAACTGCACCCCGCATTTTGGGCGGGGTGTTTTTTTATGGAAATCCCATGGGTTTCTGATATAATAAAATATGGGTATCTATGCGCAGAAGCAGGGTATCCGGGGTGTAAAACACGTTCTGCGGAAGGAGTAAACCGCGGTTTTACTGCATATGGGGGCATGACGTATGAAGGACAGAAAAAGGAGCAATATTACCGGAATCGCCGCGGCGGGCGCGGCGGTCGTGCTGGTCATTCTGGTTCTCGGGACCATCTGGATGGGGCAGAGCGCCAGAAAAGACACCCAGGATGCGGTGCGCACCGTCTCGAACCTCTATCTGGACGAGCTGGCCGGGCGCCGCGAGCAGGTTGTGGAGAGCAATCTGCAGAATAAGATAAGAGATCTGCGGGTGGCCGTGAGCCTGATGGAGCAGAGTGACCTCAGCGATATGGAGCATCTGCAGAACTACCAGAGCCGGATGAAGCAGCTCTATAATCTGGACAAATTCGCATTCGTCGACAGCCGGGGCAGGATTTATACCACGGAGGGAATGCAGACCAATATTGATGACTACAGCTTTGATTATAAAACCCTGTCCGGGCCGGAGGTGTCCATCCTGAATCTGGACACGCCGGAGAAGAAGGTGGTCATCGCCGTGCCGGTGGAGCTTTCCTTTGAAGCGGAAACCCTGACCGTCTGTTTCATGGAGATCGACATGCAGGAGATGCTTTCGGGCGTCTCCATGGCATCCAACCGGGAAGAGGTCACCTTCTGCAATATCTACACCAGAAACGGCGTGGCTTTAAGCAATACGGTCCTGGGCGGTCTGGCGGCGGAGGATAACCTTCTGGACGCCATGAAGCAGGCAGAGTATGAGCAGGGCTACTCCTTTGAAAGCTTTCTGCAGGCGTTCAAAAACGGCGAACGGGGCGAGACTTCCTTCAACTATAAAGGGATCGATGAAACCCTGAGCTTTGTGCACGTGAGAGATACCGACTGGATGCTGACCTATCTCATCCGGGAGAGCGTCCTCAACGAAAAAATCAGCACCGTCACCGCCGGGATCATCACGAAAAGTATTATCCAGTCTGTGGCTACGGTGGCTGCCATGGGCCTGATGTTCGGCTATATCATCCTGCAGAGCAGAAAGAATACAAAGCTCCGGCTGGAGCAGGAGACCGCGGAGGCGGAAAACCGGGCAAGACAGGAGGAGATGGAACACAGGCTTGCCCTCCAGGAAAAACTTCTGGAGGAGGAAAAGAGAAGAACCCAGCAGGATCAGATGATCACGGCCATGGCTTCGGATTACCGGAGCGTATACCATGTGGATCTGGATACAGATGAGGCAGTCTGTTACAGGGCGGATCCCGAGGATCCGGATCACTATACCGAGGGGCAGCAGTTTGCCTATCTGGAAGCATTTACCAGCTACGGGAAAAACTATGTGGCGGAGAATTACCGGAAGGGATTCCTGGAGTTTGTCGATCCTGCGAATATCCGGCAGGCGCTGGAACATGAAAAGATTCTGGCGTACCGGTATCTGGTGCACCGCGGCGGGAAGGAGTATTATGAGATGCTCCGCATGGCGGGCGTCAGACATCCGGAGGACAGAGAGGACCACGTGATTCACGCCATCGGCATCGGCTTTACGGTCATCGACGCGGAGATGCGCCGCACCATGGCGGAGCAGCAGGCTCTGAGCGATGCGCTTATGTCGGCAGAGGAGGCCAACAAGGCCAAGACCGCCTTCCTGTCCAGCATGAGCCATGAGATCAGAACGCCGATGAATGCCATCATCGGCCTGGACAATATCGCCCTGAATGACCCGGAGACCCCCGAGAAGACCAGAGACTACCTGGAGAAGATCGGGTCCTCCGCGGAACATCTTCTGAATCTGATCAACGATATCCTGGATATGTCCCGGATTGAGTCGGGAAGAATGGCCCTGCGGAATGAGGAATTCTCCTTCCGGAAGCTCATGGAAGCCATCAATACCATGTTCAGCAGCCAGTGCCAGGAGAAGGGACTGGAGTATCAGTGCCGCATCCTCGGCGATGTGGATGACTACTATATCGGCGACAACATGAAGCTTCGGCAGGTGCTGATCAATATCCTGGGCAATGCCGTGAAGTTTACCCCGGAGGGCGGCAGCGTCTCCCTGCAGGTGGAGCGGAAAGGCAGGTTTGACCGAAAGTCGGCGCTCTGCTTTACCATCAGCGATACTGGCATCGGCATGAGCCCTGATTTCCTGCCCCATCTCTTTGATGCCTTCACCCAGGAGGACGGCGGCAATACCAGCCGCTACGGCAGCTCGGGCCTCGGCCTGGCCATCACGAAGAATATCGTGGAGATGATGAACGGCACCATCGAGGCGGAGAGCGAGAAGGGAAAAGGAACCACCTTTACCGTTAATGTGACCCTGGCGGATTCGGAGAGAAGAGACGATGAGGAAGAGGATGTGGAGATACATCCGGGTGAGATGAGCGTTCTCATCGTGGATGACGATCCCGTCGCCTGCAGTCACGGAAAGCTGGTCCTGGAGAAGGCAGGCATCTATTCGGAGATCGCGGAATCGGGCAGCGAGGCCGTCGACATGGTCCGCGTCCGGCACGCGAGAAGAGATCCCTACAACCTGATTCTCGTGGACTGGAAGATGCCGGAAATGGACGGCGTGGAGTGCACCCGGAGAATCCGGGAGATTGTGGGAAATGAATCCGCCATCATCATCCTGACCGCCTACCGCTGGGACGATGTTCTGGAGGAGGCCATGCAGGCCGGCGTGGACAGCTTTATCCCGAAGCCCCTGTTTGCCGCCGCAGTGCTTGAGGAGTTTCGGGCCGCTCTCCGGCGGAAAGGCGGTGCTGCCGGGAAGAAGGTCCATAAGGCGGAGCTTTCGGGACGCCGGATTCTTCTGGCGGAGGATGTGCAGATCAATGCGGAGATCATCATCATGATTCTGCAGTCCCGCGGCATGGAGATTGACCATGCGGAGAACGGGAAAATCTGTGTGGAGACATTTGCCTCTCATGAGGAAGGATACTATGACGCGATTCTGATGGATGTCCGGATGCCGGAGATGGACGGTCTGGAAGCGACGAAGACCATCCGGGCCATGGATCGGCCGGATGCGGGAAGGATTCCCATCATTGCCCTCACGGCCAATGCCTTCGACGAGGACGTGCAGAGAAGTCTTATGGCCGGCATGAACGCCCACCTGTCAAAACCGGTGCAGGCGGACGTGCTGTTTGAAACCCTGGAAAACCTGATCAGAGATTAAAGAATACAGAAACCAAAGGAATTGAAACATGAAAAACGAATTGCATAAGGTGTCTCAGAGCCGTGTGGCCCAGGCGCTTGCGGCAGACTATTTCAGTATCTATGTGGTGGATCCGGATACGGGGCACTTTATGGAATACAGCGCCACGGGGAATTATGATTCCCTGGGCATCGAGAAGGAGGGAGAGGACTTCTTCGGGCTGAGCCGGAAAAACATGAGCCGGGTCATCTATCCGGGGGACCGGGACCGGTTTCTGGGGGTATTTACCAG
>JAGBNL010000001.1 GCA_017634415.1 Clostridium sp.
AGGCATCCGGAAATCTGATCATAGAGGACGACTACAACAGCGAATTCAGCTATTCCTATCGGCCGGCGCCCTCCATGCAGGGACTTTCAGAGGGACGGGGCGTTGTGTATCTGGGAACATTTTCCAGGCTTCTTATGCCCTCCATCCGCCTGAGCTATATGGTGCTCCCGGAGGAGCTTCTGGAGGAATACCGGAAGCGGGCGGCGGCATACAACCAGACCGCCTCCAAGGCGGAGCAGATCGCCCTCTGCCAGTATATGCGGGACGGAAATCTGGAGAGCCAGATCCGGAAGGCGAGAAAGCGCTACGGCGTAAAAGCCCAGGTCCTCTGCGGCAGTATCCGGGAGGTGTTCGGACCGGAATCCGGCGCCGCGCCGCGGGGAGCTGGATATATCGTTTCCTTCCGTTCCGGTGCGGAGCTGGATGCGGAGGAGATACGGAGGCGGGCCCTGAAGGAAGGAATCGCCCTCCGGTTCGCGGATTCGGCGGTTCCGGGAGAAAACAATCCGGAGATACTGCTGTATCTGGCGGCTACGGAGACGGAACAGTATAAGGAGGCGCTTCTGCGCCTGAGAAATACATTATTTTAACCTGAAAAAATGGAGGAAGCATCATGAGAGACGGATTTGTCCGGGTTGCGGCATCCACGCCGGATGTGAGAGTGGCGGATGTGACATTCAACTGCGAGCAGATAGCGGAACAGATTATAAAGAACCGGGAAGCCGGCGTGAAGGTTCTGGTATTCCCGGAGCTGGCGGTAACCGCCTATACCTGCGGAGAGCTGTTTAATCAGAAGTCTCTCCTGGATGCAGCGCAGGAGGGGCTGAAGAAGCTTGCCGCCTGCACCTGGGGCAGCGATATGGTGGTGTTTGTGGGCGTGCCCTGGTCCTACAGCGGCAAGCTCTACAACTGCGCCGCCGCCCTGCAGGACGGAAAGCTCCTGGGACTGGTTCCGAAGAAGTGGGTTCCCAACTATGCCGAGTTCTATGAGGCGAGATGGTTTACCCCCGGGTTCGACACCGCCGTGCAGGTGGATTTCGACGGATATAAGGTTCCCCTGGGAAGCCGGATTCTGTTTGCCTGCGAAAACCAGGAGAATCTCATCATCGGCGCGGAGATCTGCGAGGATGTGTGGGTGCTTTCTCCGCCCAGCATCAGCCACGCGGAGGCGGGCGCCACGGTGATCGTCAACTGCTCCGCCAGCGATGAGGTGACAGGCAAGAGCGATTACAGAAGAAACCTTATCTCCGGACAGTCCGCAAGGCTTCTGGCCTGCTATGTGTACGCCACGGCAGGAGAGGGTGAATCCACCACGGATCTGGTCTTCGGCGGCCAGAACATGATCGCGGAAAACGGCACTATCCTTGCGGAGTCGGAGCGTTTCGCCAACGGGACCATCATGGCGGATACGGATCTGGAACGGCTGGAGGGAGAGCGCCGCAGGATGTCCACCTATCAGGAGCGGGGAAGAGCGGGTTATGAGATCGTGAACTTCCGCCTGGCTGAGACGGAGGAACCCCTGATGCGCCGCATCGACCCGTCGCCCTTCGTACCCGGCGACGAGGAGAGCCGCAGCCGCCGCTGCGAGGAGATCCTGACCATCCAGGCCATGGGACTGAAGAAGCGTCTTGCCCACACTCACTGCAAATGTGCCGTGGTGGGCATCTCCGGAGGACTGGACTCCACCCTGGCGCTCCTTGTGACGGCCCGGGCCTTCGATATGCTGGAGATTCCGCGGGGGAACATCGTGGCAGTCACCATGCCGGGCTTCGGCACCACCGACAGAACCTACAACAACGCCTGCACCCTGACGAAGAAGCTGGGAGCGGAGCTTAAGGAAGTGAGCATCGTGGACGCGGTGAAGATTCATTTCCGCGACATCGGCCAGGATATGGAGGTCCACGATGTGACCTATGAGAATTCCCAGGCCAGAGAGAGAACCCAGATCCTCATGGATATCGCGAACCGCTTAAACGGCATGGTTATCGGCACCGGCGACATGTCGGAGCTGGCGCTGGGCTGGGCGACCTACAACGGCGACCACATGTCCATGTACGGGGTAAATGCCGGCGTTCCGAAGACGCTGGTGCGCCATCTGGTGCGGTATTACGCCGATACCTGCGGCGAGGAGGAGCTCTCCGCCATCCTTCTGGATGTGCTGGATACGCCGGTGAGCCCGGAGCTTCTGCCGCCGAAGGACGGACAGATCTCCCAGAAGACGGAGGATCTGGTGGGACCCTACGAGCTGCATGATTTCTTCCTCTACTATATCCTCCGGGCAGGCTACCGGCCGGGCAAGATATTCCGCCTGGCAAAGCACGCATTTGCGGGAGAGTATGATGATGCCACCATCCTCAAGTGGCTGAAGACCTTCTACCGCAGATTCTTCAACCAGCAGTTCAAGCGTTCCTGCCTGCCGGACGGCCCGAAGGTGGGAAGCGCCGCCGTATCGCCCAGAGGCGATCTCCGGATGCCCAGTGATGCCTGCAGCACCCTGTGGCTTGAGGAGCTGGAGAAGATAGAGGTCTGAATATGATAACCAGCACAAAAAGTCCCCGGGTAAAGAACGTGTGCGCCCTTCTGGCGAAGGCGAAGGAGCGGAAGAAGCAGAAGCTCTTCGTGGTGGAGGGGCCCCGGATGTTTGAGGAGATTCCCCGGGATATCCTGCGGGAAACCTATGTGGCGGAAGGGTTCCTTAAGCAGCACGGGGAAGCGGCGGAGCGGATGCTTCAGGGGACCGTCTATGAGACCGTGTCGGATGAGGTCATGCGGACCATGTCCGATACCATGAACCCCCAGGGAATCCTGGCGGTGGCAGCCCAGAGAGCCTGGAGCATGGAGGACGTGCTCCGGCCCGGGCAGGAAGGCCGCCCGGCCCTGCTGGTGGTCCTGGAGACTCTGCAGGACCCCGGAAATCTCGGCACCATCCTCCGGATGGGGGAGGGAGCCGGCGTGACGGGCCTCATCATGAACGAGGAGACGGCGGACATCTATAATCCGAAGGTAATCCGTTCCACCATGGGTTCCATCTACCGGATGCCGGCTCTCCGGGTGAGCAGCCTGTCCGATGCGGTGAAAGCCGCAAAGGAGAAGGGAATCCGGATGTTCGCGGCCCATCTGGGCGGGAAGAACGCCTATGACCGGGAGGATTATACCGGCCCCTCCGCCTTCATGATAGGCAACGAGGCGGCGGGACTGTCGGACAGTATGGCGGATCTGGCGGACACCCTCGTCCGCATCCCCATGGCGGGACAGGTGGAATCCCTTAATGCCGCGGTGGCGGCTTCGGTTCTGGCCTTTGAGGCCGCAAGACAGCGGAGATGCGCCGGCATCTCCTGATGGGGGAATGCCCCCGTTTGATGCATCGGTTTTTTCGAAGGGAATGAAATTAAGGAGGAGAATATGGCAGCACTGCTTTTCTTTCTGATTCTTGCAATTCTTACGGTGGTTCTTCTGGTGAACTGCATCCGCATCGTTCCCCAGGCCCACGCCATGGTAATCGAGCGTCTCGGCAAGTATGCGGGGACCTGGCATGACGGACTGCATTTCAAGGTGCCCATCATCGACCGCATCGCAAAGCGGATGACCCTGAAGGAGCAGGTGGCGGATTTCCCGCCCCAGCCGGTGATCACGAAGGATAATGTCACCATGAAGATCGATACGGTGATTTTCTTCCAGATCATTGACCCGAAGCTTTTCGCCTACGGCGTGGAGAATCCCATCATGGCCATCGAAAACCTGACGGCCACCACCCTGAGAAATATCATCGGTGACCTGGAACTGGATGAAACCCTTACCTCCCGTGAGACCATCAACCAGAAGATGCGGGACGCCCTGGATGTGGCGACAGACCCCTGGGGCATCAAGGTGAACCGGGTGGAGCTCAAGAACATCATGCCGCCGGCAGCCATTCAGGACGCCATGGAGAAGCAGATGAAGGCGGAGCGCGAGCGGCGTGAGGCCATCATCCGTTCCGAGGGTGAGAAGAAGTCCACCATTCTGGTGGCAGAAGGTAAGAAGGAATCCGCCATCCTGGAGGCGGAAGCGGAGAAGGAGGCAGCCATCCTCCGGGCGGAAGCGGCCAAGCAGAAGATGATCCGCGAGGCGGAAGGCCAGGCGGAAGCGATTCTGAAGGTGCAGCAGGCCAATGCCGACGGTATCCGGTTTATCCGGGAGGCCGGCGCGGACAAGGCCGTGCTTACCATCAAGAGTCTGGAGGCATTTTCCAAAGCGGCTGACGGCAAGTCCACCAAGATCATCATCCCCTCGGATATTCAGGGGATCGCGGGACTGGCGGCAGGACTCTCCGGAGTTCTCGGGAAAGAGGAGAAGGAAGAGCAGAGATGAATGATCTGACAGGAAGCTATGCCCTGCATATTGCCGTGGGCATGGCGCTTCTGGTGATGGTTTTCCTGACATTCATGGACCCGGACGCCTATGAATTCCTGTTCCCGGTTATCTTCTTCACATTTGCGGTGTTCTCCCTGTTCGGAAGCGTGCTTTCCACGCGCAGGAGTCCGGCGGGAGAGAGACCGGGAACCATGCTCGCGGGCACCATCGTGGCGGGAATTTTCACCTGCTTCGGGGTTCTTGCGATTGTGACAGACTGGCTGGGGCTTCTGTGAACGGAACTTAAGTCAGACAGATTGGACAAGGAACATTATGAAGACAGAAGTACTGCGGATGCTGAAGGAGGCGGAGGATTACGTCTCCGGTCAGCAGATCTGTGAAAAGTTTCAGGTATCCCGCACCGCCGTCTGGAAGGTGATAAAACAGCTGGAGGATGAGGGATACGAGATAGAGGCGGTGCGGCGCAGGGGATACCGGCTGAAGAAAGAGAACGATATCCTGAGCGCGGAAGAAATCGCAAGCTCTCTGAATACCGTCTGGGCCGGCAGGCCCGTCGTTTATTATGATGAGACCGACTCCACCAACAACCAGGCGAAGCGCCTCGCCGAGACGGGGGCGTCCCACGGAACCCTGGTGGCGGCGGAGAGCCAGACCGGCGGAAAGGGCAGGAGAGGACGGCCCTGGAGCGCGCCGAGGGGCGTGGGAATCTGGATGAGCCTTCTGCTCCGCCCGGACATTCACCCGGCGGACGCTTCCATGATCACGCTGATCTCCGCCCTGGCGGTGGCGGACGGAATCCGGGAGGTGTCAGGCCTCGACTCGGTGATCAAATGGCCCAACGATGTGGTGGTGAGCGGAAAGAAGGTCTGCGGCATCCTGACGGAGATGAGCTCCGAGATAGACCATGTGAACTATGTGGTTCCGGGGATCGGCATCAATGTCAATACGGAAAGCTTTCCCGAGGATATCAGGCAGGTGGCCACGTCGATATATCTGGAAACGGGCAGAAAGGAAAACCGGAGCCGGCTCATCGGCGCCATACTGCGTCACTATGAGCAGTATTACGATATCTTCATGCAGAAGAAGGATATGACAGACCTGCTGGATGTATACAACCGGCGCCTGGCCAATGCCGGGACCGGCGTGCGGGTGCTGGATCCGGCCGGGGAGTACACGGGAACGGCTCTCGGGATCAACAGGAGGGGAGAACTGCTGGTTGAGACCGAAAGCGGAGAAGTGAAAGAAGTGATGTCCGGCGAGGTTTCCGTGAGGGGGATATACGGATACGTTTAGCGGAAATATTTGTACTTGATTCTGCCGGAGGATTCCTATATAATGAAAAGTTGCACGGACCTGGTCTGTGCAGCGTTCCATGAAAGGATGTTACCCGTGAACAAAAAGGAATTTCTAACGAAACTACAGAAACTTGCAGAACTTGGGAAGAAGCAGAACGCTGCCATCGGTATTACTGAGATCAACAATTTCTTTGAAGAAGACAGTCTCACCACAGAGCAGATGGAAGAGATCTACAGTTACCTTGAGAACAGCGGCATCACTGTACTGACGGAAGAGCCTGAAGCCGAGACGGCGCCGGAGGAGACAGAGCCGAACGAGGCTGACCTGGAGGCGGCTGCCCTGAATGATTTTGACGGGCTGGACGACCAGGATGATGATTTTCTGAAAAGTGATGACGACGAGGAGGAGGAAGTCGACCTCAACGCCATCAACCTGCTGGAGGGAATCGGCACGGAGGATCCCGTGCGGATGTACCTGAAGGAGATAGGCACGGTTCCGCTGCTCAGCGCGGAGGAGGAACTGAGTCTGGCAAAGAAAAAGAGCGAGGGAGACCAGCACGCAAAGGACCGGCTGATTGAGGCCAATCTCCGTCTGGTGGTCAGCATCGCGAAGCGCTATACCGGAAGAGGAATGAGCTTCCTTGACCTGGTACAGGAAGGCAACCTGGGACTGATCAAGGGCGTGGAGAAGTTCGACTACACCAAGGGCTATAAGCTTTCCACCTACGCAACATGGTGGATCCGGCAGTCGGTAACCCGCGCGCTGGCAGATCAGGCGAGAACCATCCGTGTTCCGGTGCATATGGTGGAAACCATCAACAAGATGTCCAAGATGCAGCGGAAGCTGACCCTGGAGCTGGGCTATGAGCCCTCCCTGGCGGAGCTGGCGAATGCCCTGGAGATGACAGAGGAGAAGGTCATGGAGATCATGCAGATCGCCCGTGAGCCTGCATCCCTGGAAACTCCCATCGGTGAGGAGGATGACTCCAATCTGGGCGATTTCGTGGCGGACAACAATATCACAACTCCGGAGGAGAATGTGGAATCCGTCATGCTGCGGGAGCATATCGACACCCTTCTGCAGGACCTCAAGGAGAGAGAGCGCCAGGTAATCATCCTGCGGTTCGGACTCGAGGACGGTCATCCCAGAACACTGGAAGAAGTGGGAAAAGAGTTTAACGTAACCCGTGAGCGTATCCGCCAGATTGAGGCGAAGGCCCTGCGGAAGCTCAGAAATCCCGTGAGAAGCAAGAGAATCAGGGATTTCCTCTGATTGCGGATTCTGCGGGCGTACGGGAAACCGGGAAAGAATAATCCCGGGAGATATTGCGTGATGGAAAGACCAAACCACAATTATCAGAAAGAGATGGATACTCTGATAGAGGGGCTGAAGAGCGAAGGACGCGTTCCTTCGCTTTTTCTGCATGCCTGCTGCGCCCCCTGTTCCAGCTATGTGCTGGAGTATCTCTCTGAATATTTCGAGATCACCCTGTTCTACTACAATCCCAATATTTCCCCCGCGGAGGAATACAGGGCCCGGGTGGAGGAAGTAAAGCGGCTTCTTGCCGCGATGCCTCTCCGGCATCCGGTCCGCCTGCTGGAGGGCAGGTATGACCCGGAGAACTTCTACGAAGCGGTGAAAGGGCATGAGCAGGACCCGGAGCGGGGAGAGCGCTGCACCATATGCTACAGGCTCCGTCTTGAGGAGGCGGCGAGGCTGGCGGCGGAGGGCGGATATGACTATTTCACCACAACCCTTTCCATCAGCCCCCTGAAGGACTGCGGCCGGCTGAACCGCATCGGCGATGAGATGGGGGAGAAATACGGCGTCCGCCATCTGCACGCGGACTTCAAGAAGAAGAACGGGTACCGCAGATCCGTGGAGCTGTCCGGGGAGTACGGCCTGTACCGGCAGAACTACTGCGGATGCATTTTTTCAAAGAAAGCTCGCGAAGCGAGCCTTTGAACCGCTCAAAGCCGCGGGGCTCTCGCCCCTGACCGGGGCGAGCAGAAAAAAAAGAAGCCGACGAGCGGGAGAAGAGAAAGCAGCTTCCGGAAGAAGAGAGACTTGACAGGTCTGATAGAATATAACTGGACTATTTTCATGAAGGAGGAAGAGAATCATGACAAAGATAGATATCATATCCGGCTTTCTGGGCGCCGGAAAGACAACATTTATCCAGAAGCTTCTGGATGAGGCTCTGCGGGAAGAGCAGGTGGTGCTGATTGAGAATGAATTCGGCGAGATCGGCATCGACAGCGGTTTCCTGAAGGAGTCCGGCATTGAGATCCGCGAGATGAACCAGGGCTGCATCTGCTGCTCTCTGGTGGGAGATTTTGAGACATCCCTTAAGGAAGTTGTGGATACCTACCATCCGGACCGCATCATCATCGAGCCCAGCGGCGTAGGCAAGCTTTCCGATATCATCGGTGCCGTCAAGACTGTCTCTGAGGGCATGGATGTGGAGCTTCACGCGGCAGTCACCGTGGTGGACGCCAAGAAGGCGAAGATGTATGCCCGGAACTTCGGCGAATTTTTCAACAACCAGATCGAGTACGCAGGCGCGGTGGTTCTGTCCAGAACCGATATCGCCGATGAGAAGAAGGTGGAGGAAGCCGTGGCCATCGTGAGAGAGCACAATCCGAATGCCACCGTCATCACGACTCCCATGGCAGAGCTGACCGGCCCTCAGCTGCTGGATATCATTTCCCGTCCCGACAACATGGAGGAGGAGATGCTCCGGGAGGTCATGGAGCGCGTGAAAGAGCACGAGCATGAGCACGATCACGACCATGACGAGGATGACGAGGACGAGGAGTGCTGCTGCCACCATCATCACCACGATGACGAGGATGAGGAAGAGGAGCACCATCACCATCATCACCATGATGACGAGGATGAGGAAGAGGAGCATCATCACCACCATCATGACCATGAGGAGCATGAGGAGGACGGCGTCCGCGTGCACAACCATCATCAACATCACCACCACCATCACGGGGAGGATCATGACGCCGACGAGATCTTTACCAGCTGGGGTCTGGAGACGCCGCACGCCTTCGACCGCGCAAAGCTGGAGGAGATTCTGAAGAAGATGTCCGAGACAGAGGAGTTCGGCATGGTTGTCCGCTGCAAGGGCATGCTTGCCACCGGCGAGGCCGGAAAATGGATGTATTTCGATATGGTTCCGGAGCAGTATGAGATTCGCGACGGCGCTCCCGAGTACACCGGCAAGGTGGTTGTCATCGGCGCGGATCTGAAGGAAGACGCCCTGAAAGAGGCCTTTGTGGGCTGAACATCTTTACAGGAGGTAGAAACAACATGGATGAGGAGAAAATGCCTCTGTTTCTCATAAATGGTTTCCTGGAGGCCGGAAAAACCCAGTTTATCCGGTTCACCCTGCAGCAGGACTATTTCCGCACGGAGGGAAGAACTCTTCTGCTTGTCTGCGAGGAGGGAGAAGAGGAGTATGATGAGGCGTTTCTGAAGGACACCCGCACGGATATGGTCGTCATCGATGACCAGGAGACCGTGACGCCGGAGTACCTGGCCCGCATGGCGGCTGTCTATAAGCCGGAGCGCGTTCTCATGGAGTGGAACGGCATGTGGGATATCGGAAAGCTCGTACTTCCCGAGGACTGGGAGCTGTATCAGCAGATCACCATCGTGGACGGCTCCACCTTTGACCTTTATGTGGGAAACAATGACCTGAAGTCTCTTCTCGGCGTGATGGTGCGGAGCACGGAGATGCTGATCATGAACCGCTGCGACGGCATCGAAGATAAGCTGGGCGGATATTACCGCGTCCTCAAGGGCATGAATACCGCCGTGGAGATCGTCTTCGAGAACAGGGACGGAGAGGTCCAGAACGTGGCGGAGGAAGAGCTTCCCTATGACGTGAACGCGGATGTCATCGAGATTCCGCCGGAAGGATACGGAGTCTGGTATATCGATGCCTTCGACAAGCCGGAGCGCTATCGCGGAAAGACCGTGGAATTTACGGGAATGGTTCTGAAGAGACCGGAATTTGCGGCCAATGATTTCGTCCCCGGCCGGATGGCCATGACCTGCTGCGCCGCGGATATGTCCTTCCTGGGATTCATGTGCAAGGCGAAGAACGGCAGGAAGCTCAATAACCGGGACTGGGTGAAGGTGCGGGCCCGGGTGGAGTATGAATACCGTCCGGAATTCGGCGGGGATGCGCCCATGCTTTACGCGGATTACGTGGAGCCGGCCGCTCCCATAGAGGATATCGTACAGTTCTGATATATATCAGAAAAAAAGGGTGCTGCCGCCTGAGCGGAAGCACCCTTTTATGTGATCAAACGGTTCTGACCATTCTGTCACTTTTCTGCATCACCTGATTCCGCAAGCCGTCCGAATACCAGGTCGTATCCGTCATTCCCGTAATTCAGGCAGCGGTTTACGCGGCTGATGGTAGCTGTGGAGGCACCTGTCTGTTCCGCAATGTCCAGATAGGTCCGCTTTTCCCGGAGCATGGCTGCTACCTCAAAGCGCTGGGACAGGGACAGAAGCTCATTCACGGTGCAGATGTCCTCAAAGAATGCGTAGCATTCTTCCACGGTTTTCAGTGTCAGGACTCCCTGAAACAGATGGTCTACTTCCTCCGACTTGATCTTATTATTCATAGTATATCCCCCGATGAAAAACAGTGTATAAGATTCCGGCTGTTTATTATATTATCAAATTAACGTCATAAAGTCCATATCTGAATCCGGGTTACTTACGATTTTGTTACATTCTTGACGGGGTCAGGGGCGGTCTAGTATGATGGGAAAGAAATCTGCAGGATAGGCCGCAGAGCAGAATGGGAGCAGTTATGGAAAATGATTTTAATATAAATGAAACGCCGGATAAGGGGAGACGCAGGAAAAAAGTGGAAGGGTACGCCGAAGGCGTACCTTTGAACCGCTCAAAGCCGCGGGGCTCTCGCCCCTTCGGGGCGAGCGGACACAGAAATCCGCTGGACAGGATCCCTTATTCGGTTCTGATAGGAACCCTGGCCATCCTTCTGGTGATCGCGGGGGTTCTCTGGGTGAGGAGAAACCACGGAGCGGATGTGCCGGAGAGCGGGGAAATGGAAGCGTCCGCGGAGCTTGCGGAGCCGGAGACAGAGACAGAACCGGAACCGACGGAGGATGAGAGCCTGGAGGGGTTCCTGGAGCGGGCGGATCTTCTGGCCATGCAGTATGACTATGACGGCGCCATCACATATCTCACGGAAAGCCCCTGGGCGGAGGATGAGGCCGTGACGGCGAAGATCGCGGAGTACGAGGGCATAAAGTCCACGCTGGTACGCCAGGATCCGTCGAAAATCACCCATGTCTTCTTCCACACCCTGGTGATGGATAATTCCAAAGCCTTTGACGGGGACAGAAGAGAAGCGGGATACAATCAGGTGATGACTACAAAGTCGGAATTTGAGAAGATCCTGCAGTCCATGTATGAGAGGGGATTCGTGCTGGTCCGCCTTCATGACATTGCCCACGAGGAAGTCGGCGAGGACGGACAGCCCCATTTCGTCCAGGGAGACATCATGCTGCCGGAGGGCAAGCAGGCCTTTGTCATGTCCCAGGACGATGTGTGTTATTACGAGTACATGGAGGGAGACGGATTTGCCACGAAGATGATCATCGGCGAAGACGGAAGACCCACCAATGAGATGAAGATGGATGACGGCAGTATCGCCGTGGGAAGCTATGACCTGGTGCCCCTGCTGGATGATTTTATCGACGAGCACCCGGACTTCTCCTACAGAGGCGCAAAAGCCTGCATCGCCTTTACCGGATATAACGGGATTCTGGGATACCGGACCGATGTCTCCTACGAGACCAACGAGGATTACAAGGCAGCCCACCCGGGCTTTGACATTGAGGAGGAGCGGAGACAGGCCATCGAAGTATGCCAGGCCCTCCGGGATGACGGCTTCGAGATTGCCTCCCACAGCTGGGGACACCGGAATATGGGAGCAGTTTCCATGGAGGATCTCCGGGCAGATACCAGCAAGTGGGAGGAGCGCGTGGAGGTCCTGACAGGCCCCTGCGATATCATCCTCTTCCCCTTCGGAAGCGATATCGGCGACTGGCATCCCTACGACACCTCATCGGAGCGGTTCCAGGTGCTGTACCAGGCGGGATTCCGCTACTTCTGCAACGTGGACTCCAACCAGTATTTCGTGCAGATAGGAGACGATTACCTTCGTCAGGGACGCCGGAACCTGGATGGCTACCGCATGTACTATGACCTGCCGGAGTCCAATCCCACAAAGACCCATCTGCAGGATCTGATGAACGTGGAAGAAGTGTTTGACCGGGAGCGGCCCGTGCCGGTTCCGCCTATGGGCTGACATAAAAATAATGGGGCTGCCGCACTAAAAACATATATAATGTTTAGTGCGGCAGCCCCTATTTCAAACTTTGTTCCGGCCCTCCGTCAGCGTTTTTTGCCGTCATGGCCGCGCTCCTTGCGGAGTTCATCCGCCAGAAGCTGGATCATTTCCTTCTTGATGAAGACGTCAAAGGCCAGCTCGCTGACAAAGGCGAAGAGGCGGAGAAACTCACGGTCCTCCTCCGGCGCGTCGGAGAAGACCCGGGAGGCGTCCTCAAACTTTTTTGTCACATCCTGCTTCAGCTATTCCCGTTTTTCCTCCTCCAGGGAGAAGATCTCCCGGTAGATTTCGGAGAGCTCCGGACGGGAACCGGCGGAAAAATGCTTTTCGCTGAGCGGGGAGAAGAGCTCCTCGATCTCGCTGAAGGAAACCACATTCTTGTAGTAATAGATGAGGATCAGCATCAGAATGTGGTTGCGGGAATATTTCTTTTTGACCGGCGCGGGAAGAAGCCGGTTCTTGGCATAGTTGTTGATCATGGTTTTTGTGACCACCACCTCGTCCTGACTGTGACGGGTGCCCGCAAGGCGCTCGTTCATAAAGGTGGTCACCTGGTCCATATAGAGGTTAATATCCGGGATATCCCCGGGGTCAATGTGTGTGAGACGATCCACGTAGGCCATGAGGTCCTGCAGTCTCTCTTCATTGGTCTTATTCAATGATTTCACTCCTGTCATGGGATGGCGTACTGATACAAAGGGAGCACAGGATGTACTGACTCCCACATCATTATATAGTATTGAAAACCATATGACAAGGGTCAGGGGTTGCGAAGTGTGCAGAAAGGAAGTTTCACCATGGATAAATATGAGAAGATGAACCCGGTGCAGCGGGAGGCTGTTCTCCACACGGAGGGGCCGCTGCTGGTGCTGGCCGGCGCGGGTTCCGGAAAAACGAGGGTGCTCACCCACCGCATCGCCTATCTCATTGAGGAGAAGAAGGTCAATCCCTGGAACATTCTGGCGATCACATTTACCAACAAGGCCGCAGGGGAGATGCGGGAGCGGGTGGACGCCATCGTGGGCTTCGGCGCCGAGGCCGTCTGGGTCTCCACGTTCCATTCCATGTGCGTCAGGATTCTCCGGCGCTTTATCGACCTGCTGGGATACAAGAACAGCTTTACCATCTACGATACGGATGATCAGAAGGCTCTGATGAAGCAGGTGTTCAAGGCGAGAAACCTGGATCCGAAGCAGTTTAAGGAGAAAAATGTGCTCGCGGCCATCTCCGCGGCGAAGAACGCCATGATTGACCCGGAGACCTATATGACCGACAACGGGGATCGTTTTCCGGAGAAGATTACGGCGGGATGCTATCAGGATTACCAGGAGGCGCTCCGGAAGAACAACGCCCTGGATTTTGACGACCTTCTGCTTCTGACAGTACAGCTCTTCAAAGAGAATCCCCAGGTGCTGGAGATGTATCAGGAGCGGTTCCGCTATATCATGGTGGACGAGTATCAGGACACCAACACGGTGCAGTTCAGGCTGGTAAAACAGCTGTCCGGGAAGTACGGGAATCTCTGCGTGGTGGGGGATGACGACCAGTCCATCTACAAGTTCCGGGGCGCGGATATCCGGAATATCCTGAGCTTCGAGAAGGCATTTCCGGGGGCGAAGGTCATCAAGCTGGAGCAGAATTACCGGTCCACCGGGAATATCCTCTCCGCGGCCAATGAGGTGATACGGAACAACCGGGGCAGGAAGGACAAGACCCTCTGGACCGCCAACGACGAGGGGGAGAAGCCCGTATTCCGGATGTTTGACACGGGCTACGAGGAGGCGGATTTCATCGCCGGGGACATCATGAAGCGGAAGCAGAAGCTTTCCGCCGATTACTCGGATTTTGCGGTGCTGTACCGGACCAACGCCCAGTCCCGTCTTCTTGAGGAGAAGCTCATCGGCTACAATATCCCCTACCGGCTGGTGGGGGGCGTGAACTTCTATCAGCGCCGGGAGATCAAGGACATCCTGAGCTATCTCCGGGTGATCGCCAACGGAACCGATGACCTGGCGGCCCAGCGCATCCTGAATGTGCCGAAGCGGGGGATCGGGCAGACCACCGTGGGGAAGGTGCAGGTATTTGCCCAGGCCAATGACCTGAGCTTCTATGACGCCCTCCTGCATGCGGCGAATATTCCCACGCTGGGAAAGACCGCGGCAAAGATCGGGAAGTTTACCGGATTTATCGAGGAGATGCGGGCACAGAGCGCTGCCATGACCGTGGCGGCCATCATCGACGCGGTGCTTCAGGATACCGGCTATAAAGAAGAGATCGAGGCGGAGGGCGCAGAAGAGGCCCAGGCCCGCCTGGAAAATATTGACGAGCTGCGCAATAAAGCCGTCAGCTACACAGAGACGGCAGAGACACCCACCCTGGACGGATTCCTGGAGGAGGTGGCTCTGGTGGCGGATATCGACAGCCTGGATGAGAAGGAGAACCGGGTTGTGCTGATGACGCTGCACGCCGCCAAGGGACTGGAATTCCCCCACGTGTATATGAGCGGCATGGAGGACGGCCTCTTCCCCGGCATGATGTCCATCATGAGCGGCGACAGCTCCGATATCGAGGAGGAGCGGCGGCTCTGCTATGTGGGCATCACCAGGGCCATGCAGACCCTCACCATGACGGCGGCCAGAACCAGGATGATCCACGGAGACGTCCGGCAGCAGATGGTGAGCCGGTTTGTGGAGGAGATCCCTGAGAATCTGGTGGAGAGGTATGAGGGCTTCGGCACATCGAAGGGTGCCTCCCGGCGGGGAACGCTGCGGGAGCCCCTGATGGATGATATCCCTGACAGCGGGATCTTCCGGTCCAGCCCCTATGCCGCCTTCGGCGGAAGCGGAACCGGAGGAGCTTCCGGCGGGTTCGGCAGAACCGGCAGGTCCGGCACAAAAACCATCTCAAAACAGCCTTCCTTCGGCAAAACCTTTTCCGTGCAGAAAGCGGATAAGCTGGACTACGGCGAGGGAGACCGGGTAAAGCACGTCCGGTTCGGCGAGGGCACCGTCACATCGGTAAAGGACGGCGGCCGGGACTTTGAGGTGACGGTGGAGTTCGACCAGGTGGGCGTCAAGAAGATGTTCGCCTCCTTCGCAAAGCTGGAGAAGATCTGATGAGAGAAAGCGCACCGCGAAGGGGGGCATTTCCCGTTGCAAAGAGGGAAAGTGACGTGATATAATGAAGCTGTAATCTGATGACGGGGCGCCCGGGACAGAGATTTCCGGTGACGCTGTACAGGGAAAGGAGAGCAGTGCCAGTGAACAGATTTGATAACATCAGGGGAGACGCCCTGGCGAGAATGGAAGAGCTTATCGGAGCAACCAGACTGAATGAACTTCTTCGCAAGCAGGAAGAGGAAGAGAAGCAGAAAAAGTGCTTTCTCTGGATCTTTGCCGTCATCGGTGCCATAGCGGCCGTAGCGGGAATCGCCTATGCGGTATACCGTTTCCTGGAGCCGGATTATCTCGAGGACTTCGAGGATGATTTCGACGACGATTTCGATGATTTCGACGACGAGGAGGAAGCGCCGGCGGAGGAAGTAAAGGAGGCTGCGAAGGAAGCCTGCGATAAGGCGGAGGAAGCCTGCAGCGCAGCTGCGGAGAAGGCTGAAGAAGCCGTCGATGCTGCAGCGGAAAAGGCCGAGAAGGTCGCAGAGGCAGTCAAAGAGGCTGTGCAGGAGTAATCCGGCGGCAGACTGAAAAGGTAAAGGAAGGCTCACCCCCCGGGGCGGGCAGAAATGATTTTTAAATGGAGGTGCTGCAGGTCAGGACAGAGATGCAGCACCTCTCTTTCTGTATGTGATACGGCCGGAAAGCGGCCGCCGTGCCTGCACGGGCGGACATTCTCCGGCCAACGGAAGGTCAAGGAACAATGCGAAAAGGCGATATTCTGGAAGGTGTTGTGAAGAGGGTGGATTTCCCGAACCGGGGAATCGTGGAGGCGGAGATTCCCGCGGAGATGGCCGGGGAAGCGGCGGCTCCCGAAGAGGCCGGAGAAGAAGCGCAGCCTGTAACGGTCACGGTAAAGAACGTCATCCCGGGGCAGAAGCTCAGGTTTTCCATCGCGAAGAAGCGGGGAGAGCGGCTGGAGGGACGGCTCCTGGAGACTCTTGCGCCCTCGGAGCTGGAGACGGCGCAGGATGTGTGCCCCCACTTCGGAACCTGCGGCGGATGTCTCTACCAGACCATGACGGGAGAGGCCCAGCTCGCCATGAAGGAGGCCCAGATTCAGCGGTTGTTCCGGGATGTGTGTTCTGATATGCGGTTCGAGGGGATGTTTGACAGCCCGAAGCTTCAGGAGTACCGGAACAAGATGGAGTTTACCTTCGGGGATGCCTGTAAGGACGGCCCCCTGGCCTTGGGTATGCACCGCCGGGGAAGCTTCTATGATATCGTGACAGCGGATCACTGCCGCATCGTCCACCCGGACTTCTGCAGCGTGCTCGCCGCGACGAGGGATTTCTTTGCGGATCGAAATATTCCCTTTCTGCACAGGACCCGGCATTCGGGATATCTGAGACATCTGCTGGTGCGTAGAGCAGAAAAGACGGGGGAGATGCTGGTCTGCCTGGTGACCACCACACAGATGGACGGGGATGAAGAGACGAAGCTCCTTGCCGCCTGGAAGGAAGCGCTCCTTTCGCTTCCCCTGGAGGGCAGGTTTGCCGGGATTCTTCATACAAGGAACGATTCCGTGGCGGACGTGGTGAAGGATGAGGGCACGGAGGTGCTGTATGGTTCTCCGGTCATCCATGAGGAGCTTCTGGGGCTGACCTTTGAGATTACGCCGTTTTCATTTTTCCAGACCAATTCCCTGGGAGCGGAGGTGCTTTACGGGAAGGTGCGGGAGTACGCCCTGGAGGGCATGGCCGACCCGCCCCGGGTCATCTTTGACCTGTACAGCGGCACCGGGACCATAGCCCAGATTCTTGCGCCTGTGGCCGAGAAGGTGGTGGGCGTGGAGATCGTGGAGGAGGCGGTGGAGGCCGCCCGGAAGAATGCCGCGGCCAACGGGCTTTCCAACTGCGAGTTTATTGCCGGGGATGTGCTCCGGGTGGTGGACGGGCTTTCGGAAAAGCCGGATCTGATTATCCTGGACCCGCCCAGGGACGGGATTCATCCGAAGGCCATCGGCAAGATCATCGCCTTCGGCGTAAAAAGGATGGTCTATGTGTCCTGCAAGCCCACGAGTCTGGTGCGGGATCTGGAAATCCTGCAGAATGCCGGATACCGGGCGGTGCGGACCTGCTGCGTCAACATGTTCCCCTCCACATCCGGGATTGAGACGGTCATGCTGCTGGAGCGGACGGAGGGATAACTGCAGCGGTGGATGTCCGCGCCGATATACCGCATTTTTCCATACAATTCATTTGTGAAATACATTTTCTTCATATATACTGAGATCAGTTGCAGATGACCCGTCTGACGGAAAGCACAGGGGGAACCCCGGGGTGACGGTATGAGGAAGAGTATGAAATTCAGGAAAACCGCAGGGACAGCACTTCTCGTTGGAGCGCTGGCGCTTATTGCCGGCTGCGGAAAGGCGCCGCAGGAGACTGCGCCCGCGGAGACAGCCCCGGAGTCCACGGCCGCGGTGATTGATATTGAGGATGAGACGGAGGCGGTCCCGGAGGAGAAGGAGGATATTCCGCCTGCGGAAGGCCTGGTGCGGTCCAGCCTCACCCATCAGTGGGTGACGGAGGAGGAGTACAACCGGCGTCCTCTGGCGGTGATGTATCCCATCGATAAGAAAGCCCAGCCGCAGTACGGCATCAACCGGGCGGAGGTGTTCTACGAGATCCTGGAGGAGGGCGATATGAGCCGTCAGATGGGAATCCTGGTCAACTGGGATGACCTGGAGCGTCTCGGCAATATCCGCAGCATCCGGGATTACTATGTGACCATCGGACTGGAGTGGGATCCCATCTTTGTCCATGCCGGAGGGCCTGAGGTCTTTGTGAAGCCGATCCTCACCCGGGAGGACGTGGACAACCTGAACGGGGTCGGCGGCGTCATGGGTCCGGAGTACGGCGCCTTCTACCGCATCCCGAAGGGATCAAGGTCCGAACATACCCTCTATACCGACGGGGCGCATGTGAACGAGGCCCTGGACAAGGCGGGCTTTGCGAGAACTCATAAGGATGTGTATCAGCCGGAACATTTCAACTTTGTCTTCGGAGATGAGGAAAATGACATGTCCATGTATGCGGACAAATATGACGCCTTCATCATAGACATGAAAGGTTCCTTCCCGGTGACGAAATCCACCTATGAGTACAACGCTGAGGATAAGAAGTATTACCGCTCCATCTACGGAGAACCGCAGAAGGATGCCGTCGACGGAGAGCAGCTGGCTTTCGACAACGTCCTTATAGAATGCTGCGCCGCCGGAGACCGGGGCTTAAGCTACAAGGTATTCCACACCATCGACAAGGGACACCACGGCTACTTCATCACCCGGGGGAAGATGATACCGGTCCTCTGGGAGAAGGAAGACGATTACGCCCCCACCCGGTTCTTCGACGGGGCCGGCAACGAGGTGGTGCTGAACACCGGACGCACCATGATCAATGTTATCCGGGAGGGGAAAGACCACTTTACGGTAAACGGCGCGGATTTCTGGTAAGGAGTGATATCCGTAATACGAAACGCCCTGCATCGCACGGACATGCAGGGCGTTTCTGTGTCTGGATTATTCTGTCAGATCGTAGCTTCCCGAATGAAAGCCCGAAAGGTCCAGGGTAATATACTGTAAGCCCAGGTCCTTCAGGGCTTTTGTGATCTCATCCCGGGCTTCCAGAAGCTTCGGGAACTGGTCCGGGTCCGCCTCGATGCGGGCCAGACTCCCGTGAATCCGGAGACGGAGATTGCCGGACAGGTATCTGCCGAGGACGGCTTCCCCGCGCTCCGCCAGGGCAAGCATCTCCCTGGTCAGATGGGTATCATAGGGAAAACGGGTGGCAAGACAGGGGCTGGAGGGGCGGCGTGAGACGGAGAGTCCCCGCTCGCCGGCCAGACGGCGCACATCCTCCTTGGTGAAGCCGACATCCTTCAGGGGGCTGATGATGCCGAGCTCGGAGAGGGCCCGGAGACCGGGGCGGTATACCTTCGTGTCATCCAGGTTGGTGCCGTCGATGACGGCCGGGATGCCCGCTGCGGCGGCAAGATCCCACAGCTTTCCGAACAGCATCTTCTTGCAGAGATAGCACCGGTCCTTCGGATTTTCCGCGATGGCGGGATTTTCCATCTCGTCGACGGAGAGGATCCGGTGGGACGTATTCATTTCCCTGCAGAAGCTTTCCGCCGCTTCCATATCCGCAGCCGGGTGAAGATAAGTGTGAAATGTCACCGGCAGAACCTCGGTCCCGCTGCGGTCGGAGGATTCCTTCAGCAGAGAGAGGAGAAGCGCGCTGTCCACGCCTCCGGAGAAGGCAAGAACGGTGTTTCCTGCCGCGAGGGCATCTATTCTGTCCTTGAGCAGGGATTTTTTTTCTTCATATGTCATAACAGAGCCTCCTGAATCGGAAAAAACAGACTTTAGTCTGATATCTGGTACAGATTATAGACGGGTGACGAAATAATTACAAGAGTGTAATAAAATTGTTAGGTTCGTCAGAAAACGGTTGCATTCTCAACTTCTTTTTGTTATCTTTAGAGGTAGAATATGGATAATGTATTCCTTTTGAATACCGGCCGGGGAAGCTTTTTATGACTCCGGCACCACGATACTTGAAGGAGGGGAGGATATGACAAACAGTGCAAATGTTATCGTTAACCGGCTGCCGACGGATCTCGGCGAAATGCTGAAGCTCCCTGAGGCGGCCATGCGTGCGCCGGAACTGACTGCGTTTCTGACCGTGGCTGCGCTCTGCGCGTTTGCAGAGGACAGAAGCAATGGTCTGGAGATGCTGAATTATCTGCGCGGCTCACGTCCGCTGGGCGTCTATGAACGGCAGTTTCTCGCGGACCGTTTCAAGGGACAGAGTTATATCCCCTACTCTTATTTTGCGGGGGCATGCCCGGAGAACGGCTATACGCCGGAGAAGCCTTACAGGCTGGCGCTTTTCGAGAATTCCTACAGCAGAGACAATCTGAATGACGGGTTTATCACCCTTTATCTGAAATCCGGCGGAGCGGAAGGCGAGCGTCCCATGACATTCCGCCTGAAGCCCTCCACCGGACAGTGGTTTCTGTGGGAACAGTCTCTGATGGTGGGGATACACGCCCCGTACATCAGGGATCCCTGGAGGACAGATTTGCGCAGAATCCGGCGGCTTGGAAGAATGGACCTGAGGAGGACATAACGGATGAGGCATTCCTGGAAAAAATACCTGCTGGTATTTGCCCTGCTTCTGACCTTTGCGGCTGCATTCGTCAGCAGGGCGGATTTCGGGGATTTTTCCGGCGATTCGGATTTCGGCGGCTGGGATTCCGGTGACAGCTGGGATTCCGGCAGCAGCTGGGACTATGATGATGATGATGACTGGAATTCCGGGTACGACAGCGGTCCCATCATATACTACGGCGGGGGAGGATCCGGCGGCGGCATTGATATTGCAACACTTATCGGATTCGCGGTGATTGCTATTATCATATACTCCCGCATGAAGAATCTGCATGCGTCGCAGCACGGAGGCGGACAGCCTGTAAATCTGGGCAATATGCAGAGGCCCAGGGGGGAGGATATCAGTACCTACAGCCGCATCGATCCCGGGTTCGACAGGATGGCGCTGCAGGAGCAGCTGGCCAACCGCTACGTGCAGATGCAGAATGCATGGCAGAATCAGGATATCGAACCCCTGAAGCCTTATTTTACCGACGCCTTCTATAATCAGATGAAACGGCAGCTTGAACAGATGAAGGCGATGGGCCGCACCAACTATATGGAACGGATTGCTGTTCTCAGGGTGGAACCGAGAACCTGGTATCAGGAGAACGGAATGGACCATATTGTGGTCCAGCTGGAGACCAGGATGGTGGACTATACAGTGGACAATGCATCCGGCCGGGTGGTTTCGGGAAATCCGTCGAGAGAGAAGTTCCTGGGATATGAGTGGGATCTTTCCAGGAAGAGCGGCATCACTACGGGAAGCGCCGGGGGGACCAGAAGAATCGTGTGTCCGGCCTGCGGCGCGCCGCTGGATATCAACGCCACGGCGAAGTGTCCTTACTGCGGCTCCGTGGTGACGGTGCAGCAGGAAGACTGGGCGCTTGACAGCATAAAGGCGCTGTACCAGAGAACGATGTAAAGCTGGAAAAAAAGCGGAGCTGCGGTATAACAGAGCAGCTTCGCTTTTTTATTTCTGCTTAAGGAGATTTTTATGAGAGAGGACAGAAGAAGCCGGAAGGCACCGCCTGGGTTGTTTGCGGCGGTATCCTTCGCGCTTTCCGCGGTGCTTATGCCTGCGGCAGCGTATCTGCCGGGGTTCGCCGACCGGTACCGGGACTGGTGCTACCGGCCTGCTGCGGCCCTGGTCGGCCGCGCTGCGGGTCTCTTTCCCTTTTCCCTGTCGGAGGTTCTTCTTCTGCTCCTTCTCTGGGGGCTTCTTGCCGGCATCGCCTCCTGTATCCGGGGGAAGCTCAGGTGCCGCAGCCTGTTTCTGCGGATTCTTTCGGCCTGCGGGGCCCTGTGCCTTCTGTATACCCTGTTCTGCGGGATAAACTACAGGGCGGAAGCATTTTCCTCTCAGGCAAGCCTTGTGCCGGGAAAAAGCAGCACGGCGGAGCTGGAGGAGCTCTGCCGGTATACGGCGGAGCAGGTGAACCTCCGGGCCGAAGCGCTGGAGGCGGGCAGAATCCCGTCCCTCAGGGAACAGGCGGGAGAGGGCAGAAAAGCCATGGAAGCGCTGGGAGAGGAATTCCCGATGCTCGGAGGAAGGTATCCCCGGCCGAAGTACCTGATGTTTTCAAGGCTCCTGTCCGTCCAGCAGATTACGGGCATCTACAGTCCGCTTGCCGTGGAGGCCTGCGTAAACCGGGAGATCCCGGGATATAATCTTCCCTTTACCATCTGTCATGAGCTGTCCCATCTGCGGGGATACATGCGGGAGGATGAGGCGAATTTCATCGCTTTTCTGGCCGCCAGCCGGTCGGAGGACCCCTGGTTTTCCTACAGCGGCTGGCTCTCGGGCTGGGTGTATGCCGGGAATGCCCTGGCATCCGCGGACCGGGAAGCCTTCCGGGAGATCCACGGAACCCTGTGCGAACGGGCAAAGGAAGACCTGGCGGAGAACAACCGGTTCTGGGAGCAGTATGAGGGGGCGCCGGCAGAGACCCACGAGAAGCTGAATGACGCATATCTTAAGGCCAACGGACAGACCGGGGGAACGAAGAGCTACGGACGGATGGTTGACCTGATGCTGGAATACGCAAGACAGCATCCGTTTGCTGAATTATAAACATCCTGACAGTTTCATTAATATTTTGCCCTGAACTCGATATTTTCCCGGGTTCATGGTATGATAGCAGTGCCGGATGCACAGCTTTCTTCACCGCCGTGAGGAGATGAGGAGAACTGTGTATTCGGCATGGGCAATGATGAAAATGCGGAGCTCCCGCCCCGGGGGCGGCAGAGAGCAGCTGTTAAGAGGAAGCAGACATGCTGAGAGAGGATAAACTCAGGATGATGACGGATCTGGCCATGTTTGAGAAGAAACACGGCGCGCAGATCCGGGAGACATCGGATTTTTTCAAGAGTGATTATGTGGGCCGCCATCTGCTGCGCGGCTTTTTCCGCTATTCCGTCAGCTTCTTCCTCCTGTTCGGCCTGTTCCTGATATTTAATCTGGACCGGTATCTGTCCAACCTGAGCCTGAATCTCCTGACCACCAGGATCACGGTGACGCTGGCGATCTATCTGGTCGGACTGGTCATATATCTGGCCGTGCTGGCCACGCTCCGCATGTCGGAATATGACGAGAGCCTGAGCATCCGGAAGACTTATGAAGCAAAGCTCCGGATGATGTCGAGGCGCTATGAATACAGAAACCGTGCGGAACGGCTTCAAAGGGAGGAAAAACGTCTATGAGGGACCTTCTGGAGTTCCGGGAACATCTGCGGGCGTTTTATGAAAAATACAGTGCATATGTAGATTACGCGGCGCGGTTTATGCTGTTTTTCGGCGGATTTCTGTTTCTTCGGATATACGCCGGATATCAGGAATCCCTGAGCAGGATTCCGGTGATTCTTGTCATGAGCGCCGTCTGCGCGTTTCTGCCCATGGGAGTTTCCGTGGTGTTTGCGGGCGTGGTGCTGCTGGCGGAGTTTTATGCGGTTTCCCTGGAGGTGACCCTGGTGGCGGGGATGATCCTGGGGATTATCGTTCTCCTGCTGGCGGGGGTGAGGCTTAAGTCTCTCTGGTGCGTGGTGCTTGCGCCGGTTCTTCTGGCGCTGAAGCTTCCCTTCGTGCTGGCCATCCTGGTGGGGCTGTCCGGGACAGTGATATCCATGGTGCCCATGTCCTGCGGCATTCTGGTTTACTATATGATCCAGTATGTCCGGCAGAACAGCAGCCTGTTTACGGGAGGAGAGCAGACGGAGATGACCAGTCTTCTGGCGCAGGTGGCCAGAGGATTTCTTGCCAATCCGGCGATGATCGTCATGATGTTTTCCTGCTGTCTGCTGGTGCTGGTGGTGGTGATCGTCCGGGGACTGTCCGTGAATTACGCCTGGGAAGCCGCCGTCTTCTGCGGTATCTTCGCGGGACTCACCATACAGCTGGCGGGCAATATCGCCCTGGGGCTGCCCGTGTCTGTGCAGAGCACGGTTATCTCGGTGCTTCTGGCGGTGCTGTGCGCCGTCATATACCGTTTCTTCGTGTTTTCCGTGGATTACACCAGAACAGAGTATCTGCAGTTTGAGGATGAAGATTATTATTACTATGTCAAGGCGGTGCCGAAATCGTCCATCGCCAGAGCGGATGTCCGCGTACAGAAAATCAACCGGGTGAGAAGGAGGTGAGAGCGTGGCAACGGTAATATCGACTGTCTATTCGTGGTTCGCCTTTGTGCCGCGGATGACCTTCAAGAATGTCATAGAGATCGCTCTTATCGCCCTTCTGATCTATGAGATGCTTCTCTGGATCAAGAATACGAGAGCGTGGACGCTTCTCCGCGGCATTCTCTTTATCCTGGCATTTTTCCTGTTTGCCACCATCCTGCAGCTGGACACCATCCTGTGGCTTCTGGAGAAGTTCTCCTTCATCGCAGTGACGGCGCTTCTGGTCATATTCCAGCCGGAGCTCAGGAAGGCCCTGGAGCAGCTGGGAAGCCAGAATGTGTTCGGACGTCTGTTCCAGACGGACACGGAGATGGCGAGAGAGGAATTCACGGCAAAAACCATCAGCGAGCTGGTGCGCGCCTGCTTTGAGATGAGTCCGGTCAAAACCGGGGCGCTCATCGTCATCGAGAAGGGAACGCCCCTGGGAGAGATTGAGCGGACCGGCATTCAGGTGGACGGCGTCGTGACCAGTCAGCTGCTGATTAACATATTCGAGCACAACACGCCGCTTCACGACGGGGCGGTGCTGATCCGTGGAAACCGGGTGGCTGCGGCAACCTGTTATCTGCCGCTCTCCGACAATATGGAGATCAGCAAGGCGCTGGGAACGAGACACCGCGCTGCGGTGGGTGTCAGCGAAACCACAGACAGTATCACCCTGGTGGTATCTGAGGAGACGGGCAATGTCTCCGTGGCCATGAACGGCCGTCTGCGGAGAGTTTCCGATCCCGATACGCTGACAACCCTGCTGAAGCGGGAAATGGTGAGAGAGGAAGAGGATTCCGCCGTGTTCGGAATGCTCCGGAAGAAGAGGAAGAAAGATGAAGGGAAAGCTGCTGAATAATCTGGGCCTGAAGCTGGCGGCGATACTGCTGGCTTTTCTGGTGTGGCTCGGGGTGGTGAATGTGGCCAATCCCAGCAAGACCGTCACGCGGGAAGTTCCGGTCAGCATCGTGAACGCGGAGGTGCTGGAAAAGGCAAACATGACCTATGAGGTCATCGGAAAAAGCACGGCGACCATCAGCTTCAAGGCAAAGACCAAGGATGAATATAAGATAAAGGCGGACGATTTCTACGCTTCGGCGGATATCGCGGACATGTATGACGTTACGGGAGCGATTCCCATCACTGTGAAAGTGGTGAACCATGAGGACCTGATAGAATCCGGTCCGACGGTCCGCTCTCCGGAAGTCCTCCGTATCCAGACAGAACCGCTGCAGACGAAGGAATTCGCCCTGAAAGCCTATCCTCAGGGAACGGTGCATGACGGATACATGGCCGGCGCCGTGTCGCTGAATCCTGATTCTGTGACGGTAAAGGGCCCCCAGTCCCTCGTCGGGCAGATCAGCTCCGTGGGCATAGAGTTTGATGTGAGCGGAGCCAGCTCCGACATCAGCGGTACTGCCGTGCCGGGATTCTATGACGCCAACGGCAACGCACTGACCATGGATGAGTCCGTAAGGCTTCTGAATGAAGAGGCGGCCTACAGCATGCAGGTGCTGCAGCTTAAGAATATCCCGCTGAACTTTATCGTGGCCGGCACCGTGGCGGACGGATACCGCTTTGTGGGCGCAGAGACCACAGTACCATCCATCACTGCGGCGGGAACGGCCCAGACCATGAGCACCATCTCCGAGATCCGGATTCAGAACCCGGCGCTGAATGTGGAAGGGGCAAGGGCAGATGTGACCACGGAAGTGGATATCAGTTCCTACCTGCCTTCCGGCGTTACGGCGACGGGTCTTGCCAGCAATGTTATCCCGGTGACGCTCAAGGTGGAGGCACTGGAGGAGAGAAGCATCACCGTCCGCACCAGCGATATCACGCTGACGGGTGAGAATGATGCCTACAGCTACGGTGTGGAAGCCGGCAATGTCGGGGTAACCGTCCGCGGACTTGCGGAAGATGTGGAGCAGCTGACCGTGAGCAGCGTCAGCCCGGCGGCCGATGTGAGCGGGCTGCAGGAGGGAACGCACCAGGTAAGAGTTATACTCTCGCTCCCGGAAAACTGTGTTCAGACGGGAAATCCGGAAGTGACCGTGCATATCCGTGAGCGGAACGCCCAGACAGAAGCAGAGTCTTCGGCAGCAGAAGAAACCGGTGCGGAGACATCCGAATCCTCTGCGGCGGCAGAAGAGACGGCGGCGGAAGCGGCTTCGGAATCCCATGCGGAAACGGGAAGTGCGGAAGCGGCTTCGGCAGAGGGACAGTCATGATAAGTACAACAGTAACTCTGAAGATACCGGGAGGGCTGCATCTGCGGCCGGCAGAGCGTCTCTGCAGCAGAGCGATGCGTTTCTCCTCCGATATCGAGCTGGGAGTCAGGGATTCCCGCTACAATGCCAAAAGTGTCCTGAGTGTGCTCGGCGCCTGCATCAGGTGCGGAGATTCCTTCGAGATCACCTGCACGGGCATTGATGAAGTGGATGCGCTGAAGGACCTGGCGGCCTTTGTAGAAAACGAATTATGACAGTTTATCTCCTTTGTTATGCGGCAGGCGTCCTGCTCTCCGTAAGCGGCCATCACCTGATGGCCGGCGCGGGGCTGATGGCTGCCGCGGGATGGCTATTTGTCAGTGACTGGAAGAAGAGCGGGACGCCCCTGAACCTTCGGGGGCTTTTCGCTCTGAGTTTTGTCGGGGGAGAAGGCCTTGCGCTCCTGAAGCTGAGCAGGATCTGCGGCCCATGGACTGCGCAGACCTGGCTTTCTTTTCTCCTGACCTATGTGGTATTCCACCTGGTGTATGAATGGAGCACCGGGAAGGAATCCCCGAAGAAGGCGGAAGGGCAGGCATCCGGCGATCAGGAAACCGGGAAAAACAGAAGCAGCTTCGGCGTGTTTCTCTCCATTATGGGACTCTCCGCGGCAGTCCTTCTGGCGTTTGTCACAGAGATCTGCATTCTTCGGTACAT
>JAGBNL010000095.1 GCA_017634415.1 Clostridium sp.
ATCTTCTCCGTGAAGGCCGCGATGCGGGAGATTCCTCCCAGGAAGATGAAGCCCGCGATCAGGGCGACAACAACGCCCACCGCGATCTTCGGCGCGCCGAAGGCGGTATGGAAGGCGTCGCTGATGGAGTTGGACTGTACCATATTGCCCATGAATCCGAGGGCGAGGATGATGGCGATGGAGAAAAAGTGAGCCAGGAAGGTGCCGAATCCGTTGGGAAATGCTTTCCTGATGTAGTAGACCGGGCCGCCGGTGATGTGGCCGTGTTCATCACGCACACGGGTTTTCTGTGCGAGAACCGCCTCGCCGTATATGGTTGCCATGCCGAAGAATGCGGCAATCCACATCCAGAAGATGGCGCCGGGGCCGCCGGAGACCAGCGCGGTGGCGCATCCTGCGATATTGCCGGTACCTACCTGGGCGGCGATGGCGGTGGCCAGGGCCTGGAAGGAGCTCATGCCGTCCTTGCCCGCGGCTGCGCCGTTCATGGAAAAGCTGCCGAAAACCCGCTTCCAGGCGGAACCGAATTTCCGTATCTGTACAAATCCTGTGCGGATGGAGAAATAGAGACCTGTGCCGACGAGCAGGAAAAGCAGTATGTTCCAGACCTGGTCATCGACGGAAACAACGAGACTGTTCAGTGCATCCATGTGAAAGATCCTCCTGTAGAACATGATGTATTCACCATCGCGGGGCTGTCCCGCAGGTGAGAACTGAGACTTCCGGCAGCACGGAAAGCCGGGAGGGATCTGTTCGGGGATGGATTATAAAACGGAGGAAAATCCGGAGAAGGAAAGAATGCGCCCGGCCGGACATGCCGGAAGGCATAAAAATACCGCGTTTACAAAAAACACGCGGCGTAGACGGCCCTGTGATTAGCAGAACCATAAAACTCTGTCCTTTTGCCTGAGAGATTCGGGAGTGTGATTCCCTTGCACCTTCGGCACCCTGTACGGGATTCTCCAGAGCTGCTCCATCTTTAGTCCCTGTCTTTCGACACCTGAGAGTGTTACTCCTTCGGCGATTCTCCGGAGAGAATCCTTTCCTAAAAACTTCTGCGCCACTTATTCAGTTCGACGTGTACTATATCAGAGAGAATCAGAGAAGTCAACAGATAATTTTCAGGCAGGGGTCTCAAAAGCTGAGAGACATCCAGCCTGTTATGTAAAAGTGCACAAAAATAATTTTCGTGAAAATGTTACGAAATTTCAGGGTTTTTGAAGACAGTTCAGCCCTGATTTTCGGTAATTATCCCATCTTGCCGAATCTCCGGCGGGAGCCTATAATGGGGCTTACCAATCAAATCTATCAGGTCTTGATAGTCTTTTTGCATCAACAATTAATTATTGTGTCATTCCGCTGTTCGCGGAAATTCTTAGTACGTAATATCGGCCGATTTTGTACTGGGGAAGGGGGCGATGGATGTCAGATGAAATACAACAGAATACAGTGTCTGAGAAGGACGGGAGCGCTGCTTCTGGCGGCTTTGTTTTCCATGCACTTTCTTGGCGTTACGGCATCGGGAGATGTGAGCGGCAGGAGAGGTCAGTCCCTCATTATCGAGGATGACGAGGGAGGCCCGGAGGAGGTCTGGCTGGAGTATGACCTGGGCATACCGGATCACGCCTTCCGCAGACGGATGAGCAGGGAAGGCGGGCGGGCCAGCCCTTCGTCTCTTGAGGAATACGGGGCAACGCCTTCCTCCCTTTCGGGGCTTCGGGCGACGGAATCCGGACTGTCTCTGCGGTTCCGGAGCCTGGCGGCTTCGCCCTCGGAGCTGGGCATATCCCGTCTGCTGGCAGGGCTCCTGCCCGCTTCTCCCTCACGGCTTCTGAAAACTGCAGGGGCAAAGAAGCTGAATGTGCACGTGACAAAGAGCTGGAGTGACGGCGCAGCTGCCCACACGGGCGATGCGGTGACGGTCCGTCTTCTGGCAAATGGCGCCGATACGGGGGAGACCGCGGTGTTAAGCAGCGAGAACCACTGGGAGGCGGTATTTCCGGGACTTCCGTTGACCGACGGGGAGGGAGTCATCGATTACCGGGTATCGGAAGATGTGCCATCCGGGTATGTCCCCTTTTATACCTACAGCGGCGGCGCGGACGGGTTTGATTACTGGGTGCCTGCCATGTCGCTGGAAGAGGGAGAGACCTATGTGCTGGCCGCGGAGGGGATGGCGCCCACCGCGGAGGGAGGAGAGGGCCCCATCATCATGCGGATGCTGGACCGGCAGACCAGGGCGAGACGGATTGAGGGTGTACTCTGTCATGACTATATCATCGACCCCGGAGTGGATGCCCAGTGGATATTCAGCGAAGGAGAACGGGGCTTTGAGATGACGAACGCGGAAACAGGGGAGATGCTGTCCTTTGACAGGGTGAACGGCGCCTACGTGTATACGATGCGGGAGAATCCGGCTTCCACCAGGAGAGCCTTCTTCCCCGCGGACGCGGAGGCGGATGAAACGGGAATAGAAGCGGAGATCGGGGCGAAAATCGCCAGAAGCCAGGCTCTCGGCAGAAACGGGGAGACGATGTTAAAGGGGGCCGGCGCGCTGTTCCGGGTTTACCGCAGGTCCTCGGGAAACTGGGAGCTGGAGGCCTCTATCGACAACAGGCGGGCGGAACACCCGGATCCCAAGGTGGTGATTCCCCACAGGAAAACCATCGACGCCTTCCGGGACGGGGCGGAGAACCCGGACACGGACCTGGATAACGGGGCGGCCGACCTCACAGACCTGTACCGGCTGTATCTGGATGCGGGGACGGTGAATGAGACCCTTCCGCTGAATGTGGTGCTGGTGCTGGACTATTCCGGCTCCATGAACCCCAGGGACGATGATCCCCGGAGAGACAGCTACTACATGGACGGACAGACCAGATATGAGGTTCTGAGGGATACAGTCTGTCCTGCGGAGCAGGACGGGATCATCGACCTGATTCTCTCGGATCCCGACAACAGGATGAGTCTGGTGACATTTTCCTGGATGTACCAGGAGAACACCGCCATCGCCTGTGACTGGACGGATTCTGCGGATGACATCAGGGAGGTGATTCTGAACGGTCATCCTGCGGAAGGAACAAACTATGATATGGCTCTGCGGATGACATCAGAGCTGCTTCACCGGATCCCTGCGGAACGGAAGGATTATCCCACCTATGTGCTCTTCATGAGCGACGGTGTGCCCACGGAGTACGTTACTGAAAACGGACTCCCGGGCGGCTACGTGATGAATGGTGTCAGTGAGGTTTCGGGACCTTCCGGAAATTACGGCAGTGTCGGTGTGGAGACGGTGCAGAACCTGCGGCTGGTGATTCCGAAGACCCTGGAGGCGGTGGAGCGCTTTCAGGCAGAGTGGCCGAAGGTAAATGTGAGCACGGTGGCATTTTCCAACCAGGATATGTCCGCAGTCATCTGTGTGCCGGAGTTTCTGGGCGGACAGGAAACCGCCGATTCCGTGGAGATGGAGGAGGGATATACCTACGACATGGTGCTGCGGGAGATGATAAGAAACCGGGGCGCCTTCTACACTGCGGCTACGGGGGAGGAGCTGAAGGAATCCTTCGAGGATATGATTCTCGCATCCAGAGTGAGCCATGCGGTCATCTCCGACGAGCTCAGCCCTTACGTGGATGTGTATGAAGAGCGGCCGGACTTTCTGGTCACGATGAAAAAAGAGGGAGAGGAGGCGATAGTACTCTGGGAGAACGGCGCCCTGACCGGGGCCGGAGAAGGAAAGCTCAGAAGGGTGGTTTACAACGGCCAAAAGACGGTGCGGGCGGAGTTTGAACCGGACTATGTGCTGGAGGAAGACTATGTATACACACTGTCCTTCAATGTGAAGACCACAAAAACCGCCTACGAGGAATACGCGGCGGAGACCGCCTCCGGCGGGGACGGCTACAGCGGCGTCACGGGGGATTCTTCGGAACGGTTCCCCAGGGAGACAGATTATGGGGAAAATGCCACCAGCACGGGACATCCCGGATTCCATTCCGACGCTTCGGCAGTCTTCACCTACAGCGTCCGGGGACGGCTCTATGAGGATCCTTATCTTCATCCGGTCATCCAGGTGTCGGATCTTACGCTGGAGATTCTGAAGGTGGACAGCACCGATGAGACGAAGGTCCTTCCGGGCGCGGGATTTGACCTTTACCTGCGTCTGGAGGCGGGAGATGGTCCGGAGGGCGTGACGCTTCCCGGGGCGGAGGCGTCGGAGAGATTCCGGAAGGTGAATGCAGAGCTCCTTGTAACCGGGGAGGACGGAACGGTGCGGGCAGAGCACCTGATCCCGGGCGTTTACCGGCTCTGGGAGAAGCGTGCGCCGGGAGGATATCAGCTTCCGGAGAAGACCTGGGAAGTGGTTCTGGGAAATGTCCCCGGGGAGGAGACACCGCAGGACCCTATGGTCACCGTCCTCGGAACTGAGGGCGGTGTGACAGCGGTTTCTGTGCGCAATACCATGCAGGTTGTTCTGCCGGCGGCGGGGGGAGGAGGAAGCTCCCTTATTCTTCTCGCGGGCATCGCGCTGGCGGCGGCCGGTGTGCTGCTGCGGAGATATCCCGCATAAAGCGCAGAGAAACAGAGGTTCCGTGACGTCATCCCGGCCTCCGTCGGGCAGAGGTCATGGGGAGAGGCTTGAAACAGTGAAAAGGAGGTTTCTATGAGACAGAAAAAACTTTGGGGGTTTATTCTTTCGGCTGCACTGGTGCTGGGGAGCACCCTGACAGCACAGGCAAATACGCGGGAGCACACCATCACCATCGAAAACAGCAGAAAGGACCATGTCTATGAGGCATATCAGGTGTTTTCCGGAGACTGGACCCAGGAGGGCACGGGAAGCGCGAAGAAGGACATTCTCTCCAATGTGGCCTGGGGCAGCGGCGTGAACGGCGACGCGCTCCTTGCGGAGCTTAAGACGGATGAACTTCTGAGGGATGCCTTCGGGGAAGTGACAGGCGCCGCGGGAGCGGCAGCCGTGCTGGAGGGAATCGGGAAGACTGCCTCCGGGGACAGGCTCTTGGACCGTTTCGGGGAGCTGGCCTGGAAGCACACCTCGGGAACCGCGGCCGGCACGTCGGAAGAAACGCAGAGTCCCTACACCATCGATGTGACGGGTGACGGATATTATCTCATCAAGGATAAGACGCCGGCTTCCGGAACCTATCCCGAGGGAGATGCTGCCACCCGGTACATGCTCCAGGTGGTGGGGGATGTGACGGTGACGGCCAAGGCGGATGCCCCGTCGCTGGAGAAGAAGATTCTGGAGGCGGATGCTTCCGGGGAGGATACGGCGGTGGACGCCAGCCGGGCAAATATCGGCGATACCGTCCGCTATCAGCTCACATCCAGGGTGCCCCATATGGACGGGTATGAGAAGTATTTCTTTATCGTTCATGATACATTGTCGGCGGGGCTGACCTTCGATGCGGGCAGTGTGCACATCACCGTGGGCGGTTCAGAGATTCCCGCGGCAGATTTTCAGGTGGTGACCGAAGACCTGGACGATGACTGCACCTTTGAGATCGTGTTTAAAGATTTCCTGAACAAGTATAAGGATGACGCGGATGAGGAGATCCTCATTACTTACGGTGCCGCAGTAAATGAGCATGCGGAAATCGGCACTTCTGGCAATGAGAATGAGGCGCAGCTGGAGTATTCCAACAATCCGAATATCACGCCGGAGGGGACGGACAGGCCTTCTGATGAGGACCATAACGTGACGGGCAAAACGCCGAAGGACCTGGTGCTTACCTATGTCTCGGGCATCCGCCTTGCCAAGGTGGATGCGGCGGATACCGCGAAGAAGCTTGCGGGTGCCCAGTTCACCCTCACAGGCACCAGCCTGAACAAAGTGATTATCAGCACCACCTTTAAGGAAGATGCGGACGGCAGCTGGTACAGGCTGAAGGATGGAAGCTATACCCAGGAGGATCCCGGAGAGAGCAGGGCTGCGGACCTCTATGAGAGCACGGACACCAGATATGCGAAGGTAACCAGCCAGCTCCGCGACACAAAGACCGTGACTGCAGCGGGAATCGCGGATGAAAACGGTATCCTGGAATTCAGGGGTCTGGGTGCGGGAACCTATACCATCACTGAGATTGCGGCGCCTGACGGCTACAACCTTCTGAAGGATCCCATCACCGTGACTCTCGCTGCCCGGGTGCCGGAGACGGTCGCATCGGCGGATGATGCGGCGGAGTGGAGATATACACTGGAGAGCGGAAAGACGGAGGAAGAGATTCTGCAGACCGGGAATCAGGCAGATGAGGGGATCGTTTCGCTGGAAGTAAAGAATGAGAAAGGCGCGCTCCTTCCCTCCACCGGCGGCATGGGAACCGGGCTCTTTTATCTCGGCGGCGCGATCCTCATGATGGCAGGAGGCCTCCTGTTCTTTCGGGGAAGGAAACGGCGCGGTGTGTGATGGAATTAAGAAGAGGAATCCTCCGGGAAGACATTTCCCGGTCCCGGGGAAACGATCTGCCGGAAGAGAAATCCTGGCAGCTGTAATCATGACTTTTTTTCTCTGCTTTCCCGCATTCGGGGAGGAAACCATGAGACTTACCGCGGAATCCGGAATTCCGGATTCCGTGATAACGGCTTATGCCATTGAGCCTGCACCCGGAACGGACCTCTCTGACGCGGAGACGCTTCGCACACTCGGCGAAACTGTGGCAGAGAGCGTCCGTCTGACGGGCACGGAACCGTCTGCAAAGGCGGAGACCGGCAGCAGGACGGAGGGAGTCCTCCTGCTGGGGAAAAACCGGTTTTATCTGGTTCTGGCAGAGGATCTGCGGAAGGAGGGGGAGAAGGTCCGCTTTCTCCCTTCCGTTATCCGCACGGGGAATGAGGATGAAATGAGAATTCAGATGAAAAAGGAGACAGTCACGCCCCCTGTGTCCTCCGGACAGGAAGGCGGCAGCGGGCGGGGAGAAAAGACGGGAGCTTCGAAATCTGCAGGGAATCCGGCGCGGCCGGAGAGAACTCTGTCAGAGGATTCTCCGGTCAGAGGTGTTCTCGGGGCGCAGCGGCCGGAATACCGGGCTGCCGGGGTTCTGGGAGAGGGCAGGAAGCTTCCCCAGACCGGGCAGCTCTGGTGGCCGGTGCCGATTTTCCTCAGCGGTGCCCTGCTTCTCACAGCCTGGAACCTGCTGGACGGAAGGAGAGCGGCGCTCGCCGCGGGAAAAGCAGCGGCGGGAATAGAGAATGAAGTCCGGAGAAAAGAGGAAGAAGGTGAAGAACAGGAAGAAAGAATGGAAATCCCGGCATACTGGGCCAATCCGGAGATGCCCATGCCGGCGGTGGAAATAGAGGGAGAGCGGTTCATCGGAATACTGTACATTCCGGCGCTGGAACTGGAGCTCCCCGTGATGGAGACCTGGAGCTACCAGGGACTCCGCACGGCACCCTGCAGATACTGCGGTTCCGCCTATCTGGACAACATGGTTATCTGCGGGCACAACTACCCGGCCCATCTGGGGCGGCTCACAGAGCTTCGCTGCGGTGCGGAGATATCCTTCTCTGACATGGACGGGAATCGCTTCCGCTACGTGATCTGCGGCATGGAGGTGATGGCCGCGGATTCTGCCGATATCATCCGGGAGGCGTCCGGAGGAGATCTGACCCTCTTTACCTGCACGCCGGGCGGAAAGACCAGGTATGCGGTATTCTGCCGGAGACTCAGGATGGTGGAATAAAGAACCGCGGCGCCTGTGCAGTATTATGACGAAACGCGTTGAATAGACGAGAGACTTCCCGCCGGACAATCGGCGGGATTTTTACGTAAAAATTCACTTGCCATACACAAAACCGTGTGCTATAGTATGTGAGTTGACGACTATTCACGCCGGTCGGATTCCTGAGGTCGGTGCCCGAAGGTTC
>JAGBNL010000096.1 GCA_017634415.1 Clostridium sp.
ACCAGGACGGGAGAGTCACTGTCGGAGGAATGGGCTCCGGCGTCCTTATCCTCTTCGGAAACATCGTCCGAAGATTCTTCCGGGGTGCCGAGCACGGACTGAACCGCCCGGTTTACCACGGGGTCGGAGGAATACTGCTCATCGGAGGTTCTGAGGGTCAGCCAGGCGCTGCCCACCGGGGTATCTCCCAGATAATACCGAATCTGTCCCACTGCTCCGGCGGGGGCGTCCTCTCTGGCCGTATAGTCCAGCTTCCAGGTGAGTTCTCCCGCCTGGGCGGACTTCGGTATCGTGATGCGGCTTTCGCTGTCGATGGCGGGAACCGTCATGGTCCCCAGCTTCATGCCGGCAAAGGTCAGATCATCCTCCAGATAGGAGAAATCCGTGCCGGCGCCGGCAGCCGGAAGCGACTGGAAATTCGCGAAGGCGAAATCCATCATTCGCGCCGTATCTTCATACTGGGTGTTGTCGCTGTGGAGTACCACGGTGACGATGGTGAAGTCCTCCCGTCTGGCTCCATTTACCAGGGTGTTCATGGCGATGGAGGTGTAGCCGGTTTTTCCGCCGATCACATCAGGGCGGTACTGGTCCTTCCAGTTGGACTTGACCATCTTGTTGCCGGGGGAAATCCCCTGGCCGTCCGGATATTTGCCGTTGGGCGGAAGCTCGTAGTAGGGCGTGCCCACGATGCGGGCGAAGGTTTCATTCTTCAGCGCCGCGGCGGTGATGAGCCCCATATCATAGGCGCTGACATAGTGGTTCGCGTTGTTCAGGCCGCTGGGATTCGCAAAGTGGGAATCCACGCAGCCAAGCTCCTTCGCCTTCTCGTTCATCAGGACCGCGAAATCCTTCGTGGTGCCGGAAACATGTTCCGCCAGGGCATTGGCCGCCTCGTTGGCGGATTTGAGGAGAAGGGCGTAGAGAAGCGTCTCCACGGTGGCTGAATCCCCCGACTCGTAGCCGGCGGTGCTGCTGTTGGCTTCCACGTTGTTCACGGCGCTTCTGGAAAATGTCACCGTCTCGTTCAGGTCACATTGTTCCAGCACAATAAGAGCCGTCAGAACCTTGGTGATGCTGGCGGGCGCGTAGGTGCTGTGAATGTCTTTTCCGTAGAGGACAACGCCGGTGGAGGCATCCATGACGATGCCGGCGCTGGCGTCTATATAACAGTCTGAGGGCCATTCGTCGTCTGCGTACGCGGTCTGCGGGACTGTGCCCGCGGCAAGCAGGAGAGCCGCGATCAGGGAGGCGAGAGCCCGTCTGAATTGGCTGTGCATCTATATGAACTCCTTGTAAAGAGTAGGAACGCCTGCGGCGTTCTTTTGAATCGCGGGGATCCGCAGGGTACTCGCTCCTTTGGGGCGGGCAGCAGAGAAACTTGGAAATGGCAGGATCCGGTTGTCCGGAATCCTGCCATTACAATATTTCATTACGTTGTTCCGTTATTCTGCCGGTGTAATGAACTGTTTGCTGACGTAGAACTCTGCGCCGTTCACCAGGACAACCGACCATTCGGTGTTTTCATCCCGGACAAATTCCAGTTGGGTGTCCTTATCCACGGTGGCGGCGATGTTGTTGGCGTCGTCCGTGGAAGGCGTTGTGCGCAGACGCACGCGGTCGGTGGTCTTCACCATCACCGGAGCCGGCGGCTCTGTGGGAGCTTCCGTGGTGGGCTCGGTCTCGATGGTCTCCTCAACCGTAACAGGCTCTGTGGTCTCCGGAACCTGCTCCTTCGGCGGCTTGATCAGCCGCACGATGATGATGAGGACGATGATGATGGCCAGAAGAAGCAGCGGCTTCAGGATGCTGCCCGGGTCAATCGCCGGTCCGCGGCTCAGATTCCGCTGTGCGGTTCTGCCGCTTCTCTGTCCGGAAGCGCTCTTTCTGGGTCTGTCGGCCGGGTCGCGGTCCGTCAGGTTCCGGCCGCCCGCAGCTGCGGAGGCGGGACGTTTCCTGGGTGCGCTGTCCTTCTCATAGGGAAGGTCGACGGAACTGCCCTCATCTCTGACGGGGGCGGAGCTTCTCTTAGCGGAGGCCGTGGCAGCAGGCTTTGCAGCCGGAGCCTTCGCGGCGGGAGCATTTGCCCCTGCGTTTCTTGCGGGAGCTGCGGTTCCTGCAGAGGCAGGCTTCGCTGCCGGGCGGGCGGGTCTCGCCGGACGCGCTTCCTCATCCCGCGCGCTGTTCCTGCCGGATATCATATTCGCGTAGGCGTAGATCTCCTGGGACAGGAGGTGATGCGCCTGCGACGCGTTGTATGCACTGTTGTCATCCTCATTCACGGCGCGGTTGCCGAGCATGCGGATCTTGTTATAGTGCTCATAGGTCGTATCATCGATAATACCCTGCTCATTGAGGGCATTGATCATGTCCACCAGATTACGCTCTTCGATGCCGTTTCTCTCGCAGAGATCCGTAACCAGCGTCTGCAGCGTGCTTCTGGCGTTGATCATCGCTTCTTTATAGTGCTTCTGGGCGATCAGCCCTTCCACAATACTGTTTCCTTCTCGGATGGCGCTCCAGGCCTCTCCCCTTACATCCCCCATATCGTCGCCACACTCCTTTTTCTCACGTTCTCCGTTTATTATAATCAATTCAGAAAGAATATGCAATGGGGCTTGAATTTGAAAAAAGAACGTGGTAGAATCATTTTTGCATTGGGAGTGTAGCTCAGCCGGGAGAGCGTCCGCCTCACACGCGGGAGGTCACGGGTTCGAGCCCCGTCGCGCCCATTCCTGATAAACGGAGATGCTTTCTGGCATCTCCGTTTCGTCATATTTACAACTTTTGCGAATGTGTTTTGAATGTTATGGTTTTCGGGTTACAGGCCGGAGAAGAACAGGAGGTTTTATTATGAAAAGACAATTATCCGCACTGCTTCTGGCGGCGGCGCTTTCCGCATCATTTGCCGCAGGCTGCGGTGGAAAGCAGCCGGAAGAGACAGCGGCCCCGGCGGTGGTCCATGAGGACGGAGAGGTTCTGGCAAATGACGCCGGGATCTACCGGATTTTCGTTACCGACACAGAGGGAAAGCCGGTGGCGGATGCTTCGGTGCAGTTCTGTTCTGATGTCACCTGCACGCTGCAGAAGACGGATGCGGACGGCATGGCTTCCTTCGAGGCAGATGAGGGCGCTTATACCGCCCATGTCCTGAAGGTTCCGGAGGGATATGAGAAAAATACCAGAGAATACGAGTTTTCCGAGGAGTATTCCGATCTCTATATTCAGCTGACTTCCGGAAAGTAAAGACAGATTATCCTGACATCACTGCTTCCTGCGGAGGTTCATTATGAGAAGACTGCAATACACTGCGGGGGTATTGGCCATACTCCTGTTTGCCGCCCTGATGACTGCCGGCTGTGCAAAATCCATGAGGGCGACCACCATGCGCCTGGAAAGGGCTGAGGGCAGCGTCCGGCTTAGCAATCAGGACGGAAAGGAACGTACCCTGAAGGAAGACCTGCGGTTTCAGAATGGTGATGTTCTGGGAACCGGGAAGGAGAGCTTTGCCGGCGTGAGTCTGGATGATACGAAGGCGGCTCTGCTGGATGCGGACAGCAGAGCGGAATTCTATCAGGACGAAGGCGGTGACTGGATTGAGATTAATCTGGTGGAAGGAGATCTGTTTTTCAACGTGAAGGAGAAGCTCCGGGAGAAGGAGGAATTCGAGATTCACACCTCCACCATGGTGCTGGGGATTCGCGGCACCTCCGGCTATGTGACTGCCGCGGAGAGCGGAGAAGACACGCTTATCGTAACGGACGGAACTGTCCGCGTGAGAGCAGAAGAACAGGATTCAGCGCATGCCCTGGAGACGGATGTCTCAGCAGGACACAGGCTGAGAGTGATTCCGGCGGATATTGCACCCTCCGGGCATATCGAGATGGAGGTGCGGGAGATCTCGCCGGAGGATCTGCCGGCTCTGGCTCTTCGTGCCATCTCGGAGGATGAGGATCTGCTGGAGCGGGTCTGTGAAGGGACAGGCTGGGAGGCCTGGCAGATTCTGACCGCCGCGGGAGAAGAAGTGCCGGTTCCGGAAGAATCCGCAGAGCCGCAGTCGGAAGAGGAGAAGGCGATGTCTCTCTACCGGGATATCGTGGAGAGAGCCGCCTCGTATAACTATGACATCGGAACAGAGAGACCCACCGGACAGTACCGGTACGCACTGGTACAGATGGAAGAGAATGCCCCGTTGCCGGCCCTTCTTCTGTCCTGTGAGACGGAAGAATACATGGAGCATGTGCGGGTATTCCAGTATGATGACGCTTCCGGAACCATTGCCCAGCCGTCGGAGGTTCTCTTGATGGGGGCAGCCCCAATAGGAGGATACCGCGGGGGACTGAGCCTTGGGACAAACCACATGGGACTTCAGCTTACGGAGGTTTCCGCGGGAACCGGCATGATGGATGTGAATCGGATTCGCCTTCAGGGAGAACGGCTTACTTGGGAGAGACTGTGGTCAGGACGAATCGATCAGAGTTCCGGAGATCTTGTATTTGAGGAGATTGCGTGGAGGGATGCAGGAGATACATCCCTTCTTGCGGCGGGTAATAACAGTTCCTTTTCCTCCGGAACGTCTGCAGGAGCAGAGAATGCGCAGAATGCGCTTCCAACAGACGGGAACCGGATTGTATTCAGGGGAACGCTGGGGACCTATACCGTCAGCGAGGTGGAGGCTCTTCAGGGAGCGCCGGATCCGAACCGGGGAAATGGATATAACGACGGCAGGACTTACCGCCTGATCGTGCTGGATACTCCACAGGAGATGCAGCTTCAGAGCGTGGATGGGCCGAGAAGCGGACAGGTGCGCCTCATCGATGTGAGCAGTGCAGACCTGGCCCACAGCGACGGGGAACACATCATCTTCAGCATTGATCCGGTAAATACCTGGTGGCCCAGTGACACATCTCTGCCGCTGGGACAGCCGAAGACGAGGGATGTGCATATTCTGCAGTAATTTCCGGAGCAGAATACTGCTGTAAGATAAGTATCCGGAGTAAGACAGTGCTTTTAAGAGAGTGAAGGCAAACAAGGGAGCGCCGGGAGTCGATGGGATGACCATAGACGAGACGCTCCGGGGGCTAATCACCCCTTCCTCGATTTATCCGGCATTGTGAGAAAAGGCAATCTGTAGTAATATCTTAATTACAGAAGGAACAGCAGCACTGTTCAGTGACAGAGCAGACTGC
>JAGBNL010000009.1 GCA_017634415.1 Clostridium sp.
GGCGGCACCATCACAGGCCTTGCCTCCCGCTTCCTGGGAGTTCACAGCTATGACGAGCTGGTGAATCTGGCAGTTCAGGGCAACTGGCGCAAGGCGGACCTCATGATCGGGGATCTGCAGGGCGGGGCCGGCAGCAATCTGGATCCGGACCTGACCGCCTCCAATTTCGGCAATATAAAAAGCGATGCGGCGAATTGTGACATCGCCGCAGCGCTCTTTCATCTGATATTTGAGAATACGGGCGTATTCTCCTTCTTTGCTCTTCACGGCTCGCCCGTCCGGAATGTGGTCCTCACGGGAGCCCTGGCGGAGAACCCGCTGGTGCAGGACTCCTTCGACATCTTCAACCGCAAGACGGAAATCTTTAATCTCCGGGTCATGGTCCCGGACCGCGCAGCCTTCGCCCCCGTCATCGGCGCTCTGCTGTGAAGCGGGGCTCCCGCCCCTTTGGGGCGGGCAAAGCGTTATTTCTTCTTCGTGGTATTCTTTTTGTGCATCTTCCAGAGAAGCCCGGCCGCTGCAAGTTTTCTTGCGCGGCTTTTTTTCTTCTTTTCCGCGATGGTCCTGGCCAGCTCCGCCGTATCCTTTCCCGCGGCGTACTGCGCCGCCAGCTCCGCGGCGTTCATGGCCTTCTGGGCCTTCCTTACCGCCTTTATGGCCTTCTTTGAGGCTTTCATGCTGCCCGCAGCCACCGCTGCCTGGGCCGCCAGCTTCCTCTGCTTTTTCTCCTCACCCCGGGGACCTGCCAGAGCGGAGACTCCCAGGATGGCGGCGCCCGTCGCGATACCCGCATCGCCCAGGTTGAAAACCACCTTATCCAGCCCCTTCTCCTTTATGCAGAGCCAGTCCACCACATAGCCTCTTTTCAGACGGTCCGTGAGGTTGGAGAGGGCGCCGGCCGTAACCAGGGTGTACCCCAGCTTATCCGCCGCCTGGGCCCTGTCGGAGCTCATCTGATAGAGCCATATGCCGGCGGAGGCGGAGGTCAGCGTCAGCGGCACATATTTCACCAGATCCTTATGATCCTTCAGAAAGCCGAAGAGGAATCCGTCATTGTGGTTCCGGTAGAGATATACCTTCCCGTTCGTCCCCTTCACTTCCCTGGGGAATTTCTCCGGTCTCTCCCGCTCCACCTTCTCCTTCATCATATAATCTGCCGTGAAGAGTCCTGCCCCGAGTCCTGTATATAACATATGCTTTCCCTCCGTTTTTGTCCGACTTTTTCAGAGGATGACAATATCTTTCCTGTCATTTAAGCATACCACATCTTTAGTCGCTCCGCAACGCGTCGATGGGACTCATGGAGGCTGCGCGGCTGGCCGGCATATAGCCGAAGATCAGCCCGATCCCCACAGAAACGCCGAAGGATATCAGAATCGAACCGAAGGTGGGATAGGCGCCGATGCCCATCAGCTTTCCCGCGGTCTTTGTCACGGCACAGCCGACGATGATGCCGAGGATGCCGCCGATGGAGCTGGTCACCGCCGCCTCAATGACAAACTGCTGCAGAATGGTTCCCCGTCTGGCACCGAGGGATTTCCGGATACCGATCTCCCGGGTGCGCTCCGTCACCGATACCAGCATGATATTCATGACGCCCACGCCGGCCACCAGCAGGGAGATCCCCGCGATACCGCCGAGAAGCAGAGACATGGAGCTGATCATGGTATCCATGGAATCCAGCAGCTCGCTCATGGCCGTAATCCGGTACAGATTCTCATTCCGGAAAATGGGATACAGGAAATCCGTAAATTTCTGCCGGATCTCCTCCACCTGTCCCGTGTCCCGGATCGTGAAGATATAGCTTCCCACATTTCCGTTTCTCGCCAGCTTTACCGCCGCGGTATAGGGAATATAGATAAAGTCGTCGCTTCCTCCCTCCTCGACCTTCTCGCTCTCACTGGTCTGCCGCTCCACCGTGCCCACCACCTCGTAGCTCTCACCGTTGACGTGCACAATCTGTCCCAGCGCCGCCTCCGGTCCGGAGAAGAGTTCCGCGGCCACATAATACCCGACAACGCAGACCTTATGCCTGGCGGCAATATCCGCGTACCGGATAAACCGTCCCGCCTCAAGGTCCTGGGATACTATGGCATCGTAATCCTCGCTGACTCCGGTGACGGTGGTGCTCTCCAGGGTCTCGCTTCCGATCTTCACGGTGCTCGTGACACTTACCGTCGGTGACATTTTGTCAAAGTATTCTTCATTCTCCTCATAGAAGTCATACATCTGATCCACGGTGACCAGACGGGTCCGGAGATTCATCAGAGTGACATTCAGGCGGTTGGTGCCCATGCTCTCGAAGGTCTCTTTCATGTCAGACATCTGTCCGTTCACCAGTCCCACCAGAATGATAACCGAGGCCACGCCGATAATGATGCCCAGCATGGTCAGGAAGGACCGCATTTTATTGCTCCATATGCTTTTCAGTGCCAGTATACACGACTGTACAAACATGCTTCCTCCCGTCAGCCCGCAAGGAGCGCCCGGTATTCCTCCGCCGTCCCGTCAAAATTGATTTTTCCGTCCGCGATGCGCACCACTCTCCGGGCCTTTAGGGCAATGGAATTATCATGGGTGATCATGACGATGGTGTTGCCCTCCCGGTTCAGATCCTGGAGAAACCCTATCACCTCCGCGCCGGTGCGGGAATCCAGGGCACCCGTGGGCTCATCCGCCAGGATCAGGGACGGATTGCCCGCCAGAGCTCTGGCGATGGAGACACGCTGCTGCTGTCCTCCGGAGAGCTGTGACGGCTTCTGCATCCACTTGTCCGCCAGACCGACCCTGCGCAGGGATTCCATGGCCCGTTTCTGCCGCTCTTCCTTGCCCATCCCGGCATAGAGGAGGGGCAGCTCCACATTGGCCAGGAGATTGTCTCTCGGAAGAAGGTTATACTGCTGAAAGATAAATCCGATCATTTTATTCCGGATCGCCGCCAGGTCATCCTCTTTCATATGACTGACATCCTGACCGCGGATATAGTACTCTCCCTCCGTGGGGACATCCAGCGCGCCGATAATGTTCATCAGCGTCGATTTCCCGCTGCCGGACTGCCCGACGATGGCGACGAATTCTCCTTCGTATATGACGAGGTTCACGCCGTCGGAAGCGCGAACCTCCTCGTCACCCATTTTATAGATTTTCGTAATGTTCCGCAGGTCGATCAGCGGTTCTGTGTTTTTCTTTTCTTCCACGAAGCACTGCCCTTTCTTTACATCGGCGGTCCGCCCATGCCTCCGCCGGAGCGTCCGCCGCCCTGGTTTCCGCCGCCCGTGCCGCCCATGCCGCCCATGCCGCCCATGCCGCCGCGCTGCTGGCCGTTCTGGTTCTGGGTCTGGGTCTGGGTTGTCGTCTGTGTAATATAGACCTCATCGCCCTCCCGCAGGTCACCCGAAAGGATCTCTACGTAGTCATCGCTGATAAGCCCCGTCTCAACCCGGACAGAATGGAATCCTTCGGGCACATTGCTCTTCCGCTCCTCATCCGTACTCTCCCGGCCGGTATTCTGCTTTGCTTTTTCCTGGTCCCCGCCTTCCTGCCGCCGGGCGGTTTTTCCGGATTCCTCCGTATTTCCCGCATCCCCGGGCTTTCCGGACTTTTCCGTATCCTGCGTATTCTCTTCCCTTCCGGGCTTTTCCGCAGTGTCCGCGTCCTGTGGCCTGCCGTGTTTTTCCGAAGTTTCCTCGGTATCCTTCACATAGACCCGGTTTCCTCTCTGCAGGGCGTCTGCCGGAATCGCCAGGGCATTCTCCGAGGAATCCAGGATAATGGTCCCCTCCACGTTCATGCCCGGGAGAAGCCCTCCGAACTCCGTCATGGTCACGGTAACCGGAAAATAGGTTACACCGTTGGACGCCGTTCCCTCCATGCTGACCATCGTCACCTCACCCTCAAAGCTCTGTCCGGAGAAAGCGTCCGCCTCCACCTCGACCTTCTGGCCGACACGGACATTGGAGATGTCCAGCTCATCGATATTCATCTCAAAGGTCACGGAAGAAAGATCGTAGATCACCGCCATCTGGGTGGAGCTGTTGGAATTCTGGATCTTGTCGCCGACCTTGGTATTCTTGGACACCACCGTTCCGGAGATCGGCGCGGTGATGGTATAGCGGTCATAGCTGTCCTGGGTGGAATCCAGCTTGCTCTGGGCAGATTCCTGGTTCTCCTGGGCCTGATCCATGGAATTCTTATAGCTTTTCACCAGGTCTTCGGCATCGTCCGACTTCATCGCAAAGATGGGACTTCCCACCGTGACATAATCGCCGGCATGGACCAGGATATCCGTCGCTTCCACCGCGGCCGGCAGATCTGCGGCCATCATGGAGTCCACAACCGGGGTGAAGGTTCCGTCCCCGCCGGAGGTAAAGACGCCGACCATGGCCGTCGCGGCCATGTCCGTGGTGAGACCGCCGGGGTTCGCCACCCGGATGGTGACATAGCGCACCAGACGTCCGCCCTCCAGGGTCTCGTCGAGCGCTGCCACCGCAATCACCACACCGTCCAGCTGCTCCAGGGTATCCGACAGCGTAAGGATCGCCGGCATCCCCGGAATAATCTGCATGGCTTCCACATTCAGAAAGGGCACCCTGAACTCCATCTCGGTATCATTGTATATCTCGGCAATCTGGGTGTTGTTGCTTATCTTGTCCCCGGCGGCAATTTTGATATCCTTAATATATCCCGTCCTGGTGGACTTGTAGGTACTGCCGCCGAACCGGGACAGGGCCTCCTGATAATCCTTTACCGCATCCGCGTAATTGCTCCGGGAACGTTCCAGAGAGTTATTCGCCGAACGCAGCTGGGATTCCATGGACGTAGAATCAATGCGGTACAGCACTTCTCCCTTCGTCACCCTGTCCCCCGCCTCAAAGCTGCATTCGATCACTTCCCCTTCGGCCATCGACGTAATGGCGTAGGTATCCTTCGGGGATATGGTGCCGGAAGCCGACAGGGAGGAAACAATGGTCTCCCGGGTAACCTGCCCGGTCCGGACGGTGCTCTCTTCTTTTCCGGCCCCTCCCCGTACTGTCCGCCAGGCGTAGAAACCGCCCCCGCCCAGCACGAACATAGCGGCCAGAACCATGAACAGCTTCTTTTTGCCCGCGATCGCCTTCACGACTCCCCGGATTTTATCTCCCATAATTCACCGCCTTAATCAATCACGTCGATGACGCAGGGCTGCCGCTCACCGTTCACCGTCTGGTACTCCCATACAATTGTAATTTCATCATCTACCTCCACCGTCCCGTATACGGAGAAAGCATACTGCATATCCGTGGAGGTAATAAAATATTCCGTGCCGTCGAGTTCAATGGATGTCGGTGTCATCACATTGGCAGAGCTGTAATAGATGGCCTTCAGTTCTCCCTTTGCCGCTCCCATCACCGCCTCGCCCTCGGAATCCACGCTGCCTGCGCTGGAATAGGCATAAACCATCTTTGTGGTCTTATTATAGTAGAGAACCACCGCATCCTCGCTCTCCGCGGCTTCCTCAATCTCATCCTTGGAGCTGGTTTTGCCGTCCAGATAATAGGAGGCCTGATTTGCGGAAAACGGAATGATGGAATGCACTTTCCCGCCCTTCTTCAGCGCATAGGGTCCCTTCAGGTCCGCTTCCAGCTTTGAGAAAGGATTGAGTTCCCCGTCATCGGACACGTCATACCCCAGCGCGGCTCCGTAAATGGTATTGCTGCTTTTTGTCTTATTCTCATTCTCTTTTGTATTGGTATTCAGGAGATTGTAAAACAGATTCACGCAGTCGGACACCGTAAGGGTATCCGCTGCCGCC
>JAGBNL010000097.1 GCA_017634415.1 Clostridium sp.
CGGGTGGTGGGAGAGCGCACCGCCCACAAGGGAGATATCGATGTGTCGGGCGTGATGACAAGAGAAGCCTACGGCGACTATATGATGAAGAACCCGGCGGATTATTACTACGGGGTCATCTGGAACAAGTTGTTCCGCAGGGATATCGTCGAGGAATTCCATCTCCGGATGGATCCCCAGCTCTCCTGGTGTGAGGATTTCATCTTCGGGATGGAGTATGTGCTGCACTGCGAGCGCATCATGGCGCTGCATGTACCGGTCTATTATTATGTCAAGACGGAAGGATCCCTGGTGCAGCAGGGCCTGCACGTATCCAGCATCGTACAGATGAAGCTGAATGTGGTGGAATACTACCGGAACTTCTATAAGAACCTGTATACCGCGGAGGAGTACCGCAGGAGACAGCCGGAGATTATGCGCTTTCTCGTGGACTATTCCAAGGATGACATGGTGCTTCCGGCGATCCCGGGGACAAAGTCGAAAAAGCTGGGGCGGGAGAGAGTGATCCCGCTGGCATCCCGGAACATGGGAAACAGTATTTTTACCGGCCTCTATTACATGCAGAAGGAGATTGACGGCTATCTGGAATCGGAGGGCATGCGGCTCGGACTGGATCTTAAGGAAATGAAGGTGATACTGTACCTGAAGTACGCCGGGGAACAGCAGAAGCTCCGGCAGATAGAAGATTTCACCGGACTTTCCACCGTAGCCATGATGGCGGTTCTCCAGAAGCTTGCCATGAGGCAGCTGGTGCATCTGGAGGTCCACAGCGACGGCGTGAAGGTGCGCCTGGACGGCGGAAGCGAGGCGGGGAAGGTCTGCGATGCCATCGAGCAGGCGGAAAAGGATTTCTGCGACGCCGGGCTGGCGGCAGTTCCCCCGGAAGAGCGGGGGCGGATTGCGGAGGCATACCGGACTCTCCAGGAAGCCTTCCGGCACAGCACAGAACAGAACCCGGGAGGACAGGCATGAGCAATACATTTTTTGCAACCCTTTCAAGAATGAAATATATCGACCGATGGGCGCTTATGCGGAATGCCCGCAGAGAGAACCTGAGCGAACACTGCCTGGAGGTGGCCATGATCGCCCATGCCCTGTGCACCATCGGGAATGTCCGCCATGGACATACCCTGGATGCGGAGAAAGCGGCCCTCATCGGCATATATCATGACGCCTCGGAGATTATCACCGGCGATATGCCCACCCCGGTCAAGTACTACAATCCCGAGATCCGGGAGGCCTATAAGGAAGTGGAGCGCATCGCGGAGGCGAAGCTCCTAAACCGGCTGCCGGAGGACCTCCGGCCCGCCTATGAGGAGATCTTCCGGGCAGGCTCCGACGGGGAAGAAAAGTATATGCGGCGCCTGGTGAAGGCGGCGGACAAGCTTTCCGCCTACCTCAAGTGCATCGAGGAGGAGCAGGCGGGCAACACGGAGTTCAGGACAGCGAAGGGGACCATATGGAAGGCGGTTCTCGCGCTGCAGGAGGAGCTTCCGGAGGTGAAGGATTTCTGTGAAGAATTCCTGCCCTCCTACGGAAAAACGCTGGATGAGCTGGCGTAGAATCCCTCCTGAGGAAACACGCCGGATAAGCCGGCGCAGAATCACCTGCCCTTGATGAAACGGTTTTCGTATGCTAAACTTTATCCATAGGTTAGATAAACTAACTATCTTTTGATGAAAGATTCGGGTGACAGACAGTGAAGGAGATTGTGAGGGTATCGGGACTGACAAAGGACTATCCCCTGGGAGAGGTGACGGTTCATGCGCTGCGGGGCGTGGACTTCTCCATCTTTGACGGGGAGATGGTGGTGATCCTCGGCCCCTCCGGCTCAGGAAAGAGCACCACCATGAATCTCCTGGGAGGCATCGAGACGGCCACCTCCGGAGAGATATGGTACTGCGGGGAGAAGCTTCAGTGGGATGACAGAAGAAAGCTTACGGAATACCGGCGGAATCACGTGGGATTTATCTTTCAGTTTTATAACCTGCTGCCGGGGCTGACGGCGCTGGAGAATATCGCCCTGTCGGCGGAGCTGGGAAGAAATCCGCTGGATCCGGAGGAACTTCTTGTGCGGGTGGGGCTTGCAGAACGGCGGAACCATTTTCCAAACAGGCTCTCCGGAGGGGAACAGCAGAGAGTGGCCATCGCCAGGGCCCTGTGCAAGAATCCGGACCTTCTGCTCTGTGACGAGCCTACGGGGGCCCTGGACAGCCGCACGGGGGTGCAGGTGCTGTCCCTTATCTGTGATTTCTGCAGGGAATACCGGAAGCCGGTGGTAATGGTGACCCACAACCGGACCATCGCGGAGATGGCGGACCGGGTGTTTTACTTTAAGGACGGCATCATCGAGCGGACGGAGGAGGTTGCACATCCGAAGCGTCCGGAGGAGATTATCTGGTAGGCGGGGGGCAGCTTTGTGAGATTATTTCGTAAAAATGTGATGCGGCTGGCCCTTCGGAATAAGGGGGCGGTCTTCGGAAGCATCCTGATCATCGGCATCGGGATCTTCATCCTGGTTTCCATGCTGGATACGCTCCGGAACCTGGACGGGCAGCTGGGATCTTTTTATGAGAAACAGCATATGGCGGATATTTTCGCCGAGGTGGAGGGAATCCCGGAGGAGGAGCTTCTGCGCCTTGCGGAGATCCCGGGAATCGCCTCCGCCGACGGAAAGACCGCCATGGATGTGCGTCTCCTCTCAGACAGGATCGGAGGGATGGTGACGGTACATCTCATGTCGGTCTCGGAGGACCAGAAGATTAATGTGCCGATACTTTCGGACTGCATGGAGGCGGACACCCTGTATCTGGGAAAACGGATGCAGGAGGTCTACGGCTTTGCCCCGGGGGAAATGCTGCGGGTCCTGGTGGAGGGAGAGCCCTGCAGGCTGTCCTTCAGAGGAACCTGTGCCCTGCCGGATTATGTGTATACGGTCCCGCCCTGGGGGGCTATGGTGCCGGACGGGGCGGCCTACGATATCGCCTGTATCTCCCGGGAGACCATGCGGAAAATCTGCGGGAGCGACAACCGGACAGAGCTTTCCTTCCTGTTGGAGGAGGGCGTCTCCTATGAGGATGTGAGAAGGCAGCTGGTCTCGGAGCTTTCCCCCTGGGGACTTAAATCCATCGTAAAACAGGAGGATCAGGCCAGCTTTTCCATGGTAAAGGGAGAGTTCGGGGAGCTGACCTCCACGGGGACGATCCTGCCGGCCATCTTCATGATGATCTCGGTGTTTATGCTGTATGTGGTCATGAAGAAGATGATTGACCGGGACCAGAGCATCCTGGGGACCATGAAGGCCTTCGGCATGACCGACGGGGAAATGCTGTCGGCCTATCTTCTGGAGGGCCTGTTTATCGGAGTTCTGGGGGCAGTCATCGGCGCGGCCTCCGCAGGGATTCTGGGACGGTATATGTTCGCCCTGTATGTGGAATTCTTCAATCTCCCGGATCCGGTTTACCATGATTATATAGAAAGCCGTCTTCTGGGTCTGGGCCTGGCGGTTGGAACAAGCTGCCTTGCGGTATTCCTGGGAGTCCGGGATGTGCTGGGGATCACGCCGGCCATGGCCATGCGGCCGAAGGCGGCGGAGACAGGGAACTATTTTGAACTGCCGGAGCAGCTGAGACGCCGCATGAGCGCCATGGGGCGGATGGCGGCCAGGTCTCTTCTGAGAAATCCGTTCCGCGGATTTCTCGTGGTGCTGGCGGTGGCATTTCCCTATGCGCTTTCCTCAGTGCTTCTGTCCTTCCCGCTGGTGGTGGAGGAGATGCTGGATACCGAGTTTCATGTCATCGAGAATTATGACATGCAGGTCTCTCTGGACCACGATGTCTCACCTCTCTCTGCGGCCGGAGCGGCAGGAGAGCTGCCCCATGTGACCGAGGCGGAGGGGGTACTGGTGACGGCAGCGGAGATCTCCGCGGAGGGACATACGGAATATGTGCTGCTCCACGGACTGAACAGGAACTCGGACCTCTGGCGGATTGCGGACAACAGGGGACGGATATATGAGCCGCCGGGGGAGGGAATGATTCTCAACCGGGGCGCGGCAGGGAAGCTTCATGTACAGGCCGGGGATTCGGTGCGGGTCTTTATCGGCGGCGCCATGCCGGAGAAGCGGCGGGTGACCGTAACTGCCGTTATCGATGAGCCCTTCGGGGAGGGTGCCTACATGGATATCATGGAGTTCCCTTCCATCCTGGGGATTTCTCCCGCGGCCAACACGGCGATTCTCCGCTGCGGGGAGGCCCATGCGGCGGAGGTGACGGAGAAGCTTTCGGATTCTCCCCGTGTCACCTGGCTGGTCAATATGAACCAGGCCCGGAAGAACTATGCGGACATGATGGGCAGCATGATGATCATGATGGACGCCTTTGCCCTGATGTCTGTGGCGGCGGGGGGAATACTTATCTACAACATATCCATGATGAATGTGCGGGATCGGATGAATGAGCTGGTGACGCTCTCGGTGCTGGGAGCAGCGGAGGCGGAGATCGGCGGCATGCTGCTCAGGGAGCACGCGGTGCTCTTTGTGCTGGGGATTCTTGCGGGATTCCCCGGAAATCTGGCGGTGCGCCGGCTTCTGGAAAAGCTGATGCTCTCGGATACTTACCGGGTGAGCCTGAAGGCGTATCCTTCCCCCTGTATCCGCGCATTCCTGTTCTGCCTGATTACCCTGGCCGCAGCCTGGGTTATGGAGCAGAGAATGATCAGAAGAATGGACCTGACTGAAGCGCTGAAGGGGAGAGAATAATGCCGGAATCTGAGGAGAAGAGAGAAACATTGCAGAATACTGCGGAGGATACGCAGAAGAAGCGTTCGAAGGAGAAGCTTCCCGCGGAGAAGTTTTCCGGGGAGAAGCTTCTGCGCTTCTGGAGAGAGAAGATGACGCTCAGGAAGAAGCTTCTTCTGGCAGCGGCGCTGGTGCTGGTTCCCGGCTGTCTCTTTGCAAAGGGCAGCGGGATAAAGGCGGAGACGGCGCAGGCAGTCCGGAAGGCGGTGGAGGATACGGCCAGCGAGGAAGGGGTCATCTCCTCCGGAGAGGAGAAAGCCATCCTGTCGGAGGTTTCCGGGCCTGTGGCCGGGATCCTGGTGTCGGAGAATGACCGGGTAAAGGAAGGACAGGTGCTGTACCGGATCGACCCTGTTCTGTATGACTTTGAAAAGCAGGCGGCGGAGAGCGCCGTCCGGGCCCTGGAGGCGCAGATGGACCGGGCAAAGATAGGCCAGGTCATGACCACATCCCCCGCGGAGTATCTGGACGGGCTGGGAAAGGAGCTGGCGGCGGCAGAGTCTGCCATGCAGGCGGCGAAATCCACCTGGGAGGGCATGCAGGTGCTGGCGGCAGGCGGTGATGCGGCAAGGCTTGAGCTGGAGCAGGCCGAGGCACAGTACCGCAGCGCCGAGAGCACGTACCGGCAGGCGCAGGAGCGGTATCAGGAGAGCAGGACCCTCATGGAGAAGCTGGAGAAGGAGGGGATCACCGGCGATAAGCTGAACGATACCTTCTTTGAGAGCGAGAACGGGATGCTGGAGGCGGAGCTGGAAGGCAGCCGCACGAGACTTCGGCAGCTGGAGGACCGGATAGAACGCTGCGAGGTGAAGGCCGGGGAGGACGGCATCATCACATCCCTTCCCATAAAGCAGGTGTCTGCGGTGCAGGAGGGGATGGAGACTGTCTGCATCCGGCCGGCGGAGACATGCCTGGCGGAGGCGGATGTGCTGACCTCGGTGGTTCCCTGGCTTTCCGTGAACGGACCCTGCGAGATCACGGTCAGCAGAAAGGGGCAGGATGAGAAGATCCCGGGACATGTCACGGAGATATATGATTTTGCCTCCGCGGGAACCTCCGCCCTGGGCCTCTCGGAATACCGGGTCCATGTGAAGATAGCCCCGGAGAATCCGGAGGATCTGGCGGGGAAGGAGGGCTACGGCGTGACGGTGCGATTCCTCCTCTATGAGGGGGAAGATGTGCTGACTGTGCCGGCGGACGCCGTGTTCGAGGAGGACGGGAAGCAGTATGTCTACCTGGTGCAGGGCCGCCGGGCCGTGAAGACGGAGATTTCCTCGGAATACCAGACCGGAACGGACGCCGTCATCACCGGCGGACTCTCCGAGAACGACAGGGTCATAGCCAGGGCGGATGCCGAAGGTATTCATGACGGGGTGCGGGTGCGGTAAGCCCGCACCTTTTTTGAGCGATAAGGCCGGAAAGTGGCAGCCGTGCTTGCACGAGCGGACAATTTCCGGCCAACGGACATCGAGCGGCCAGGCCGCGAGATGCCCGCTTCGCGTCGGATGGGCAGGCTAAAGACGCCCATCCGATGCTTTTACAAAGGGGAAATTGATGGTATACTGTCTGCATTATGACGCAGCAGTAATTCTGAAACAGATAGTGAAGATACTGCAGGAAGGAAAATAGAAAGATGGCGGAACAGACGGGTTATTTTCAGCAGGTGATTGATGAGAGAGAGGGGGGCAATGCCTTCGGCCGCATGATCGGCATAAAGACGGCGGAGGTCCGGGAGGGATACTGCCGTATGGAGATGGAAGTCATGCCGGAGCTGTTAAACCCCATCGGGTCCCTCCACGGCGGATGCCTGTACACCATCGCCGACTGCGCTGCCGGCGGAGCCTCCTGGACCTACGGCGAGCGGACGACCACCATGAGCTCTGACTTTCATTTCCTGCGGCCCGGCATCGGGGTGACGAAGGTCATCGCCGAGGGAAATGTGATCAAGCACGGCCGGAAGGTGACGGTGGTGAATGTCTCGGTTACGGACCAGGACGGGAAAGAGCTGTGCGCCGGCCTGTTCACCTATATGGGAATCGGGATTCCGGTGGATAACATCGAGGGAGAGTAAAGAGAGGATGCCGGAGACAGAAATAATCTTTCCGTGTCTCTGATTCTGCGGTATAATGAAGAGAGTTCAAGATAATGCATACAGAGAGGCGGGCAGACATGAATACAATCATTATCGGTATTGCAGGCGGAACGGGCAGCGGAAAAACCACACTGGCGGACAAGCTGGTGAACAGCTTCGGCAGGGAGGATGTGTCGATTCTCCGCCATGACGCCTACTATAAGCGCCATGATGACATGACCTTCGAGGAGCGGTGCAAGCTCAATTACGATCATCCGGATGCCTTCGACAATGATCTCCTGGAGCAGCATATCCTGGCCCTGAAGGAGGGCGAAAGCGTCGAGATGCCGGTCTATGATTACACCGTTCACAACCGGTCGGACGAGACAATCCTGGTGGAACCGGCGCCGGTCATTATCCTGGAGGGAATTCTGATCTTCGCGGAGCCGGCCCTCTGCGACCTGATGGATATCAAGGTGTTTGTGGATACCGATGCCGACGTCCGCATTCTCCGGAGAATCATCCGGGATGTGAACGAGAGAGGGCGTTCCCTCGACAATATCATCCGCCAGTATCTGACCACGGTAAAGCCCATGCATGAGCAGTTCGTTGAGCCCAGCAAGCGGCGGGCAGATATCATTATCCCCGAGGGCGGACGCAATGAAGTCGCGCTCGACATGCTGATTCACCGGATCCGGGTGCATCTGAAGAGATAAGGCGCGGCGGAACCGCCATCACAGCGGAGCGACGGGTAATGTACTGCAATGCGCTGCCGTCGGTGGCAGGCGATGCGCCCAGGCCGCATCTCAAATCATGCATGCTGAGGAAGACAGGCTGTGTTGTTATGAAGATACAGCTTTCTTATCGGGTGTGAGGGTGTCTGGGATGTAATTCCTTGCCGGTATTCTGATATTTCTGAACAGAAACAGCTCAGAAACAAGCAGCGGAAATCTCCGGGATGTAAAAATGCGGAGCTTCCGATGAAAGCATCGCAGACTTCTTTGATACTTTTGCTGTTTCCATTTCATTTACATCTCCTGGTTTATTCAGAATAAAGACTGAGCTGTCTTTTCCTGTCGGAAGTGGAATTCCAACGGAAAAAGACAGCTCAGTCTGATTTTGTGTTCCTGTGTGAGATGTATTTACCTGTATGACAGTATTTTCAGGCTGGCAGGGACTGTTCCTGACAGCAGAGCGGCGGGCGTGAAATGATACTTCTGCGATGGTCAGCGGTTTCTCACGACAGCTTCTGCCCGGTCTGCCAGAAGTCCGATGAGTACCGGCACCGCCACGCCGAACAGGATATACAGCGGTCCCAGCTCATACCGGAAGGCCACCGGGAAGGCGGCCAGGTTCTCCGGCACCGCGCCGGGAACCAGCCGGAAGTATGCGTAATCCAGCAGCTTGAATACGGTAAAGTGTATTGCCATGATATCGAAGGAGTGTCGTCCGATGACCGCGAGAAGGCGGGCAGCAGGGCGGCACTTTTCGATCAGGGCACCCAGGCAGAGTGCATGGTAAATGCCCAGAAGGGTCACGGGATAGTAGAGAAGTCCCGGGATCTTCAGGCTCACCAGGTCGATGAGGATGCCTCTCGTGTTCAGGAAGTGCATGAGAGCACCGGAGAGAAGCCAGCCGTACCAGGTGGTGTATTTCCGAAAGTCGGGAAGATACAGGCGCATCAGCCAGGCCGCAAAGTAGACCGGTATTACCGTCAGGGCCGCCTGCATGTTGTAGGCTGCGCCCATGCCCCGCATGGTCAGAAAGACGCCGGCAAGGCCTGCGGCCGCGGAAAAGCAGCCGGTAAGGATAACGACCGTTCTGTCCGGGAGTGTCCTGCCTGCCGGAGATTCAGCTTCCGGATGGAAGGATGCGGGCGCCGTCTCCTTTGAGAACGGGGCCTTCATCCTCCGGGCAGCCCACACGCACCCGCAGAAGAGGCCGGAGCTCACGGCCCAGACCGGGACAAACCAGAGGGCTCCCTGCATCTGTTCGGTGGTCTGCAGGGTAAAGGAATGGAGCCATTTTCCAAGCATCGCCGTGTGATTGTAGAGCTCCGTATCGGCGATGAGCCCCCGGGTCAGCAGGAAGTTGTGGATAAAAACAAAGCCTGCCGCGTAGACCACGAACCGGCCCCAGCAGGAGGAGACCCGGCGGGCAAAGAGACGGAAGGGATCCCGGTGCTTTTCCGCATCAAACAGAAAGCCGCTGATAAAGAAAAACAGGGCTACATGAAACAGATATACAAATGCACCGCCGAAATACCCGGTGTGTCCCAGGACGATGGCGATGATGCCGATGCCGCGGACCACGTCCCAGTAAAGGGAGCGGGAGGCGCCA
>JAGBNL010000098.1 GCA_017634415.1 Clostridium sp.
CTGGATGCCGCTGTTCCCGGCGCTGTATTCACCTCCCCCACGCCTGACCAGGTCTATGAGGCCATCAAGGCTGTCGCCACTGACCAGGGCGTACTGATGATTATCAAGAATTATACCGGCGATGTCATGAACTTCGAGATGGCAGCCGATATGGCCAGAGATGAGGGCATCACCGTGGATGAAGTCATCGTCAATGATGACGTGGCTGTGGACGGCTCCCTGTATACCGTAGGCCGCAGAGGCGTTGCAGGTACCGTATTCGTACACAAGATCACCGGCGCAAAGGCCGAGACAGGCGCTTCCCTCGAAGAGGTCAAGGCTGTTGCACAGAAGGTCATCGACAATGTCCGCTCCATGAGCATGGCTATCCGGCCCTGCACCGTACCGGCCGCAGGAAAGCCCGGATTTGAGCTCGGTGAAGATGAGATGGAGATCGGCATCGGTATTCACGGTGAGCCCGGAACCCACAGAGAGCCGCTCCGCCCGGCGGATGAGATCGTGGATATGCTGATGGAGAAGATCCTGGCTGATATCGACTATTCCGGCAGGGAAGTAGCCGTCATGATCAACGGCTGCGGCGCTACTCCGCTGATGGAGCTCTTCATCGCCAACAACCGCGTCCATGACATTCTGGCAGAGAAGGGCATCAAGGTCTATAAGACCTATGTGGGCGAATACATGACCTCCCTCGAGATGGAAGGCTTCTCCATCTCCCTGCTGCGTCTCGATGACGAGCTGAAGGAGCTGCTGGATGCCCCCGTTGACACCCCGGCGTTTAAGTAAAACGTATAAGGAGCACCATATGACTGACAGCGCAAAAGTAATTGAACTTCTTTCCGCCATGCAGGCGGCAATCGATGAAAATGCCCAGTTCCTGACGGACCTGGACGCGGCAATCGGCGACAATGACCACGGCATCAACATGGCCCGGGGATTCAAAAAAGTCGGCGATGATCTCCCCGGCCTGGCCGGCAAGGATATCGGCGCCATCCTGAAAAAGGCCGGCATGGACCTGGTGTCCACCGTCGGCGGTTCCTCCGGTCCCCTCTACGGCACGGCATTCATGAAGGCCGGCGCCAAAGCTGCCGGGAAGAATGAGATTGGAATGGAAGACTTCCTCGCCATGATGGAGGAAGCCATCGGCGGCGTCCAGCTGCGCGGCAAGGCCGTCCGCGGCGAGAAAACCATGCTGGATGCCATGATTCCCGCCCTGGAGGCCATGAAAGCGGCCGCAGGTGAGGGAAAAGATACGAAGGATGTCCTGGACGCCGGCGTGAAAGCGGCCGAAGAGGGCGTGGAATACACCAAGACCATCATCGCCACAAAAGGCCGGGCCAGCTACCTGGGTGAGCGGTCCATCGGCCATCAGGATCCGGGTGCCACCAGCTTCACCGTTCTCCTGAAGGCCATCGCAGCGGGGTACTGATTATGGTAGGTTTTGTTCTGGTTTCTCACGTAAAGCAGCTGGCGGAGGGCGCCGCGGAGCTGGGTCTCATGATGGCACCCGATGTTCCGGTGGAAGCCGCGGGAGGTCTTCCGGACGGAAGCCCCGGCACAGACTATGAGCGCATCGCTTCCGCCATCGCCCGCGTCAGGGAACGGGCTCCTGAGGGCGTCCTGGTCATCCCCGACATGGGAAGCTCCTGCATGACCACCGAGATGGTTCTGGAGGATCTCGGCGATCCGCAGGTTATCATGGCCGACTGCCCCTTCGCGGAGGGCACGGTATCGGCCGTCGTGCAGGCGGCGGGCGGCGGTTCTCTCGAAGAGGTAAAGGAAGCTGCCGCGGAAGCCTGGGAAATGCGGAAATCCTGATTTATCGGAAATTGTCCGCTCGTGCGTGCACGGCTGCCGCTTTCCTGCCTTATCGCTCAAAAAGGACTGTCTCAGCAGGCAGTAACGCCTGCTGCGGCAGTCCTTTCTTCACGTTCTTTTATGTGCGGGATTCGCTTTTTGGGGCCGCCTTTCCGCACTTTACCGGAACCGGCGTTCCTCCTCATCATATTCAAATCCCGCCTCCGCCATGCGGCGGAGCAGGTCTTCCTTCTCTTCTCCCCTGCTTCTGCACACCTCATCCAGGGTGTCTCCCGTATCCCGCAGCAGTGTATTCACCACGGACAGGCATATGACAGGGTCCTTCGGCAGACTCATGCTTCTTCTCCTTCCTCTTCTCCCGTCTTCTGCTCCGCAGTCTTCTCCCCGGCAGCCGCGGCCGGCTGTTCTCCCTGTTCCTGACCGATACGCACCTCCACCACATTATAGGGGATGTCGATACCTTCCTTCGGGAACTGTTCCAGCACCGCCTGCCGGATATTGCTGCAGGCCCGGAAGGAATCGTTCAGATCCTTGGTCCAGCAGGTAAACTTCAGGACAAATCCGTTGACCGTGAGACGGTTCACGAAGATATTGATCTTCTCCGGATCCAGCACCAGAGGCTCTCCGCGGAGAATTCCTCCCAGCACTTCCCTGGCCTTCTCAATATCTGTTCCGTAGGCCACCTCGAATTCCATGTAATTGCCGACCCTCTCCACATAATTGGTATTCACGATGACAGAGCTGTCGATGACGCTGTTGGGCACAATACAGCTCTGGCCGTCATACTGGTCGATCACCACATGGCGCATGGTCATATCCTTGACGATACCCTCTGCCAGTATGCTTCCGCCGGAGACCACCTTGATCTTCTGTCCCACATCACAGGGGCGGGAAGCCGACAGGGAAAAGCCGGAGATAACATTGCCCAGTGCCTGCTGCGCCGCGAAGGTGGCGACAGCGATAATCAGGGAACCGCTCTGCAGAAGGGTTTTTCCTACGCCTCCGGCGATCTCAAAGGGAGACAGGGCGATATAGATGCCTGTCACCGTAATCACCGCCCCGGCAAGGCTCCGGAGAAACCGCAGGTGCAGCTCGGATTTTGCCCGCAGCAGCCGGTTGAAAAACCTGTTGCTGAGAAGCACCGCTATAAATGTGGCGGCCATGACGGCCGCCGCAATTCCGATCTTATACATCAGACTCATGGAATAAAGAAACCTCCGAATCAGTTGGCCTCATGGCACTTCAGGAGCGCCAGGGCCCCGGTCCGCGCCATCTCCACGATGCTTACGGACTTCAGCGTATTGATAAAGATCTGTACCCGCTCCGGGGTATCACACATCTGTATGGTCATCTGGGTCTTGGACATATCCACGATCTCCGCCTTCATGATCTCGCAGTTTTCCATGATATCCCGGCGGTTGGACCGATTGTAGTGGATCTTCACCAGAAGAAGCTCTCTGCAGATGCTCTCGGACTCCTCGAAGGTGCGGACCTTGATGACGTCCAGCTTCTTGTTCAGCTGTTTTTCAATCTGCTCCAAAGTCCTCTGGTCCCCGCTGGACACGATGGTCATGTTGGAGACCGCGCGGTCCTCCGTCTCGCCCACCGCCAGGGACTCGATATTAAAGCACCGTCTCCAGAACAGTCCTGCCACCTTGCACAGAACGCCGGCCCGGTTCTCCACCAGTACGGAATAAATTCGTTTCATCTATACCACCTCGTTGGGATCAATGATGCACTCCAGCAGGGCAGATGTGTCATCCGCC
>JAGBNL010000099.1 GCA_017634415.1 Clostridium sp.
ACAGTCTGCCCCTTATCTGCGGCATCGCGCTGATCATGATGAGCAACAACGGCTGCGATATCGAGAAGGATATCCTGGCCGGGCGCAGAACCCTGCCAACCATTCTCGGAAGAGAGAAGACCCTGGCCCTTTACCGGGGCCTGGTTATTCTCTGGCTTCTGCTGCTGGTGCTTGCAGCGTTCCTGTTAACCGGGCAGTCCGGGGTCATATGTCCGGTACTGCTCGTCCTCTTCGGAGGAAAGCACTTTCGCCGTATTCTCGGACTCAGGCTTCTGCCGGAGCAGAGAATCCTTCAGATGAAGGAAATTGCCGCGGCGAACCTGTACGGAAACGGCGCCCTGATCCTCACCCTGCTGGTGAAGATAATTGCGGAGGTGTTCCGTGTCTGAGAGAACGGAAAAAGAGACAAAAGTATATGGTATTTTCCAGAGAATTGCGGGCCGTTATGACCGCTCCAACACATTTATCAGTCTCGGCCTGCAGAAGCACTGGAAAAAAATGCTGACAGATAAGGTGATCCGAAGGCTTCCGGAAGGAGCGAAGGTTCTGGATGTCTGCTGCGGAACCGGGGATATATCCCTGATGCTGGCGGATGCCGGACGGGATATACAGGTGACGGGACTGGATTTTTCTCCCGCCATGCTGCGGGAAGCAACGCATCGGAGAAAACACAGAAAGAACGTGCGCTTTCTCCGGGGCAATGCCCTGGACCTGCCCTTCGGAGATGCCTGTTTTGATGCGGCTGTGATTTCATTCGGCCTGCGCAACACGGCAGACTATGAAAAAACAGTGCAGGAGATGAAACGCGTGGTCCGGAGGGGCGGCAGAGTATACTGCCTGGATTCTCTGGTGCCCGAAAACAGAGTGATACAGCCCTTCTACCGGTTCTATTTCCGGCAGGTGATGCCGCTTCTCGGCGGCGGAAAGGACTTCCGGAAGGAGTATCAGTGGCTGTATGAGTCCACCAGGGACTTTCTCGGAAGGAAAGAACTGGAGGCGCTGTTTCGGGGAGCGGGACTTTCGGATATCCGTGTAAAAAGCCGTATGTTCGGCGCCTGCGTTCTGGTAAGCGGACGCAGATGACGGGCAGAAATGAATACAGTAAAGAGGAGGATAGAACTATATGAGCGATGACAGATTTGACGCCATAATCGTGGGCGGCGGTCTTGCCGGATGTTCTGCAGCCATCGTGCTGGCCAGAGCCGGAAAAGAAGTGCTTATGATTGAGCGCGGCGATTACTGCGGCGCGAAGAATATGACGGGCGGACGCCTCTATGGCCACAGCCTGGAGAAGATTATTCCGAATTTTGCAGAAATTGCCCCCATCGAGAGAGTCGTCAAAAAGGAAAAGATCTCTCTGATGACAGAGGACGGATCCCTGGATATCGGTTATCATTCCACAAAGCTTTCCGCTGCGCCGGAATCCGCATCCTATACGGTTCTTCGCGCCAAGTTCGACCGGTGGCTTGCCGAACAGGCCGAGGAGGCCGGTGCGGAGATTATTCCGGGTATTGTGGTGGATAATATTCTCGTGGAAGACGGGAAGGTGGTCGGCGTGGAGGCCACCGGTGAGGAAATGTACGCGGACTGCGTCATTCTCGCAGATGGCGTCAATTCCCTGCTGGCCCAGCAGCTGGGCATGAAGAAGGAGCTGGAGCCGCACCAGGTGGCCGTAGGTGCCAAGATGGTCATCAAGCTGGGAGAGGATGTCATCAACCAGCGCTTCGGCCTGAACGGCAATGAGGGTATGGCATGGCTTTCCGCAGGCGCTCCCTCGGACGGAAACTTCGGCGGCGGTCTTCTCTATACCAACAAGGATTCCGTCTCCGTCGGCATCGTGGCAACCCTGAGCGATATCGGCCATTCGGATCTCTCCGTTCCCCAGATGCTTGACCGGTTTATGGCCCATCCTTCCATCGCGCCCTACCTCGAGGGAGGCACTCCCATCGAGTACTCCGGCCATCTGGTTCCGGAGGAAGGCTACGGCATGATTCCGGAGCTGGTCCGGGACGGCGTTCTGGTAACCGGTGATGCGGCAGGATTCTGCGTCAATCTCGGCTTTACCGTACGGGGCATGGACTTTGCCATTGAATCCGGACGTCTCGCCGCAGAGGCGGTGCTTCGGGCCCATGAGGTCGGAGACTTCAGCGCAAAGACCCTTTCGTACTACGAAGAGCTTCTGAAGAACAGCTTCGTCATGCGGGATCTGAAGGAGTACAAGGGATTCCCGACGATTCTTACCGAGAGAGCCATCTTTGAGGATGTGCCGCAGACTGCAGATGCCATCTGCAATAAGCTGTTCACAGTGGACGGACAGCCCGCCGACGGCGTGCTCCAGTTTGCCCTGAACGAGATTGCCGAGAAGTGCAGCGCAAGAGAGCTTGTTGACATGATCACGAAGATGGTGGAGGCGTTCTGATGAAAAAGATGACGATAGAGGATAAACTGGGACTCAATACGTTCCATACCGATGAGGAGAATTCCC
>JAGBNL010000100.1 GCA_017634415.1 Clostridium sp.
ATGTGATGGAAGAATTCCTCTCCGGGGATATCTGCACCTATGACGCTGTCACAGACGGAGACTGTGAGCCTCTGTTTGAGTCCATGTGCAGCTATCCGTCGGTGATTGACTCCGTGCAGAAGGATGAGAACATCCACTACTTTACGACGGCGGATGTCCCGGAGAAGCTGCGGGAGCTGGGCCGGAAGACGGTGAAGGCCTTCGGCGCGGACCGGCGCTTTGTCCATTTTGAATTTATCAACATCACCAGAGATTATCCGGGCATCGGAAAGGCCGGGGATTATGCGGTGATGGAGGTCAACATGCGGCCGGCCGGCGGCCATGACCCGGACATGATGAACTACGCCCAGTCCATGGATGTGTTCCGGATCTATGCGGAGATGGTCACCTCCGGGAAACGGCTTTCCCCCGTATCGGAGGACCATTTCATCTGCGCCTACGCGGCGAGAAAGGACGGGCATGAATTCACCCGCAGCCGGGAGGAAATCTTTGAAAAGTACGGCAATGCCATCGTCATGAACGAAGAGATGCCGCCCATCGACTGGCCGTCCATGGGCCGGTATGTATATATGGCCCGGTTTAAGACGAAAGAGGAGATGGACGGATTTTTTGAGTATGTGCTCGGGTAACCGTGGCACGCATAATGATAAGACGGCTCCGGCAGGGATGGAAACATACGGCCGGAGTTTTGCTTGTTCACATAATGTTCACAAATTTGTTAGCACTCACCTCTTGACGCTGCTAATAATCGTGCTATAATACGAGATGTAAGCGAAAGAAATAAGAGTTCAGGACAGGACAGAGAGGTCCGGGGATTCTGAATCTCAAATATAAAAGCACAGGAGGTAGTTACGATGATGTACATGCCGAGTCTTTTCAGAGAGAATTTAGTAGATGATTTCTTTAACGATTTTGACCATTCCTTCTTCACCCGTCCGGTTCGCGGCAAGGAAGCCGTGAGCGTGATGAAGACCGATGTCCGCGAGACCAAGGAAGGGTTTGAGCTGGATGTGGAGCTTCCGGGATATAAGAAGGATTCCATCACCCTGGAGCTGAATGAAGGAAACCTCACCATCACCGCCAAGAAGCAGGAAAACACGGAAGAGAAGGACCAGCAGGGACGTCTCATCCGTCAGGAGAGATATGCGGGAACCATGCAGAGAACCTTCTACGTGGGCGAGGATATCACCGAGGAGGATGTGAAGGCGAAGTTTGAGGATGGTATCCTGAAGCTCTTCGTTCCGAAGAAGGAAGCAGTTCCGAAGGTTCCGGAGAAGAAGTACATTGCTATCGAGGGATAATCCCCTTATAGATTATAAAGCGGCTTATGAAAACAGGCGGTGCGCAGCTGATGTGAAAGACGGGTACACATCAGGGCGCACCGCTTATTTTGTGTTCCGAAGTTTTCCTGCTTTTGTCGGAAGAATTCCGGGCATGTTCTGGTATACTGAAAGAGCAGGGCCGGAAGCCGCCGAAAGGGAATAGGGGGACCGGCAGCAGGATACAGGCAGGTGATGCGGCAGAGATGAAGGAGATTATGGGATATGAGAAAACCAATGCTTGGTATGGCGATGACAGCGATGCTTCTGGCCGCGGGGCTTTCCGCATGCGGAGGGAGCGCTTCGGAGGGTTCGGCAGGATCCGGAAAAAAAGCAGCTGCGGAAAGCGCGGCGAACACAGAGATAAGTGAGACCCCGGAAGAGAAAACGGAGGACAATAAGAAGGAGAGTACGGCAGAGACCGCAAAGAAAGATGCTTCTGCGGGAGCTGCCGCCGCCATGCAGAAGAAAGAACAGAAAGAGCTGCGGAAGGCGCCGGAGCATCTCTCACTGCATGCGACCCGGGAATGGGAGGAACTCCTGAATGACGCCGGGGAGAATATCGGCGGTCTCAACTGGACCATTCTTTCGGTGCAGGATGCAGAACATCCGGAGCTTATGAAAGCCCTGGAGGAGTACGGAAAAGAGACAGAAGAATGGAAGGATGCGGCAAAAAAGGACCTGAAGGATTATTATGACGAGTTCCTGGCAAAACGGGAAGACTACTATGATATTTCCAGTGCCCTTCAGTCGGCTGTCCCTGTCCGGGCGGATGATCGGGTACTGAGCATCATGGAGTTTTACAGCTCTTACTTTGACAGCCATACGGAAGACCACAGGAGAAGGGGATTCTGTCTCGATCCGGCCACGGGACGGGAGATGCCGGTATCCCAGGTTCTGGAAAGCCCGGAGAAAGCCGGGGCCGTCATCGCGGAAGCCATCCGGAAGGCATATCCGGATCTGCGGTTTGATTCGGATATGGAAGAGAAGGTAACGGCCTTTGCGAAGAATCCGGAGCCGGAGGAAGGCTTCGGGTTTAACCTCGGGTATCATGAGCTCCGGATCTTTGTGGATGACGGAATCCTCACCTCCAGAATAGGCGGCGTGGATGTGCCCCTGTCCTTTGCGGACTACCCGGATCTGGTGAAGGAAGAATACCGGGAGATCCCGGAGGATTATATGTACTGGGTACAGTGCAATGAACCATACATCCTGGATGAGACCGGAAGAGGCTTTTCCATGGAGGTTGTGGAGGATAATCCGGATGAGATGTACTGCAGGGTGCAGATTAACGCCGGGGAGGCTTCCATCTTTTCCACCTACATGGCCGAGCCGGACGGGTATCTGGTGCATGTGGACGGAAAGGACTGGCTATATATGGGCGTCCCCACCGGGGATGTCTCCTTCCCGTCGGAGATTTTTGACCTGAACGGCAGCGAGATTCCGGTTCCCCGGAATGTGGAAACCTGCGTGGATTATGAGTACGCGGGAACCGATCCGGCGAAGGCAGAGTTTGCCTTCTGGGATGAGGATGCCATGGATATCAGCCGTACCGTGAGACCCATCGGGGAAGATGGTCTGCCGGAGGGCGTTTCCGTCCGGGAGATGGAGCTTCCGGAATTCGAGGATGTCTGCAGAATGCTGGAATACAATGATGCTGCGAAACAGTATCTGGACCGAGGCATGAGCATGCGGGATGACGGAACCGATGAGATTCGGGGCGCGGAGTGCCGGATCATTGCCCTCGGGACCGACAGCGCGGAGAAATTCACTGCGGAGGTGCGGTTTGCCGTCTGCAACTGGGATTATATCTTCGAATATAATCCGTTGAAAGATGAATGGGAGCAGAGGTATTAATCCCGGCAATACCAAAGCAAATAATTGATGGTGTCCGTCGGTTAGGATTGACTACCTTCAAAACATGATGCGATAATATGTAAGGATCTGTTCCCGCAGGGACAGGTCGCTTTGCATGTACCTGAGGAGCCGGCACCCCTCTCGGCGGTGCTGGTTCATGAATAACATCCAGGAGGGAAAAGGTATGATTTATTCTGCAGAAGTCAACAACATGTGTCCCGTGACGCAGGGTGTTCACCACGGCGCAGCTCCGATTCCGGAAGAGGCAAAGTGGGTGAAGGCAAAGGAAGTCAAGGACATCTCCGGCTATACCCACGGTATCGGCTGGTGCGCTCCCCAGCAGGGAACCTGCAAGCTGTCCCTGAACGTGAAGGACGGCATCATCCAGGAAGCACTGGTGGAGACCATCGGATGCTCCGGCATGACCCACTCCGCCGCCATGGCCTCCGAGATTCTTCCGGGTCTCACCGTCATGGAAGCACTGAATACGGACCTTGTCTGTGACGCCATTAACACCGCGATGCGCGAGCTTTTCCTCCAGATCGTCTACGGACGTTCCCAGAGCGCTTTCTCCGAGGAAGGACTTCAGATCGGCGCAGGACTTGAGGATCTGGGCAAGGGAACCCGTTCTATGATCGGAACCACCTACGGCACCCTTTCCAAGGGACCGCGCTATCTGGAACTGACCGACGGCTATATTACTGACCTGGCGCTGGATGAGAATGATGAGATCATCGGCTACAAGTATGTGAACTTCGGCAAGATGATGGACTTCATCAAGGCCGGAGATGACGCAAATACGGCGCTGAAGAAGGCTTCCGGCCAGTACGGCCGCGTGGCAGATGCGGTAAGATTCATCGATCCGCGCAAGGAATGATAGAGGGAGGATAACGAGATGGCTTTATTTGAATCATACGAAAGAAGAGAGAAACAGATCCTCGAAAAGCTTGCCGAGTACGGCATCAGCTCTATCGAAGAGGCGGAGAAGATTACTAAAGACGCAGGACTTGACGTATATCATCTGATCGAGGGCATTCAGCCCATCTGCTTTGAGAACGCAAAGTGGGCATACACCATCGGCGCCGCCATTGCAATAAAGAAGAACTGCCGCAAGGCTTCCGAGGCTGCAGCAGCTATCGGTGAGGGCCTGCAGGCATTCTGCATCCCGGGGTCTGTTGCTGACCGCAGAAAGGTCGGCCTCGGCCACGGCAATCTGGGCAAGATGCTTCTGGAAGAGGATACCGAGTGCTTCGCATTCCTGGCAGGACACGAGTCCTTCGCAGCCGCTGAGGGCGCCATCGGTATCGCGGAGAAGGCCAACAAGGTCCGTCAGAAGCCCCTCAGGGTTATCCTGAACGGTCTCGGCAAGGATGCTGCCCAGATTATCTCCAGAATCAACGGATTCACCTACGTGGAGACGGAGTATGACTACTTCACCGGCGAGCTGAAGGAAGTGTTCCGCAAGTGCTATTCCAAGGATCCGTCCTCACCGCGCGCAAAGGTTAACTGCTACGGCGCCAATGACGTGCAGGAAGGCGTTGCCATCATGTGGAAGGAGAACGTGGATGTCTCCATCACCGGCAACTCCACCAACCCGACCCGTTTCCAGCATCCGGTGGCCGGCACCTACAAGAAGGAGCGCACCGAGGCAGGAAAGAAGTACTTCTCCGTGGCATCCGGCGGCGGCACAGGCCGTACCCTTCATCCGGACAACATGGCAGCAGGACCGGCTTCCTACGGTATGACCGATACCATGGGCCGTATGCACAGTGACGCCCAGTTCGCAGGTTCCTCCTCCGTACCGGCGCACGTGGAGATGATGGGCCTCATCGGCGCAGGAAACAACCCGATGGTCGGCATGACGGTTGCCACCGCAGTTTCCATTGAGGAAGCAGCGAAGGCAGGAAAGTTCTGATTCGTCTGAAATCCGGCAGGACACAGAAGTCTTAATCATAAGGATAAAAAAAGGGCGGTTCCCGATATAACGGGAATCGCTCTTCTTTATGCCGGGATGCGCGCATCCCCCCGCGGCGGTTATTCCTCCGCGGGCAGTACGGTCAGGATCACTTCCCCGATTTTCACGATATCCCCGACTCCCAGAGTGAGGGGACCAACGGTTCCGTCAACGGGAGCAGTAATCGGATTCTCCAGCTTCATGGCTTCCAGGTGGGCCAGGATGTCCCCTTTCTTCACGGAATCGCCTTCTTTTACGTGAACGGCAATCAGCTTGCCGGGAATTCTTGCTTTGATCTCCATAAGGTGTCCTTTCTCTTTATGGCAAAAACGTTCTGCGGGCACTATAACGGCATGTTTCCGTGCTTTTCCCCGATGGGCTTGTCCTTAAGAAGCTCCAGGGCGGCGATAAGCTCTTTTCTGGTGTCAGCGGGGTCGATGACCATGTCGATATAGCCGCGGCCTGCGGCGTGATAGGGCGCGGAGAATTTCTCCGTGTAGGCATCTGCGAGCCGCTTTTTCTCCGCAGCCGGGTCTTCGGCAGCAGCCAGTTCTTTCTTATATACGATATCCACGGCCCCTTCGGCCCCCATGACGGCAAGCTCGGCGGTGGGCCAGGCAATGACCAGATCTGCATTGCTCTCCCGGTTCCCCATGGCCATGTAGGCACCGCCGTAGGCCTTGCGGACAAGGACGGTAATCTGCGGCACCTCGGCCGCGTTGAAGGCATAGAGCATCTTGGCTCCGTGACGCAGAAGTCCCGAGTGCTCCTGGGTGATGCCGGGCAGGAATCCGGGGACATCCACCAGGCTGATGAGGGGGATATTGAAGGCATTGCAGAAGTTCACAAAGCGGGCACCCTTGTCCACGGCATTGAAATCGAGAACTCCGGCCATGACCCAGGGCTGGTTGGCGACGATTCCTGCGGTTCTTCCGCCGATGCGGACCAGGGCCGTGATGAGATTGTCGGCAAAGAGGGGCTGAAGCTCCAGAATGCTCCCCTCATCCGCCAGCTGGGCAATGACTTTCTTCATATCGTAGGCGGTACGCCTGCTTTCCGGGAGAATCCGGTTCAGCGCAGGCCGGCTTTCATCGGCAGGGGTATAGGAAACCACCGGCGGGCGTTCCTTCGCCGAGGAAGGCAGGTAGGAGAGAAGTCGTCTCGTGGTCCGGATCAGCGCTTCGTCCCCCGGCTCCGTCAGGTGAACCTCACCGGTGACGGAGGCATGGGTATGGGCTCCGCCCAGGGTATCCGCGTCAATCTCTTCAAAGGTGACGGAGGACAGGACGCCGGGACCGGTGCAGAACATACGGGCATTCTTTTCCGTCATCAGGACCAGGTCCGTGAGAGCGGGAGAGTACGCGGCACCGCCTGCACAGGGACCCATAATCAGGGTGAGCTGGGGAATCTTTCCGGAGGCGAGAACATTGGCCCGGAAGATCTCGCCGTAACCGGCCAGAGAATCCACGCCTTCCTGAATCCGTGCACCGCCGGAGTCGTTGATGCCGATGACGGGGGCTCCTTCCGCGAGAGCCATCTTCATGATACGGACGATTTTTTCTGCCTGGGCTTTGCCCATGGAACCGCCCACGGCGGTGAAGTCCTGGGCGTAGACGAAGACCCGTCGGCCTTCCACACAGCCATAGCCGGTGACTACCCCGTCAGCCGGAATCTCTTTATTCTGCATGCCGAAGTCCGTGCAGGCATGACGGACAAACAGGCCAATCTCATGAAAGCTGTCCGGGTCCAGAAGAAGAACGATTCTCTCTCTGGCGGTGAGCTTCCCCTGGCTGTGCTGCTTTGCGATGGCTTTTTCACCGCCGCCGGCCCGGAGCGCTGAGGTTCGGTCATGCAGTTCCTGGATGCGTTCATTCAGAGTCATAAGCATTCTCCTGATTCTGTTCTGCAGTTTTGTCAGTTGCGCAATGGGTAAAACCGTTCCGTTCTTTAAGAGTATTGTGCCACAGGGATCAGAGGGCACACAACTGAAAAAAACTGATACCTTACGGCAGAACCGGGGCTGACGCTTTACAGCGATAATGCGCGGAAGCGCTTGAGAACCGGGAGGGGATGTACTATAATGTAACGGTTTGGAAAAAAAGGGAAGGGAAATGGAGACGATATGCAGCAGGATCTGACAAAGGGAAATATCACGGGAATACTTCTGCGGTTTTCAGGGCCTTATCTGGCGGCCAGCTTCCTGCAGACCTTTTACGGTCTGGCGGATATGTTTATCACCGGGCAGTTCAACGGTGCGGGAACCATCTCTGCCGTAGCGGTGGGAAGCCAGGTGATGCACATGCTGACGGTGGTGATTGTGGGCCTTGCCATGGGCGCAACGGTATCCATCAGCCATGCGGTGGGTGCAAAGGATGGTCCGAGAACGGCGCGGAGCGTCGGGAATTCCGTGACGCTGTTCGCTGTGGTTGCGGCAGCGGCGACGGTGATTCTGCTTCTCTGCCTGAATGGAATTCTCCGGCTTCTGGCCGTGCCGCCGGAGGCATATGAGGAAGCAAGGCGGTATCTGTTTATCTGCTTTGCAGGGGTTCCCTTCATCATCGCCTACAATGTCATCAGCAGCATCTTCCGGGGGCTGGGGGATACAAAGAGCCCCATGTACTTTGTGGCTGCTGCCGGCGTGATCAACATTGTGCTGGATTATGTGCTCATCGGACCCTGTGCCATGGGTGCCGCCGGCGCGGCCCTGGCCACTGTGGCCTCCCAGGGACTGAGCGTGGTGATGGCATTTCTGTCGCTCACGAAGTTTCACATGGGAATTCAAGTCGCAAAGGCTGATCTTGTTTTTGAGAACAGCACGATACACGGAATTCTTACGGTGGGGATTCCCATCGCCTTCCAGGAGGGGCTGATTCAGATTTCCTTCCTGGTGATCACGGCGATCGCCAACGCCCGGGGCGTGAGTGTGGCCGCGGCAGTGGGGATCGTTGAAAAGATCATCTGCTTCCTGTTTCTGGTGCCCTCTGCCATGTCGGCGGCGGTGTCCGCTGTGGCAGCCCAGAATGCGGGAGCCGGGTTCCATAACCGAAGCGCGGAGGCGCTCCGGTTTGGCATCCGCATCATCATCGGTTTCGGATTTGTTATCTTTGTCCTGTGCCAGTTCGTCTCAGAGCCGATGGTGTCCTGCTTTGTAAAAAATGACCCGGATGTGGTTCGGCTGGGCGGTCAGTATCTCCGTTCCTATTCGGTGGACTGTATGATTGCGGGAATCCATTTCTGCTTCAGCGCCTTCTTCAGTGCTTACCGGAAGTCCATGTATTCCTTTATTCACAATATGACCAGTGTTCTGCTGGTGCGTATTCCGGGCGCTTATTTTGCGTCAAAGCTGTTTCCGGAGACCCTGTTCCCCATGGGACTGGCGGCACCGATGGGATCCCTTTTGTCGGTGGCCATCTGCGCGGCATTCTACCTGAAGGGGAGAGAGTACTGGAACAGGGGAGAATTCTGAGACATTTTGCATCAATGCGGAAATTGTGATGCTTTGTAAGAACCTCATAATATAACGATGCCTTAACGGCACTTGTTTGTTGAAAAATACCATAGTTTGCGGTAGAATATAAAGCAGATCGATGGGTGCTTTCAGCCATATCGTTCGAATATTAATTTCATACCAGACAAGGAGATTTTTATGATTGTCATCAACTTTCTGCTCGCAATGCTGCCGATTTTCTGGCTCATGGTTGCTCTGGCGGGACTCAAGATGCCGGGCTTCAAGGCATGCGGCATCGCCGCCGTGATTGCCGCCGTTCTTGCAACATTTTTCTGGAAGCATGCTCTTTTCCTGACCGGGGCAGCGGCTCTGGAAGGAACACTGAATGCTATCTGGCCTATCTGCATGGTCATCATTTCCGCACTCTTTACCTACAATCTTACACTGGAAACCGGCGCCATGGAGAAGATCAAGAAGATGCTGGCCGGTGTTTCCGCGGACGGACGAATCCAGATGCTGATTATCGCATGG
>JAGBNL010000101.1 GCA_017634415.1 Clostridium sp.
GGAGAACTTCTTCACATCCGGAGAATCAAAGTCGCTGTAGTGGCAGGACGGACAGTAATAGTGGGGGCTCAGGGGATTGACCTCCGTGATTCCCGCCATGGTTGCCACAAAGGAGGAACCGACAGATCCTCTCGATCCCACCAGATATCCGTCCTCATTGGACTTCCACACCAGCTTCTGGGCGATGATGTACATGACGGCAAACCCGTTCTTTATGATGGAGTTCAGCTCTCTCTCGAGACGCTCCGTCACGATGGGCGGAAGCTCCTCTCCGTACATCTCATGGGCCCGGTTGTAGCAGATGGTCCGCAGGGTCTTGTCGGAATCCGGAATGATGGGCGGACGCTTATCCGGCCGCACCGGGGAAATCCGTTCGCACATGGCGGCGATCCTCCGGGTATTGTCGATGACGACCTCCTTCGCCTTGTCGCTGCCCAGGTAGGAGAACTCCTCCATCATCTCCCCGGTGGTCCTGAGATAGAGGGGAGCCTGGTTGTCCGCATCCTCAAATCCCTTGCTGTACATGATGATCCGGCGGTATACTTCGTCCTCCGGATCCAGGAAATGCACGTCGCAGGTGGCGCACACCGGTTTTTTAAACTGTTCTCCCAGGGAGACAATCTTCCTGTTCAGATTCCGCAGATCCTCCTCATCCTTCACCTCGCTCTTCTCGCTCCGGATGAGGAATTCATTGTTCCCGATGGGCTGGATCTCCAGATAATCGTAGAAATCCACGATCTTCCCCAGCTCCTCATCGGAGACACCCCGCTCGATGGCCTGGAACAGCTCTCCCGCCTCACAGGCGGAGCCGAGAATCAGTCCCTCCCTGTATTTCATCAGAAGGCTCTTCGGAATACGCGGTCTTCTGCGGAAATAGTTGAGACAGGACTCCGATACCAGGCGGTAGAGATTGATGCGCCCCAGGTCATTCTTTGCCAGAATGATGATGTGGTAGGTCGGAAGCTTCATAATGGTCTCCGGCGTCATCTCATTCAGGGCGTTCAGCTCCGTCAGGTTATGGATATCCCGGGCTTTAAGCATCTCAAGAAAGCGGACGAATATCTCCGCTGTGGCGCCGGCGTCATCCACCGCCCGGTGGTGATTTTCCAGCGATATCTTCAGTTCCTTGGCCACGGTATCCAGCTTGAACCGGTTCAGGTTCGGAAGCAGGAGTCTGGCCAGTGTTACCGTATCCAGAATGGTGGGCGCATACTCCAGTCCCATGCGCTTCGCATTCTCCCGGATAAAAGATGTGTCAAAGGGGGCGTTGTGGGCCACGATCACCGCATCCCCGCAGAATTCCAGAAACTTCGGCAGAGCTTCTTCGATGACGGGCGCGGACAGCACCATGCTGTCGTTGATTCCGGTCAGCTCTTCAATGCGGTAGGGGATCGGCACCTCCGGATTGACAAAGGTGCTGAACCTGTCGGTGATTACCCCCTTCTCTACCCGGACCGCCCCGATCTCGATAATATGGTTTGTGACAGGGCTGAACCCGGTGGTCTCGATGTCGAAGACGACGCAGGTATGGTCCAGGTCCTGTCCCTTCCCGTTCACCGCCAGCTCTTCGATATCATCCACCAGATACCCTTCCATACCGTAGATGACCTTGAAGCCCGGAGACAGTTTTGTGTGCAGCGCGTCGGGAAATGCCTGCACGCATCCGTGATCCGTCACCGCCAGGGCATCCATCCCCCAGGAATCCGCCCTTTTCAGGATGTCTCCCACATCGGACACGCCGTCCATATCGCTCATTTTGGTGTGGCAGTGCAGCTCCACCCGCTTCACGGGGCTGTTATCCTCACGCTTTACGCGGAAATCGCCGCATTTTTTCACGCCGGATACGGAACTGATGGTCAGCTCCCCGTCAAAGCGGTCATTGTTGGCCACGCCCTTCAGCAAGACAAACTGACCTTCCGCAAGGGCCGCCTTCACATCGGGCGCGCTCTCCTCATCCGCGAACATTTTCACCCGGATGGTATCGGTAAAGTCGGTGATATTCGCCATAAACAGGGTGGAACCGGAACGCAGGGCCATGGTTTCCGCATGAATGATCTGTCCGCGGATCGTCACCGTTCCCAGGTGGCCGTCCAGCTCCAGGATGGGCATGGGTTCATCATTGAAATCCCTGCCGTAAAGCACATCCGCATTCTCCGAGCGGACATAGGGCTTCCGGAAGCCTCCCCTGCCGTTTTTCCTGCCGTTCTCACCGCCGGCCGGGCGGCCGCCGTTTCTGCCGTTTGTCCCGTTCTTTGCGGAATTATCCGCCGGACCGGAGGTTTTTTCCTTTTCCGGCTGCGGGACAGCTTCTTCCGCCTGCCCCCCGCCGTTCCCGGCGGAGGTCTCCCTTACAGGTACAGCCGGAAGCACCGCTTCCGGTTCCTCCTCTTCGTCCCTGGCTGCGGGGGGCGTCCATACAAACTCCACCTCCGTGGGGAGTCCGCAGCGCTCCGTAAAGATTTTCTCCAGAATCCGTTTAAGCTCCGGCGCCTTGTCCCTGGCGATGTCCCGATCCTCCACGGGAATCCGCATCAGGTTCGGCTCGGGGAATGTGATATCCGCCCGTCTGAACATCTGGTACATGAGGATACTGTACCCTCTCAGCTCATGCAGAAGGCTCTCCCTGTATACCTTCAGAAGCTTTTCCGGGGTATACTGGCCGGAGAGACGGTACTTTTCAAAGATACGGATCTGAACATTCTTCCCCGGAAAGAGCTGGCTCTTTATACCGGCTTCCATCTTCTCGATATTCTGTCTCGGCATCAGCCTGGGACTTTCAATGTACACGGTGATCCGGGTGCGGTCCCGGTTGATGGAAACCCGCTCCACCTGCACCATCTCCAGCAGGCCCCGGAGATGATCCGTAACGGTGAGCGTCGGAAAAACTTCAAGAAACGTTCTCATGAAAAAACACTCCGTCCCCTATTGATCAGATACTCTGCGCCATCAGCCTGTCAAGCTCTGCTCTGAGGGCCCCGAGAAGCTCCGTCTCCGGCATCTTCTTTACGATCTCTCCCTTCCGGATGAGGAGTCCCTCCCCGATGCCGCCGGCGATGCCCAGATCCGCCTCCCTGGCTTCTCCGGGACCGTTCACCACGCAGCCCATGACAGCAACTTTAATATCCAGCGGGTAATCCCGCACCATTTCCTGCACCTTTTCGGCAAGCCCGATCAGATCAATCTGCGTCCTGCCGCAGGTCGGGCAGGATACCACCTCGATGCCGCCCTTTCTGAGACCCAGGGTCCTCAGAATCAGCTTCGCGGAATAAATCTCCTCCAGCGGGCTTCCGGTCAGCGAAACACGGATGGTGTCGCCGATGCCCTGTCCGAGAATCAGCCCCAGGCCCACGGCGGACTTGATATTGCCCTCCGTCACCGTGCCGGCCTCAGTGATGCCCACATGGAGCGGATGCCGGGTCTTTCCGGCTATCAGCTCATGAGCCTTCACGCACATCATGACATCCGAGGACTTGATGCTGATCACCAGGTTGTCATACCCCATGTCCTCGATGAGCGCGGCCTTCCCCAGGGCGCTCTCCACCAGTCCCTCCGCGGTCACGCCGCCGTATTTCTCCAGATACTCCTTTTCCAGTGAGCCGGAGTTTACGCCCACGCGGATGGGGATACTTCTCTCCTTCGCCGCGTCAACCACGGCCCGTACCCTTTCCGTAGAGCCGATATTTCCGGGATTGATGCGGATTTTGTCCGCCCCGTTTTCTATCGCCGCGATGGCGAGCCGGTAATCAAAGTGAATGTCCGCCACCAGCGGAATATGGATTCTCTTTTTGATCTCCGGGAGCGCCTCTGCCGCCTCCATATGGGGCACTGCCACACGGATGATCTCGCAGCCCGCCTTCTCCAGCGCGAGAATCTGTTCTGCGGTTGCCGCCGCGTCCTCCGTCTTTGTATTGCACATGGACTGAATCCGCACGGGATTTCCCCCGCCGATGGCGACGCCTCCGATCTTCACGATATCTGTCTGTTCTCTGTATGTCATTTTATTCTTCTCCGATATTTCTCATCCCGCGGCCCGCCGCGGTTTTGCGATACGCTGCACGCATACCTTCTGTTTTTTACCCGAACAGGCCCTGCAGGTCATGCCAGAAGATCACGACCATCAGCGCCATCAGCAGCATAAATCCGGCCACATGGATTCTTCCCTCAATCTCGGGATCCACCCGTTTTCCGCGGATCATTTCCAGGAAAATGAATACCAGGCGCCCGCCGTCCAGTGCGGGGAAGGGCAGCAGGTTCATGACGCCCAGGTTGGCGGACAGAAATACGCACATGCTGGCCAGATTCAGCAGCACGATCATCATGCCGTAGGGCCTGCTCTCATTGACCGTCTCCCCGATCATGGAAACAATCTTCACCGGACCGCCGATGTCCTCTTCCTTCACCTCCCGCCGGGCCAGCATCCCCAGGCTCTGCCAGGTGAGGTAGACCCAGTAGCGGACCTCATAGGCGCCGTACTGCACCACCCGCAGCGGATTCTCCGCCTTCCGGTATCCGCCGCCGGTAATTCCTATCAGATACCGCCCCGCATCTGCCGAATACTTCGGGACGATCACCGTGTGTCCCGCTTCCCCGTCCCGCTCGTAGGTGATATCCAGCTCTTTTCCCGTATGGGTCATGATATAGGCCGTGATATCCCTGTAAATCAGGACGCGGTGTCCGTTGATGCCCGTGATGGTATCCCCGGGCATAAGCCCCGCTTCCTCTGCGGGATATCCCTCCATAATCTGACTGATCTCCGGCCGGTCATAGCCGAAGAGACCGATCACAAAGCAGGAGCACAGAAATGCGAGAATGAAATTAAAGGCCGGCCCGCCGGCGATCACCAGGAACCGCTTCCAGGCCGCCACCTTCCCGAAGGGAAGGCCCTTCGCGTCCGGCGGGATCATATCCTCCGGCACATCGGCCTCATCCTCTCCCAGCATCATGCAGGATCCGCCGATGGGCAGCGCTTTCAGGGAATAGCGGGTGCCGCCGCGGACAAAGCTTACAATTCGCGGGCCCATGCCCAGGGAAAACTCCAGGACGCAGACTCCGCTTTTCCGGGCCACCAGATAGTGCCCGAATTCATGAAACAGAACGATCAGGCCGAATACCAGAACTGCCGCAATTATACTCATCTTCTTTTACCAGCTTCTGCTCTTTATAAATTCTCTTGTCCAGGCTTCCGTCTCCAGGATCTCCTCCACCGTGGGATTCTCAATGAGGCGGTGATTCGCCATGGCTTCCTCAATCATGTCATCGATGGTGAGATACCCGATTTTCTCCTCCAGGAACATGGCAACCGCCAGCTCATTGGCGGCGTTGTATACCGTAGGAAGGCTTCCTCCCGTCGTTCCCGCCCGGTATGCCAGGGAAAGGGCCGGGAAATTCACCGGATCCGGATCCTCAAAGGTGATACTCCTGAGTTTTCCGAAGTCAAGCCGATCTCCCGGAAGGTATCTGCGCTCCGGATAGTAGAGGGCATACTGAATGGGCAGCTTCATGTCCGGCGTTCCCAGCTGGGCAATCACGGCCCCGTCTACATACTCGATCATGGAGTGAATCACGCTCTGGGGCTGAATCACCACCTGTACCTGATCCATTGTCACGTCAAAGAGCCAGTGGGCCTCCATCACCTCCAGCCCCTTGTTGACCATGGTGGAGCTGTCGATGGTAATCTTTTTTCCCATATGCCAGTTCGGATGCTTCAGCGCATCCGCGGGGCGGATATCCCGGAGAGAATCCCTCGTTCTTCCCCGGAAGGGACCGCCGCTGGCCGTCAGCAGAATCTTGTGGACCGGGTTGTTTCTGGACCCCTGCAGGCACTGGAATATGGCCGCGTGCTCGCTGTCCACCGGGAGAATCTTCACGCCCTCGGTGCGGGCAAGATCCATGATGATGTGGCCGGCGGTCACCAGGGTCTCCTTGTTGGCCAGAGCGATATCCTTCCCGGCCTTCATGGCCGCGATGGTGGGACGGATGCCGATCATGCCCACCACGGCAGTGACCACAATCTCCGCCTCCTTCTCGGTGGCAGCCGCAATCAGACCCTCCATACCGGAATGGACCTGTACATCCAGGTCCTTCACCCGGACGGCCAGGTCCGCTGCCGCCTTCTCATCGTATAATACCGCAATCTTCGGGCGAAACTCCCGGATCTGCTGTTCCAGGGCGCTTACATTGCTTCCTGCCGCCAGGGCAGTCACCCGGATATCCCCGTTATTTCTCACAACCTCCAGGGTCTGGGTTCCGATGGAACCCGTCGACCCGAGAATACTTATGTTCTTCATACTGATTAACTTCTCTCTTTCGCCTGTCTGTTACAGCAGGAAAATGATAGCAAAATAGACTGCCGGCGCAGTGAATATCACACTGTCAAACCGGTCCAGCACGCCGCCGTGCCCCGGAATCAGGTGCCCGTAATCCTTCACGTCATGGTCTCGTTTTATGCCGGAGGCCGCCAGATCCCCAATCTGGGAAATGAGCGCGCCCACGCCGCAGGATACGGCGCAGACCAGCTCGGGCCGGAGCACCTCGTCCATCCTTTCCCGGAAGGCCATGCCGAACAGAAATCCCAGACGGGCCGCCCCCAGCGTTCCCCCGATGGCCCCCTCGATGGTCTTCTTCGGGCTCAGCACCGGCGCCAGCTTATGCTTTCCGAACAGCCGGCCGGCACAGTAGGCCAGGGTATCGCACCCCCAGGCGCTCAGGAATATGAGCCAGACCAGCACCTTTCCGTCCTGCATGGCCCGGACATAATAGATATAGGACAGCATCACGCCGGGATACACCACGCCGAAGAAGGCGTTCGTCGCCTGCTCGATCCGGTACTTCGGGAACCTGAGGACGTAATTTGCCATGATTACCATCAGCGCGCCGATGATAAAGAGGGAGGTATACCGCTCCCAGCCCGTCGCCACCATCAGATAGTGTACGGCGCAGGCTGCATATCCGGTGCGCCCGAGGCTGGTATGCTCCAGGCCCACCACCCGGTAATACTCAAACAGGCCGATGAAGGAAAGCGCCGCACATACGGCAAAAACCACCTGCTTTCCCGCCAGGATGGCAGCGATGGCCAGTGCCACCAGCACGATGCCGCTGATAAGTCTCGTACGAAACATGCACTCACCTCTGCTTTACGCCGCCGAATCTGCGTTCCCGTTTATTGTAGGCCTCGATGGCCCGAATCAGCTCTTCCCTGTTAAAATCAGGCCACAGTGTGTCGGTCACATAGAGCTCGCTGTAGGCCAGCTGCCAGAGAAGATAATTGGAAAGCCTGAGCTCCCCGCTGGTTCGGATCATGAGATCCGGATCCGGGATGCCTGCCGTATCCAGATAGGAGGCGATCTTCGCCTCGTCCACCTCCTCCGGGGCAAGCTTTCCCTCGGCGGCGTCCCGCAGCATCCGCTGCACCGCCCGGCGGATCTCATCCCGGCTTCCGTAATTCACGGCGATGACAAAGGTCAGTCCCGTGTTCTCCGCGGTTTCCTTCTCCAGGGTGTTGATACCCTCGATGATGTCCTGCGCGAAACGGTATCTGTCCCCGATCATCTTTACCCGGACATTGTTTTCCTTCGCAATCTTCAGCAGCCGTTTCGTGTAGAACCGGAACAGCTGCATCAGCGCGCCCACCTCCTCGGCGGAGCGCTTCCAGTTCTCCGTGGAGAACCCGTATACGGTCAGGTACTCTATCCCCAGTCTTGCGGCGTCCTCCACAATCTGCTCCACAGCCACGCACCCCTGCTTGTGGCCGGCAGTACGGGGAAGGCCCCTCTTCTTTGCCCAGCGGCCGTTCCCGTCAAGAATCAGCGCCACATGCCGCGGAATCACCAGATTCTCCAGTCTGTCCTCCATGTTTTTTTCCTCCCAAAAGGAAGGGGCTGTCTCCGATGTTCAACAGCCCCTTTTCCCTATATCCTGTTCAAGATACGCTGTATGCCCGCAGGACATCCCCGGCCGGGGAGAGCGTATCAGACCTTCATGATCTCTTTGGTTTTATCCTCGATGGCCTTGTCGATCTTTTCCATCATCTTATCGGTCATCTTCTGGATATCCTTCTCGGCATCTTCCTGATCGTCCTCGGAGATCTCGCCCTTCTTCTCCATCTTCTTGATGGTTTCATTCGCATCGCGGCGGATATTCCGCACGGCAACCTTCGCGGCGTCGCCCTTCTTCTTCACGTCCTTGGAGAGCTCTTTTCTGCGCTCCTCGGTGAGCTCCGGGAATACCAGGCGGATGGTGGAACCGTCATTGCCCGGGTTGATGCCCAGATCGGAGGTAAGAATCGCCTTCTCGATGGCCTTCACCATCTTCTTGTCCCAGGGCGCGATGGAAATGACCCGCGCCTCCGGAACGGAGACATTTGCCACCTGCTGAATGGGGGTCGGCGTCCCGTAATAATCCACGCGGATATGATCCAGCACCTTCGGATTCGCACGTCCTGCACGGATAGCAGCAAAATCCGACAGCATGGAGTCATAGGACTTGTTCATCTTCTCTTCATAGCCTTTCAGTATTTCCTGCATAATTCCTCTCCTTTTTCTGCTCGTCCCGCAACAGCGGAAGCCCCGCGGCTCTGAGCTGTTCAAATTTTAAGCGGTAACCACTGTACCGTTAATTTTTCCCTTCAGCGCGTTGGCGATGCCGTCCTTCTCATCCAGACTGAATACCGCCAGCGGAATATGATTCTCCATGCAGAGCACGGAGGCCGTCAGATCCACCACTGCCAGCTTCCGGTCGATAACCTCCTGGATGGAAATCCTGTCGAACTTCTTCGCATCCGGATTGATCTTCGGATCGCTGTCATAGACACCGTCGATGGCCTTCGCCAGCAGAATGCATTCCGCTTCCGTCTCCACCGCCCGGAGCGCCGCGCCGGTATCC
>JAGBNL010000102.1 GCA_017634415.1 Clostridium sp.
TCCGTGAGCAGCTGGTTCAGGGTCTGCTCCCGCTCATCATTACCGCCGAAGTTTCCGCCGTCACGCTTCTTGCCGATGGCGTCGATCTCATCGATAAAAACGATACAGGGTGCCTTCTCCTTGGCCTGCTTGAAGAGGTCGCGCACCTTCGATGCACCCATGCCCACGAACATTTCCACAAATTCCGAACCGGACATGGAGAAGAAGGGAACCTGTGCCTCGCCGGCCACTGCCTTCGCCAGCATGGTCTTGCCGGTTCCGGGCGGGCCCACCAGCAGAACGCCCTTGGGCATGGCCGCGCCGATCTCCTTATACTTTCCGGGGTCGTGAAGAAACTCCACGATCTCCGCCAGATTCTCCTTGGCCTCATCCTCTCCGGCCACATCCGCGAACCGGATGCCCTCGGTGGAGTGGACATAGACTCTGGCATTGCTCTTGCCCATGCCGAACATCATGGAATTGCCGCCGCCCATGCGCTCCTGCATCTTCTTCGACATGTACTGCCCCAGCATCCAGAAGATGGCGATGGGCAGCACCCAGCTCAGGATAAAGCTCACCAGCGGCGAGGTCTGCTCCACAATCCGGCTGGAGAAGGTAACCCCCGCCTCGTGCAGACGGTCGGTCCGCTCCGGATCCTCCATCAGGCCTGTCTGGTAAATGTTTCCGTCGGTGCCGGTGAAGACGATCTTGTTGGTCTGGATATCCACCTCGGAGATCTGCTTCTGCTCCGTCATGGTCATGAAGGTGCCGTAGTCCACCTCCTTGACGGCCCGCCGGTTGAGGGCCGGCAGCATCATGCTGTTCAGCAGCATGACGACCAGCAGAATCCCCAGATAATAGGCAACGGTCCGCTTCCTGGGCGGCTGTTTTATCTCATTCATAGATTTCTCATCCTCTCTGCGGCCGGCTGCATTTTCCAGATATTACTCACCTGGCCGTCCGGCTGCTAATGATGTTATGATACCACCGGGATGACACTTTGTCATCCCGTGAAGTCTAAAATAATTCTGAAAAAACTGTGAATTCACCCGGCGCTGCGGGCCTTCCGCGATAATGCGAAAGGAGGCAGCGTCCTCCCGTCTTCCCTGACCGGATTCCGCTGCCTCATCTCATCCAGAAAAAACCCTCAGCGGTTTCTTCTCTTCTGTATTAATCTTTATCTTCTTCCTTCGCCCCGACGGGTACCAGTTCCCCCGATTCCAGTCTCCGCCTGATGATCTCCGGAAGACAGCCGGTGCCGAAATTCAGCATCCGGTTCACCCGGCTGATGGTTGCGCTGCTGGCGCTGGTCCTTTTTGCGATCTCCGTGTACACTTCGTCCGTCAGAAGAAGCGTCGCCACGTCAAACCGCTGTTCCATGGTCTGCAGCTCCGTCGCAGCGCACAGATCATCAAAGAAATCTCTGCACTCCTCCACATTTTTCAGCTGAAGGATGGTTTCATAGAGCGCCATACTGTGTTCTCTTTTTTTATTTCTCGGCATGGTTTACCCCCGTTCCTGCTGCCTTGTCCTAGTGATGTCCCTCCACCTGGTTCTCGTAAGCCACCAGATATTCTCTGCCGTACATACGGCGCAGCTTCGGTTTTTCGATCTTGCCGGTGGCGTTCCGCGGCACCTCCGCAAAAATAACCTTTCTCGGACGCTTATAGCGCGGCAGTGCCTGGCAGAATTCGTCGATCTCCTCCTCCGTGCAGGTCACATCCTCCTTCAGCTCGATGATGGCGCCGGCAATCTCGCCCAGGCGCTCGTCGGGAAGTCCGATGACAGCGGCGTCCTTGATCTTCGGGTTCATCCGCAGGAAGTTCTCGATCTGCACCGGATACAGGTTTTCACCGCCGGAAACGATAACGTCCTTCTTGCGGTCCACCAGGTAGATGAATCCGTCCTCATCCTGCATGGCCATATCGCCGGTGTAGAGCCAGCCGTCCTTCAGCACCTCGGCGGTGGCCTCCGGATTCCTGTAGTAGCAGGTCATGACGCCCGGGCCCTTGACGCAGAGCTCGCCCACGTCTCCCTGCTGCACCTTCTCGCCCTTTTCATCCACAATCTTGCACTTCCAGCCGTAGCCTGGAATACCGATGGCACCGACCTTGTGGATGTTCTCCACGCCCAGATGCACGCAGCCGGGTCCGATGGACTCGCTCAGGCCGTAGTTGGTGTCATACTGGTGGTTCGGGAACTTCTCCTTCCAGCGCTTGATGAGCGCCGGCGGCACCGGCTGTGCGCCGATGTGCATCAGCCGCCACTGGGACAGCTCATACTTATCCATATCCACGGCGCCGGAATCAATGGCATCCAGGATATCCTGGGCCCAGGGCACCAGCAGCCAGACGATGGTACACTTCTCCTCGGAGACTGCTCCGAGAATCATCTCCGGCTCCGTTCCCTTCAGGAGCACGGCCTTGCTGCCGGCCACAAGAGAACCGAACCAGTGCATCTTCGCGCCGGTGTGGTACAGCGGCGGGATGCAGAGGAACACGTCGTCCCGGCTTGTGCTGTGGTGAATCTGCTCCACCTTGGCGGAATGCATCAGACTCTCGTGATTGTGCAGGATGGCCTTCGGGAACCCTGTGGTTCCGGAGGAGAAATAGATGGCCGCATCGTCCTCGTCGTCAATCCTCACGAGGGGCGCCTGGCTGGAGCAGTCCGCCACCAGCTCAAAATAATTCTCCGCGAAGGTCGGGCAGTGCTCTCCCACATAGATGAGGAGACGGTTCATATGCAGCTGCTCCTCGATGGTCTCCACACGGCCGATAAATTCCGGCCCGAAGAACATTACATCCACCTCCGCCAGGTCCGCGCAGTAAAGAATCTCATCGGAGGAATAGCGGAAGTTGAAGGGCACGGCGATGGCGCCGGTCTTCAGAATACCGAAATAGATGGGAAGCCACTCCAGGCAGTTCATCATCAGGATGGCAACCTTCTTTCCACGGCCGACGCCGCGGGAAAGCAGGAAATTGGCCACCCGGTTGGCCTTCTCGTCGAAAACTCTCCAGGTAATCTCTCTCCGGTAGGAAACGGTGGAGGTAGACTGGATCAGGGAATATTCCTTCCAGGAAACCCGTCTCGCCTCCTTCTTTCCGGGATTCAGCTCCACCAGGGCAATCTCGTCTCCGTAGAGCTTGCAGTTTCTCTCAAGGTAATCTGTAATAGGCATGTCTGTATCTCTTCTATCCTTTCACTTTTTACTTTCAATACTTAAACGCATTAAAGCAATTATAGCATAACGACAGAAGAATACAAGACTGTCTGTATAAAAAATTCCGCATGCTCTTCTTCTTAATGATTAATCCCCCGCCTGCAGGACTCCTGAAGTTTATCAATGGTTTCCGTCACAGTCCCCGTCCTGATCAAACATTTCCCCGGGATCAATATCCATGTCCGGCCCGTGTACGCCGGTCATCATGTTCTCCCGCATGTAGACATGATTCTCTCTCCGGTTCTGCTCCACCAGATCCGAGAGCTGCTCCTTCGTGTCAAAGGGGTTCTTGATGTTCTTAATATCAAAATTCCGCATGGTGGGGTCCGCAGAATCGCAGTGGATGGTGCCGGTTCCGATGATCTTCTGCCAGAGATTCCTGGTGAGCGTCATGTCCGTCACGCGGTAGAGCCTTATCTCCGCCTCCCTGGAATTCAGGAGCCCCGTCTCGATAAAGAGCCGGTTCTGACTCAGCTGATATCTGGTAAATGTCCACGGAAGCCCCAGGAAGTTCCGTTTTCTGTCGCTCCACACAATATCCTTATGCTTGTTCATGGATTCTCCTCCCTTGCCTGTCTTCAGTTCACTGCGGGACAATTTTCCCCGGTTATGATGCTTCTATGATACCACAACTTTTTTTTAAAGACACGCTCGCGTGTCTTTCGCGCCGCGTGCCGGATGCCTTTAGGCATCATCTGCTCCTCGGCACGCGTGCGCATCCCCGCGGAGCGTTTACCGCAGTTCACAATTCTTTCACCTTCGATATCCGTCCCCTGTGATACGTTCTGTCTTCTCTCTTACAGGTTCTTCTCCCAGTCCGCCTCTTTAAAGCCCACCAGGACAGTATCCCCGTCCACCGCGATGGGGCGCTTCACCAGCATGCCGTCGGTAGACAGCAGCTGAAACATCTCCTCCTCCGACATGTCCTTAAGCTTTTCCGAAAGCTTCATCTCCCGGTAAAGCATACCGCTGGTGTTGAAAAACTTCTTCAGCGGCAGGCCGCTCTTCTTATGCCAGTCCTTCAGTTCCTCCGCCGTGGGATTCTGCAGTTTGATATCTCTCACCTCATACGCTTTTCCCTGGTCGTCCAGCCATTTCTGCGCCTTTTTATAGGTGCTGCATTTCGGGTAACATACAAATAACATGGGAGCCTCCTTTACTCTTCTCTTCCAAATCCGCGATACAGCATCGCATTGTATGCGGCATTTGCCTCCTGCGCGGCCTTTTTCTCACGCCATGCATCAATCTCACTTCTGATGGAGAGCATCTCATCTACCACCAGCTCCACGCTGCGGGGTTTTACCTGATACAGATACACGCACATGCGGGTCATGGCTCTGGGGCTGCCCAGTTCCTTCGCAATATCATTTCCCAGCTCCTCCGGGAAGCCGAGAAACCGGATGGCATCCACCAGCTCATCCCTGGCTCTGGACCATTCGAGCTGCTGGTATGTCAATTCCCGTTTCTGCTGTCCGTCCATCGTTTCTCTTCCTTCCGAAAAAAATTCCGCAATCCCGGCGGGAATATCACGGTTTTCTCCCTATAAGACGTATGATATCACCTTCTGCGGCTCCGGGGAATACCTCCTTTACCCGGCTGCAGATTCGCCGCCAGGATTCCTCCGGCGTCTCTGCATATCCCGCGGAAACCAGGTCATATCCCCATACCGCCTCCGGCGTATTCGGTATGGATACAGCCATACCGTACTCATCGCCCTTCTTGTTCCTTCTCCTGCGGAAATCCGTGATCACCAGATAGGTCTGCATCTGCAGTCCCGTCATCATCCCGGGAAAGTTCTTCTCGCCGCCCTTCCCGAATCCTGCTTTCTTCTTAATCTCCGTAGACAGCAGTTCCTTTTCGGTCCATATCACATCTCCATCCGCATCCCGGTCCGTCAGAAGATCCATAATATTCTTCTCCCGGCGGCTGGCCTTTCCATCCTCCCATCGGGAATCAAAATCATACCCCTCTCTGCGGTAATTCGCAAAGCAGGGAAGCCACCTGAGGCTGATAAATCCCGCCTTCCCGGCAAAGAACTTTCCGTAGGCTGCCCTGTGGCTTCTGGCAATAATCTCCCGCCACGCCCACGGGTCCTGTTCCTCAACTCCCGTCCACCAGAAATCCGGCGAGACATGCTCCTCGGCGGAAAAACCTTCAATCTCATTCGCAAACAGCGGGAGAAATCCCACCTCATCCACCCAGTTTACCAGCTCTTCCCAGGTCCGAATCCGCATGGGGTCATCCCAGGAAAGGCCCTTCATGTACCATTCACCGTTCTCATATGACATAGTTTTTCCTGCACTTCTCCTCTTTCTGCTCTCACAATATCATATCGCATCCTCATGGCTCTTGTCACTCCCTCAGGATGCTTCTTTTCGGGGGAGCAGCTTGCTTGATGCATCCTGGAAGCCTTGCCCACCCTCTCAAGATGCGCGTATTTCAGGGAGTAGCTTGCTGAACGCATCCTGGAAGTTATCGCAGCCCACACAGGATGCGCGTTTTTCAGAGAGTAGCTTGCTGAACGCATCCTGAAAGTTATCGCAGCCCACTCAGGATGCGCGTTTTTCAGAGAGTAGCTTGTTGTACGCATCCCGGAAGTTATCGCAGCCCACTCAGGATGCGCGTTTTTCAGAGAGTAGCTTGTTGTACGCATCCCGGAAGTTATCGCAGCCCACTCAGGATGCACGTTTTTCAGAGAGTAGCTTGTTGTACGCATCCCGGAAGTTATCGCAGCCCACTCAGGATGCGTATCCGGGCCAGGGCCGCTTCGCGGCCTGGCA
>JAGBNL010000103.1 GCA_017634415.1 Clostridium sp.
AGTCTTAAGTCCAACATCGTGGCTAATTTTACGCCGGGCAGCGCTACATCTGCGCCCCGGACTCTGGTGCAGTATGCTGCCACCGAGTCCGGCGCGGTAAAGCTCTCCGGACTGTCCCTCAAAGAGCGGGCCAAAGCCATGATCTCCATCGCACATCCTGACTTTAGAGAAGAGCTGGAGAAATACGCGGAGGAAAGTTTCAAATAAAAAAAGGAAGGGCTGCCGTCCGGGAAGACGGCAGCCCTGTGAAAAAGAGTCATAGTTTTCCAAGAATGCTATAAGAAAAGTAAGACGATTCACGGCAGAAGGAGGAAAATGGGATGGCAAAGCTCCGGGACACACAGCTTATTGATGAAACCTGGATCACGGGAAGAGAAGACATCATTCTGATTCCGACCGGGAAGTCCGGCGGCTACCGGGTAAGGCCCGGCGTGTTCGGCATGTACGGGGCCTATATGGTGCGGGGCGGCGTGAATTTCACCATCCATTCCGCCTATGCCACATCGGTGACGCTTCTTCTGTATCATTCGGGCAAGAACCGTCCCTATGCGAAAATCCCATTTCCGGAGCAGTGTCATATCGGGCAGGTCTGGGCTATGATCGTTTTCGGCCTGGACATCGAGGATTTCGAGTATGCCTACAGCCTGGACGGCCCCTGGGATCCGGCAGCTGGACTGCGGTATAAAAAGGAACAGCCTCTTCTGGATATCTACGCCAGAGCTGTGTCAGGCCAGAGTGCCTGGGGCACCATCAATCCCGGATTCTATAAGGGGCGGGTGGTCCGGGGACGTTTTGACTGGGGAAAGGAGAAATCGCCCCAGATCATGATGGAGGACCTGGTCATCTATGAGATGCATGTTCGGGGATTCACGAAGGATGCTTCTTCCGGCGTCAATGCGCCGGGCACTTTCCGGGGTATTATGGAGAAGATTCCTTATCTGAAGCAGCTGGGAATCAATGCCGTCGAGCTTCTGCCAGTCTTTGAGTTTGACGAGATGGCGGATGTAAGGGAATATAACGGAAGACAGCTGATGAACTTCTGGGGCTACAATACCGTAGCCTTCTTTTCCCCCAATACCAGCTATGCATCTGTCACGGAAGAGCACAGAGAAGGAGAGGAGCTGAAGGAGCTCATCCGGGAGCTTCATAAAAACGGCATCGAATGCATCCTGGATGTGGTGTTCAATCACACAGCGGAGGGGGATGCGAACGGCCCCATGATCTCCTTCAAGGGCTTTGACAACAGAATCTATTACATGCTGAAGCCGGACGGAGAGTACTATAACTTCAGCGGCTGCGGCAATACGGTCAACTGCAACCATCCGGTGGTGCAGGACTTTATCCTGGACTGTCTCCGGTACTGGACCACCGCCTACCATGTGGACGGATTCCGTTTCGACCTGGCCAGTATCCTCGGACGGGATGAGAACGGAGAGCCCCTGCTGAAAGCCCCGATTCTGGAGCGGCTGGCCTGTGACCCGGTGCTGCGGGACGTGAAGCTCATTGCGGAGGCCTGGGATGCCGGCGGCCTGTACCAGGTGGGCAGCTTCAATCACCGGGGAAGATTTTCCGAGTGGAACGGCAGATACCGGGATGACCTGAGAGACTTCCTGAAGGGAGATTTCGGCATGTGGGAGACGGCCGCGAAGCGTATCACCGGTTCGCCGGATATCTACGATACCTGGCGCTGGGGCTATCACCCTTCCGTAAACTTTATCACCTGTCATGACGGTTTTACCCTCTGCGACCTGTATTCCTATGCGGGAAAGCATAATGAAGCCAATGGCTGGAACAATACGGACGGGTCAGATGACAACCGCAGCTGGAACTGCGGTGCGGAAGGAGAAACCGACAACCCGGACATTCTTGCGCTCAGGGAAAAGCTGGCAAAGAATGCCATGGCGGTGCTGCTCTTGAGCCGCGGCACGCCCATGATGCTGGCGGGAGACGAGTTTCTGCGCACCCAGCAGGGCAACAACAACGCCTACTGCCAGGACAATGAGATTTCCTGGGTCAACTGGGATAACCTGAAAAAGCATAAGGATTTCCAGCGGTTTGTATGTGCCATGACTGCGCTTCGGAAAGAACATGTGATTATCCGCAGAAGAAACGGAAAGTGCTCCTTCGGTCTTCCGGAGATGATGACGATCGCACCCACGGACACAACGAAAGCTATGGGCGTCGTCTTTGCGGGGCGTACGGCCGATGGGAATGCCGATGATGCGGTGATTCTTGCCATCAACGTTTTCTGGGAAGAGCAGACCATCCGGCTTCCGGAACTGCCGGCGGGGAAGAAATGGAAAAAAGCCGCAGACACTGCGGCGGCGGGCGGAGACTGCCTCTGCGCAAAACACGCTGCGGCAGAAGCATCCGGCGGGGAGTGCGTGCATATGGGACCGAGGTCCGTGCAGGTGTGGAAGCTTGGGCAGTGATATTCTTACCTTTGCGATATGTAAGATATTTAAGGGAACAAATTGGCAGCCGAAGATGATAAGGCAAATCAGGACCCCCGGACAAGTTTTCTGTCTGGGGGTCCTTCTATGTCGTCTCAGTCCACACTTACCTTCCCGGCAAGCACGTCCTGATAGTCTTTATAGTTTTTCTTCAGCAGTTCCGGCGTGTTCAGCTGGTAGGGACATTTGGAAGAACAGCGTCCGCACTGCAGGCAGTTTTCAATCTTCTTCATCTCGCCCTGCCATTTTTCCGAGAGCCACTCTGCGGAGGGCATCCGGCGGAGGAGAAGGGACATTCTGGCACACTGGTTGATGACGATGCCGGCGGGACATGGCAGGCAGTAGCCGCAGGCGCGGCAGAAGTCACCGGCCAGTTCCTTCCGCTCCTTTTCGATAAAGGCTTCCATCTCTGGCGTCATCTCCGGGGTATTGTCCATATAGGAGAGCCATTCCTCCAGCTCGGACTCTCTCTGGATTCCCCAGATGGGAAGGACATTGTCAAACTGGGTCATGAACGCCATGGCGGCGTCGGAGTGGGTGATGAGACCGCCGGCCAGACCCTTCATGGCGATGAAGCCCACGTTATTCTCTTTGCAGACCCGGACCAGCTCGATATCTTTCTCATTGCTCAGGTAGCTGAAGGGGAACTGCACCGTCTCATACAGGCCGGATTTTGCCGCCTCCAGGGCCACATCCCGGCTGTGGGCGGTGATGCCGATATGGCGGATCTTCCCCCGGGCCTTCGCCTCCAGCATGCAGTCATAGAGCCCGGAATCATCGCCGGGGCGGTAGCAGCGTTTCGCCTGGTGCAGCTGATAGAGGTCCAGGCAGTCTGTCTTGAGATTTCCCAGGGTGGTCTCCAGGTCCTTCCGGAACTTTTCCGGGGTTCCCGCGTGAGTTTTGGAGGCGATAAACACCTTGTCCCACATGCCGCCAAAGGCTGCGCCCAGTTTCTCTTCGCTGTCGGTATAATCTCTGGCGGTATCGTAGAAGCGCATGCCGCCTTCATAAGCCCGGTGAAGAATCTTCACGGCCCGCTCCTTGTCCACGCGCTGCAGGGGCAGCACGCCGAAGGCATTCTGAACCGTGCGGATACCGGTACTTCCTAAAACAATCTCTTTCAAGGGAAACTCCTTTTCTGTCCGCCCTGCTGCGGCAGGCTGCTTTAAGGCAGGCCTCAGGCGGGACTGTAACCGTATAACTGATGAATAATTTCCCTTCGATTGTAACACATTCTCTGGAAAATATTCCGTGCGTCCTGAACTTTTGCCCTGTTTTCCGGTGACAGAAGCAGGAACACACCGTTCAGCGAAAAAAACGTATAAATCGATAAAAATTCTGCTTGACATAAAGAAGAAGA
>JAGBNL010000104.1 GCA_017634415.1 Clostridium sp.
CAGCAACTCGCACGCGGTCTGCCGAAACAAGGCCCGGACCAATGAGGAAAGCTTGCGGTTTTACCGCAAGCTTTTGAACCGCTCAAAGCCGCGAGGCTCTCGCCCCTGATCGGGGCGAGCAGAAAAAAAGAAACTCCCCTGCCTGCCAACCGGCGGGGGAGTTTTTCAAGGACATGGGTTATCCCGGAATGACACTGTTGTCTATAATCTTCCGCATAAACTCTTCAGTATATGGTACTTCCCGACATGACGGAGAGGTCATGGGCGGCGTTTTTCACGTCCCTCATGAGATTCTGCAGATGTGTCTCGTTGGGCATGCGGGAATAGGGGGCGATGAGCCCGATGGAGGCGATGACTTTATTGTCCGGACCGAAGACCGGGGCGCCGATGCCGACGGCGTCGTGCACGTATTCTCCGTGGGTGACGGCGATGCCGTCCTTCCGGATCTGCTGAAGCTCTATCTCCAGGGCGCGGCGGCTGGTCTGGGGAAATGCTTCCGGTCTGTCCAGTCTCGTGTCGAGATAGTAGCTGATATAGGCCTCGCTCTGGTAGGCCAGGAGCACCTTCCGGATGGCGCCGCAGTGCAGGTCCATCTCGTAGCCGAATTCCTCCACCACCTTCAGGTGGTTGGGGCCGTCCTGCTTCACCAGCACCAGGCCCTTGTCGGAGGACTGGATGACAAGATAAGTATCTTCCCTTGTAGATCCGGAAAGCTGCCGCAGGATAGGTGCGGCAGCATTCTGAATACGGAAATTGCTGGCAGCGGCACGCCCCAGGGAGATGAGCGCCGGACCAAGCTCGTAGGTGTGGGAAGAATCATCGCGCAGAACATAGTTCATGTCGCAGAAGGTCTGCAGGATACGATGGATGGTGCTGGGCGCAAGCCCGGTGCGGTCAGCCAGTTCCGCGATAGTGTATTTGTGGGAATTCTCCTTGAGAATCTCCAGGAGCTCCATGGAACGCAGGAGACTCTGGATCATCCCTTTGCTTCCTCGATGGTCACGGTTGCTTCCTTCTCCGCAGCGGCCTTTGCCTCTGCTTCAGCCTTCTCTGCAGCTTCCTTCGCAGCAGCAGCGGCACGGTCAGCGGCGCCGTCCACAGCACGCTCTACCTTAGCCAGAAGCTCAGCATCCTCTTCGGGAGTGCTCTTCGGGGTGATATTTACATAATTTCTCTTGCCCGCAGCGCCGGCCTCTTCGGAGTCGAGGTCATCAAAATCATCCTCGAATTCGTGGAAGTCTTCCTCCAGCTCCTTGTGGAAAGATTTGTACTGCATTGCGTAGGAAACGCCGGCAGCAATCGCACCTGCGACCGCTGCAAAAGCCAGTAACTTACCGCCAAGCTTTGCCATAATTATACTCCTTTCAGTCTGCCATTTGCGGGCATACATTGAATGCATTTTAACAAATACATTGTAATACGAAGAGGGGCAAATGTAAAGCGGGCAAATGGGATCGTTCTTGTCAGAATGTCTGAGATGAAGTAGAATACAGTAAGTAAAAGCGTCTTGAAATCAGGAGCCCTTCGCGGGTTCAGGGCCGGAAGACTACAGATGAAGGCACGAGCAGAATGGAGGAGTTCAATGAAGATCAGAGAAGGTTACATGCCGTTTATGGGATATCAGACCTACTACCGGATCGCGGGAGAGAAGACCGGCGACAAGAAGCCGCTGCTTCTTCTGCACGGCGGACCCGGCAGCGGCCACGATTATTTCGAGGTGCTGGACTGTCTGGCCGAGGAAGGAAGAGAGATCATCTCCTATGACCAGATCGGATGCGGAAAGTCCTATCTGGACGGGCATCCGGAGCTCTGGAAGCCGGAGGTATGGGATCAGGAGCTGATCGAGCTCCGGAAGTTCCTGGGACTTGACGAGGTCCATATTCTGGGACAGTCCTGGGGCGGCATGCTGATCATTGAATATCTGGTGAACTATAAGCCGGAAGGCATAAAGAGCGCCATCATTTCCAGCGGACATCCGTCCTCCAGCCTCTGGTCCCAGGAACAGCACCGGTGGCTGAAGCTCATGTCGGCGGAGGATCAGGCGGCCATCGCGAAGGCCGAGGCCACAGGCGATTTCAGCGATCCGGCCTATCTTGCGGCCAATGACCGCTTCATGGAGCGCCACTGCTGTCCGCTGACCTACCCGGCGGATGCCCCGGAGTGCCTGACCAGAGAGAAGAAGCACGGCGACGAGGCCTATCTCTACGGCTGGGGCCCGAATGAGTACACTCCCACAGGAACACTGAAGGACTTTGAATATATCGACCGGCTTCCGGAGATTAAGGAACCGACCCTCATTATCAGCGGCACCTACGATCTCTGCTCGCCGCTGGTGGCAAAGACCATGTATGACGGCATTCCGAACTCCAGATGGGAGCTTTTCGAGGGAGCCCGCCACATGTGCTTTGTGGAGGATAATCCGCGGTACGTGAAGCTTCTTTCCGAATGGATGCGGGAGCATGATGACTGAAACTGAAAGATTTCAATTCGGAGGATGATGAATCCGAAGTCGGAATCTGCAATAATCGGGGCTGCGCCGTGAAAGGCGCAGCCTTATGACAGGAGTATTAAGTTTTGGATATTGCACAGGTAATTACGTCCGAGCTGGGGATTCAGCCCCGGCAGACGGAGGCGGTTATCCGCCTGATTGACGAGGGAAATACCATCCCCTTTATTGCCCGGTACCGCAAGGAGATGACCGGGGCTATGAACGATGAGCTGCTGCGCCGGTTTGATGAGCGGCTCCGGAGCCTGCGGGCCCTGGAGGAGCGCCGGCAGACGGTCCTCTCCACCATCGAAGCCCAGGGGCAGCTGACCGCAGAGCTCAGAGCCCGGGTGGAAGGCGCGATGACCGCAGTGGAGCTGGAGGATATCTACCGGCCTTACCGGCCGAAACGCCGCACCAGAGCCATGATCGCGAAGGAGAAGGGGCTGCAGGGCCTGGCCGATTACATCATGTCCGACGGAAACATTTCCCCGGAGAAAGAGGCGGAGAAGTACATCGACCCGGAGAAAGAGGTTCCCGATGCGGAGACGGCGCTCGCCCTGGCGAAGGATATCATCGCCGAGATGGTCTCCGACAATGCGGACTTCAGAACATTCATCCGGAATCTGACCATGAATGAGGGTATGCTGGTCACCGCGAAGAAGGCGGTGCGGGGCGAGACTTTCGGGAAGAAGGCAGGAGCCAGGGGCGGAGATGACGCGGAGGGCGAAAATGCCGGTTCCGCGAAGGCTGCTGCGGCTGCATCGGCAAAGACGGCGAAATCCGCGGAGGTTCTGAATAAGAAACTGGCGGACCGGGAGCAGGTCTACGAGAATTATTTTGAGTATGAGGAAGCCCTGAAGCGGATTCCGGGACACCGGATTCTGGCCATCAACCGGGGCGAGACGGAGAAGTTCCTGACCGTGAAGATCGCGGCGCCGGAGGAGAAAATCCTGGAGTGCCTGTATGCAGCATTCGGCTGCGGGAAGAACCCGGTGATGGAGACCCTCCGGAGAGAGGCCTGCGAGGACGCCTACCGGCGGCTGATTGCGCCCTCCATCGAGACGGAGATCCGGAATTCCCTGACAGAGAAGGCGGAGGACAGGGCCCTGGAGGTCTTCGACAGCAACCTGGAGCAGCTGCTCATGCAGCCGCCCGTTGCGGGAAAGACGGTTCTGGGCTGGGATCCGGCCTTCCGCACCGGCTGCAAGCTGGCGGTGGTGGAACGCACCGGACAGGTGCTGGATACCGCGGTGATCTACCCCACAGCGCCCCAGAACAAGGTGGCGGAGGCGGAGCGGGTGCTGGACCGCCTCATCGACCGCTATCACGTGGATGTGATTTCGGTGGGCAATGGCACCGCTTCCAGGGAGTCGGAGCAGATTATCGCTTCCTATCTGAAGAAGAGCAGAAAGCCCGTGC
>JAGBNL010000010.1 GCA_017634415.1 Clostridium sp.
GGTCGGCTTAAGAAGGCGGATGAGGAGTCTCCCCAGGGTGGACTTTCCGCACCCGGACTCTCCCACCAGGCCCAGGGTCTCTCCCGTCTGGATCTGCAGGGAAACCCCGGAGACCGCCTGCACCTTCCTGCCCCGCCCGGCGGGGAATTCCTTTGTCAGATTCTTCGCCTCCAGCAGGACGTCACGCATAGACATTTCCCCCTTCCTGCCGTGTTCCCCTGAACCGCCGGGAGCCGCGGGCCTCTCGCCCCTCCGGGGCGGGCAGTGATGAATGGGCCGGCTCCCCGGAACCGCTCTCCACGGGGCCGCTCTCCGCGGGGCCGCGCTCCCTATGGCCGCTCTCCCCAGGGCCGCTCTCCCCGGGACCGCTCTCCACGGGGATCTCTGCGGCGTATTCCGCCGCCCGGTGGCATAAGACTCTGTGCCCCGGCGCCGCGTCATAGAATTCCGGCATCCGCTCTCCGCAGAAGTCAAGGCACTCCCCGCAGCGCAGAGAAAAGCTGCAGCCGGCGGGCAGATGCAGAAGATTCGGCACAACCCCGGGAATGGTCTGCAGATGCTCCGTTCCGCTCCGCAGCGAAGACACCGCGGCAAGAAGCCCCCGGGTATAGGGATGCAGGGGATGTTCAAAGAGGCTTAAGGTATCCGCCTCCTCCAGGATGCGCCCTGCGTACATCACGTACACATAGTCGCAGATCTGGGCGATCACCCCCAGGTTGTGGCTGATGATCAGGATGCTGGTTCCGCCGGCGCAGAGCTGTTTCATGAGCCGGAGAATCTGGGCCTCCACCATCACATCCAGGGCCGTTGTAGGCTCGTCGGCGATCAGCAGCTTCGGCCGGCAGATCATGGCCATGGCGATAAGAACACGCTGCCTCAGTCCTCCCGAAAGCTGATGTGGAAAACAGTCATACCTTCTCTCCGCATCCGGGATGCCCACATCCGCAAACATCTGAATGCCCTTTTTCCTGGCCTCCGCCCCCGTTATCCTGTGGTGCACCCGGAGCGCCTCCTCCACCTGCTTTCCCACCCGGATCACGGGATTGAGGCTGGTCATGGGCTCCTGGAACACCATGGAGATCTCCTCTCCCCGGAGGGCGCACCGCTCCTTCCCGGAAAGATTCGTGATATCCCGGCCCTCCAGGAAAATGTTTCCGCCGATGACCTTCCCGGGCTTCTTCACCAGCCCCATCACCGCCCGGGCCGTCATGCTCTTTCCGCATCCGGACTCTCCCACGATGCCCACGATTTTTCCTGCGGGAACCGCAAGAGACACGTGGTTCACCGCCTTTATCTCACCCTTGTCACGGAAGAAGCTGACGCAGAGGTCCTTCACTTCCAGTGTATTTGCCGTCATCCTCACTCCTTGTCTTCCTGTCGGAACGCCCTTCGGCGTACCTTCCTGTCACTCGCTCTGATGGGGGTCCAGCACATCCCGGAGGCCGTCCCCCAGGAAATTGAAGGCCAGAACCACGATCATGATGGCGATCCCCGGCACAAAGCAGAGCCAGGGCGCGCTGTAGAGATACTGTCTTCCGGCATTGATCATGAGCCCCCAGGAGGCATTCGGCGCCTGCACGCCCAGTCCCAGGAAGCTTAAGCTGCTTTCCGTCAGGATGGCGGAGGGAATATTCAGCGTGAACAGGACAATCAGCGTCGGAATACAGTTGGGCAGGATATGCCGGAAAATGATCGTGAACCCGGGTACGCCGATGACTCTCGCGGAATCAACATACTCCGCCTTTCTGAGCGTCAGGGTTTCAGCCCTGACAATGCGGGCAACGCTCGCCCAGCTCACCAGCGCCAAGGTAAGAAATACATTGAAGAGGCCGTCTCCCAGGGTGTACATGATCACCATGGCCAACAGCATGGATGGCAGTGCCAGCATGATATCCACCAGCCGCATGATCACCGTATCCGCCATTCCGCCGTACCAGCCGGCGATGACGCCCAGAAGCGCCCCCAGGGCCATGCCGATAAGGGTCGGGAGGACTCCCGCCGCCAGGGAAACCCTGGAGCCGTACAGAAGTCTGGTCAGGATATCCCGTCCGCCCTCGTCGGTGCCGAAGATATGACGGGCGCCCGGCGCGGAAAGCCGGTTCATCAGATCCATATCCCCGTATCCGTAGGGCGTAAGGAGCGGTGCAAATACCGCCCCCAGAAGAAACAGGAGAATCACCAGAGCCGATGCGGCCGCCAGTTTATTCTCCCGTACCATGCGGATGATCTGTCCGGCAAAAGTCTCCCTCTCGCCAATCTGGCTCTCCAGCCGGATATCCCGCTTTTCATCCATGTGATTCATCGGTTTTTCAGCCATCCTGCACCTCCCTGCCGATTCTGGGATCGAGGACAGCGTAAAGCAGGTCCGCCAGGAGATTTCCGGCAAGCACCACCAGGGTGGCGAACAGCGCCGTTCCCTCCAGAAGCGGAATATCCCGGCCCGAGATGGCCTGCACCGCCAGCCGTCCGATGCCGTTGATGGAGAACACGGTCTCCGTGATCACCGCTCCGGAAAGCAGACTGGAAAATTGCAGCGCCATCATGGTCACCACGGGCAGAAGGGCATTTCTCAGGGCGTGAAACACCAGAACGCCCGTCTGGGTAAGGCCCTTGGCCCGGGCTGTATCGATATAATCCTGCTCCAGGATCTCCAGAAGGTCCGAGCGGACAAGGCGGGATACGCTTCCCGCCGAATTCCAGCCCAGGGCAACGGCCGGCAGGATGAATCCCCTCCAGTCCGAAACCCCGGAAATGGGCAGCCAGTGCAGGTGATAGGCAAAGATATACTGGAGAATCATCGCCACCACGAAGACCGGCATGGAAACGCCCAGAAGAGACAGTCCCATGAACAGATGGTCCAGGAGACCGTTCTTCTTTACAGCGGCGATGATGCCGCAGATGATGCCCAGAATCCAGGCAAATACCGCCGCAGCGGCCGCCAGCTTCAGGGTGTTGCCGAAGGCCTGCGCCATCAGCGAAGAAACCGGTCTTCCCAGGGAATAGCTGGTGCCGAAGTCTCCCTTAAGAGCTCCGGCAATATACCGGCCGAACCGGACGTACAGCGGCTGGTCCAGCCCCAGCTCCGCCGTCATTCTGGCGATGGCCGCCCGGTCTGCGTGCTCGCCCATCAGGGTGGCCACCGGATTACCCGGGACCACCTGCAGCATGAGGAATATCATGAGCGCCACCCCGAAGAGAACGACGGCCGACTCCAGCAGACGCTGTAAAATATGACGTATCATAAAACTCCCATGTTACTTCAGCACCACATCCGCCGCATAGAAATCAGAGAAACCTGCCCAGGTGGGAAGGAAGCTCTGTACTCTCTCACCCATGCAGTACAGATGCTGCTCCTCATAGAGCGGCACCCAGGCCACATCCTCGGAGATGATCTTCTTCTCCAGGGCCTGATACTCCGCCATGCGTTCCCCGTCATCCACGATGGCCCGCGCCGCGGAAACCCGCGCCATGATGTCCGCATCCGGGTAATTGATGCTTCTCTGGGCCGTATTCTCCGGTGTTCCGAAGAAAGTATACATGATGTTGGCCGGGTCATTGTAATCCATGCCCCAGCGGGCCACGAACGAATCCATTTCCCCGGCAATCCGGCGATCCAGCCATGCGGAGTGGTCATAGCTCTTAATCTCCGCCTTTATGCCCACGGCCTCCAGCTGCTGGCTGATGGCCTGGTAAACCAGCTTTGTGTTGCTGTCCGCCGCGGAATCCTGGGACAGCTCAAAGGTTACCTGACCTTCTGTATATCCCGCATCCGCGAGAATCTTCTTCGCCTCCTCCGGATCATAGGCGAATCCTTCCATCTCATCGTTGTGGCCCCAGATACCGGTGGGAATGATGCCGTGCTCCCGGACAGCATTGCCGCTGTAGATGCTCTGAATGATGGTATCCGCGTCCACCGCCGCAGCGATGGCTCTGCGCACCTCTTTGTCCTTCAGGAATTCATTCTTCTCGTTGAGCACCAGATAGGTCTCGCCCACCCGGGGTGCGGTGACAATACTGTCCGGATACTCCGTCTTATAGGTGGATTCTACGATGGCGCTGTCCAGGGAATCCAGGTCGATAAGATCCAGCTCCCCGTTCCGGAACATCAGGTTCTGGGTGCCCGGATCCGGTATCACGCGGACCAGCACCTTCTTCACCGACGGTTCCTCTCCCCAGTATTTATCGTTGTACTCCAGGGTATAGTGGTCATTGGCCGCCCACTCGGTCACGCGGTAGGGACCTGTGCCGATGGTATCCTCCGGCGCGGTGCCGAAGTTCTTCGCCTCCGCCATGGTCTCCGCGTCCACGATGGACATGGCCGGCGCGGAGAGTTCCGCCAGGAATCCGGCGTTCGGCGCAGAGAGCGTCACGGTGAAGTGGGTGTCATCCGTCACGGTAAATCCCTCGAGGGAATCTGCCTCGCCCTTCATCAGGGCCTCTCCGCCCACAACCTCCAGCGGGATATCCGTATTCTCCTTCGCTTCCCTCAGAAGCCGCTCAAAGCTGAACTGCACATCGGAGGCGGTAAGCGCGCTTCCGTTGGAGAACACCACGCCCTCCTTCAGGGTAAAGTCATAGGTCAGTCCGTCCTCGCTCACCTGATAATCGGCGCAGAGGCTGTTCACCACTTCCGCGCCCTCCTCCCCGGGACGGGTCTCAAAAAGCCGGTCAAACACATTCATGGGAATCATGTAGTTGTCGGTGGTTCTGGCCACATCCATAGTGGTGATGTCATACAGAACCGCAGTTCTCAGAAGTCCCGGCTCTGCCGCCGAAGCTCCCCCTGAAGCTCCCGCCGGTGCCGGGGTTTCCTGTCCCGCGGAGGGCGTCTCTGCCGGCTGTTCCGGCTTCTTTCCGCAGGCGGAAAGCGCAAGGGCTGCCGTGAGGGCAGCAGAAATAATGAATGCCGTGTTTCTGATCTTTCTCATAATACTCTCTTCCTTTTCTTTCTTTTTTGGGTACACCTTCCCGTATCCCGGGTGCCGCATTCCGGTCTGCCCGCCCCAAAGGTGCGGGAGCCCTGCGGCTCCCCGCGGTTATGCGTTATCCCAGCGGAATCTCCACGATCTCCGCCATCTTTGTCAGGCAGAGTTCAATCTGCTGGGAGGTCTCATTCACCATGCGGGTGGTGATCTCCTCATTCTTTTCATTCTCGAAACTCCTGTAGAGATTCTTCTTTACGGAGCCGCTGATGCTTTCCATCCTGCCGGCAAATGCCTTCTTCGGCACAAGCTTCCGCATGGGCACCGGGATGTCTGTCCGAAGCAGCGCCTTCTCCATGGATCCCTTCCCCAGGGCCAGAACCGCCAGGGACAGCATGATGCCGGCCAGAATCCCCGGCAGGCCGCTGGAAATCAGCGTCACGCCGCTTCCGCCGCAGAGAAGACCTACCAGAACGGAGATGATGGAGTCGATAAGCCAGGTGATCTCCTCCACCGCGAAGATGTTCTTCGCGTCCACCTGAATGTCGATATCCGAGGCGGAAAGGTAGGATCCCAGACTCAGGGCGCTGTAGGGAACATGGTGCCGCACGCAGATGGGCACGGTGTGCTCCTCCAGCTCCTCCGCCACGGGCTTCAGCCATTTCGTGATGGTGTCGCTGAGCAGATCCCTGATCTCATCGGTGTGAAGGTAGCTCTCTATCTCCTGGCGCATCACCTCGTCGGTGTCCACCAGCCGGCGGATCTCGCCTTTTCTCCAGCGGTCGAATACCGGCTCGGCAACATTTTTCAGAATCGGATCCACCAGGGCCTCCACTGCGTCCCGGTAGAGATCGTCGATGTGCCGTCCCACGATGTCCTCCACCTTGTCGGAGTTCATCAGCTCCTCCAGATCGGCGCGGAATTCCCGCATCTCCTCGTCCACCCGGCCGCACCAGGCCAGTCCTCTGGCCACGGAGAATTCCGGCTCCGCCCCGGAGATCACCACCGCCTCGGGAAATGCTTCCCTGCACCAGCCCCGGATCTCCGGCATCTTTGACACGCCGCCCGTGAGGAATAAAAGCTCCGGCTGCTCTCCGGATATGTTCTCTCTGACCGCCCGGAGGCTTTCCATAAAGACCTCCCGGAAGGATCTGCCTTCCAGCTTATCGGTCTTTTTGTCAAAGAGGAGCGCGGCGATATCTTCGTCCATCCTGAGGGTCAGCCGCAGGGGGTAATCCTGCCGGATGAGCACGGACTCCGTGCAGGGATTGTCCTTCCAGTAGCTCTCCTCGGAAAAATACTTTTCCTTCAGGCGCCGGGCTGCAAACTCGCAGTAGCTCCGCCAGGGCTCACTCTCCGCGAATATCTTCCGGATGGTCTCCGCAAAGGGCGACCGGGACACCGATTCTTCCAGCAGAATCTCATCCATGATGCCGCCGCCCAGGCGCACCTCGCCGGCCGTCTGCATTTCCACCTCTTTTCCGCCGCAGATATAGGCGAAATCCGTGGTGGAGCTGCCGATATCCACTACCAGCACCGGTTTGGAGAGGATGTCATGCCCCACCTGCAGATGCTTTGACTGGCAGGCGGAAACCAGGGCTGCTCTCGATTCCGAGATAATCTTTGCCGGCGGAAATCCCACACGCTCAAAGATCTCCCGGTACTCCTCCCTGGCATTCCTGTCCCATCCTGCCGGACAGCCGATGTAAAAGCAGCAGTCCTCATTCTTTATCAGGTCGCCGTTCCCGTACAGCTCCCCCAGAACCCCCGCCGCAAAGCTCTTGATGTCCTGGGCGCTGGCGGGATCATCCAGGAAGCGGCTCTTGAATCTGAGCTTTCTGCGCACCGCGTCCGCGCTGTAGCAGGCCTTCTCGCCGATCAGCAGCTCTCCGCCCGCAAGCCTCGCGTAGGCTGTGATAAAGCTTCTCTCACCGCACACGGGCAGAATCTCCGGTACGGCCTGATCCTTCTTATAAAGCTGGGATACCGCGGACTCCGCGTCTCCCAGGTCAAATCCGAAAAACCGATCCATACTTCACCTCGCCTTCGGTTAACATTCTCTGACATGCCGGTCCCCCGATTGGGAACCCGCTGCGATCGTTCCGACGGAATCCTGCTTTCGGGGTCCCGCTCCGGTCATCCCGCCGGAATCCTGCTTTCAGGATCCCGCTCCGGTCGTTCCGCCGGAATCCTGCTTTAAGGGTCCCGCTCCGATCATTCCGCCGGAATCCTGCTTTCAGGGTCCCGCTCCGGTCGTTCCGCCGGAATCCTGCTTTCAGGGTTCCGCTACGGTCGTTCCGACGGAATCCTTCTAGCGGGCGGCAAGCCCCTTCTTCAGGAGCTTCCCGTTCCGCACCAGGGCAGGCCTGAGCGTCCCCGGCCTGCTGGAGGGCATCACGTCAAACCAGGCCTCCGTCTTCTCGCTGTATTCCACGGCCTCGATGTCATGCCGGTGCAGATAGTACTTCACATCCGCCAGACGGTCCAGGGCAAACTGGCCGTCCCCGCTGGTATAGGCCTCCAGAAGCCCTGCATAAAGATCCAGCTGGGCAGCGTCGATGTCTCCCTTCCCGGCCGTTCCGGCGCCGGAGGCACTCTCCGCCTCCTTGCGCTTCTGCCAGGCAGCCGAGGATTCCACCTCGGCGAGATTCCTGTCCGCCGCGATGGCTACCGTGCGAAGGGCCCGGTAGGCCTTCTGCGGGTCTGTCTGCACCTCCGCCTGCTGCTGTCCCCTGGGCTGTACCTTGCCCTCCTGTTTTCCCGCAGAAAACCTTCCGGCCAGACCGATGCAGACTAAGGACGCCAGAAGAAGGACCCAGACCACAGGAGAATTCGGGATGGCGAATTCCTTCGCCGCCGTGCTGGATGTCATCACCAGAGAAATGACCCCCATAAGGAATCCGCTGACTCCGAAAATTGCCGTAGGTCCGGCGAAAACGCTTCTTTTCGCCTTTCCGCTGCCGGTGCCGGAGGCCGTGTTCTCCGTCACAGAGGTGCCGGTCTCCTCCCATATCTTCGTCTCCCCCAGAGTATCCACCAGGGGGACGGCGTTCCGCGCCGTCTGCAGCATATAGGCCGCTGCATCCCGGACCTCCGGAGTCTCGCAGCCCTCATTATACTGAATCAGCATCCGGTCCAGCTCCCGTCCGAGAACCTCCGCCGTCTTCTCAGGCGTTTTCGCCTGTCTGAGCTCCTCCAGGAGCTTTTCTTTATCCTGTTCCAGGAATTCCTGCAGTGTAGTCATGGAAATCCTCCTTATCTCGTTCAAGACACGCCCGCGTGTCCTGCGCGCCGCGTGCCGGTCTGCTCACCCGCTCGCAGGCGAGAGCCCCGCGGCTCCCCGCGGTTCAAAGGCTCACTTGGTGAGCCTTCATCGGCGCCGTCAGGCATCATCTGCTGCTCAGCACACGTGCACTTTCTGTTATACCCCAGGACGCACTTCACAGCACCTGCCCCGGATGCGGGATGCCGGCGCATCCCTGCCGCAGTCACGCGGCGATCCCCACAGATGCTGATAGTTACATCATACCATAATTCCTTGTTTTGCAAAACCTTCTGTGATATTATAACTTCAGGTAAATATGTGCTAAGGAGGACATGATTTATGTATATAACCTGTCTTGATATGGAAGGCGTGCTGGTACCCGAGATCTGGATTGCCTTTTCGAAGGCCAGCGGGATTCCGGAACTGAAGAGAACGACCCGGGACGAGCCGGATTACGATAAGCTGATGAAATGGCGTCTCGGCATCCTGAAGGAGCACGGACTGAAGCTTAAGGATGTGCAGGATACCATCGCAACCATCGACCCCCTGCCGGGCGCGAAGGAGTTCCTGGATGAGCTGCGCAGTGAAGGACAGGTCCTGATTCTCAGCGACACCTTCACCCAGTTTGCCATGCCCCTCATGAAGAAGCTGGGCTATCCCACCCTCTTCTGCAATTCCCTGGAGGTGGCGCCGGACGGCGAAATCACCGGCCATAAGATGCGCATCGCCCAGTCCAAGCTCTCCACCGTGAAGGCGCTGCAGTCCATCGGCTTTGACACCATCGCCAGCGGCGACAGCTACAATGACCTGGACATGATCAAGGCCAGCAAGGCAGGCTTCCTGTTCCGTTCCACACCGCAGATCATCGCCGACAACCCGGACATTCCGGCCTTCGAGGAGTTTGATGATCTTCTGGCTGCCATCCGGGAAGCCATGAAGCACTGAGCCTTATCTCTATACACTGATATAGATCAGGCAGGGGGCCCGCTCATATTAATGACGCGGTGCCCCCTGTCTCCTTTGCACGGTTCATCTGTACGGTTCATCTGCACAGTCCATCTGCACGGTTCATCTGCACAGTCCATCTGCACAGTTCATCTGCACGGTTCATCTGCACGGTTCAGCTGCACGGTTCATCTGCACGGTTCATCTGCACGGTTCATCAGACCTGCACGAGAAAATATCACATTTAATTTATTTAGATATATTATATGATAAAAATCATTCTTTTGCTGCATACCATACTGCTACAATTACGTGTTTTGGTGCGTCCTTGCAATTGATGATTATTTTTTACGCATCATTCAGGAGAGAACCCAACTATGGTGCGTTCATGCAGCGTAACATTTGATACCGCAAAGGGAATTTTTCACACCAAACTTTTCAGAAACTCTTGCCTGGTGCGCACCACAGCCTTTTCTCTAAAAATTTCTGTACTTCAGAACACAAAAAATTTGTGCACGAACGCACTATTTCAGGAAAAGCTTTCTGCAGGTGCGTAAATTTTTTTTGTGTTTTGCGAGAGCACACCAACCGTATGTTTCAGCGTTATTGGTGCGCATATTACATGCACATCTGCCGCCTTACAACCGCCTTACAGCAGGCACTCATGGATCGCTTCCCGCTCAATTCCGACTTTCGTCATCAGCGACTCCAGCGCTTCTCTCGCCTCCGGAGGGGCGGCCCAGGCCAGCCCGCAGCCGGCGGAGATAATCCGGGGCACGGGAATCATCCGTCCCGGAGCCCCTGCTTCACCGCAGGCCTTTTCCATGGCCATGGCCTCTGCCGTGGTGTGAAAGGTCACCACGATTTTCCATTCTTTTTTCCGCATAGTTTCTTCTTTCTCTGCATTCCGGACATGCCCGCATGGCCCGCGGGGAGCAGTCTTGAAGGTACGCCCTCCGGCGTACCTTTGAACCGCTCAAAGCCGCGGGGCTCTCACCCCTTCGGGGTGAGCAGGCTTGTCCGGTTTTCGGGCCTGTGATAAAATGGAGCAAAAGCCGATGGTTTTAGGAGGATTGACATGGCACAGCTTTCACGGTTTGCAAAACCCATAACAGATGCCTGGGGCAACATTACCTATATGCTCACAGAGAGAGCTCTGTTCTTCGTGGTTGCTGCCATATTTCTCCTTCTTCTGCTGTCATCCCTGATACCTGCCAGAAACGGCCGTTCCAGGGTCATTCAGCTGTCCTTCTCTTCCATCACTATCGCAGCTGCCTTCATCGCCTCCCGCATTCATCTGATTCGCATGCCCATGGGCGGTTCCGTCACCCTGTTCGGCATGCTGATTCTGTCGCTCATCGGATACTGGTACGGCACAGTCCAGGGAATTCTGGTTGCAACTGCCTACAGCATGCTGGAACTGCTGCTGTACCCCTATATTCTCAACATTCCCCAGGTTCTGCTGGATTATATCCTGGCCTTCGGTGCGCTGGGGCTCTCCGGCCTCTTCTCCAACGCTCCTGACCGCGGGCTTCTGAAAGGGTTTCTGACGGCCGTATCCGGGCGGTTCGTCTGCTCCGTACTCTCGGGCGTCCTCTTTTTCGCTGATTATGCCCTGGAACAGGGTTACAGCAGCCCCCTGTCCTATTCTATCGTATACAACGGGACTTATCTGGGCGGGGAGGCGCTGTTAACTATCGCGCTCCTCTCCATCCCCAGGGTCCGGAAGGCCTTAGACAATCTCCGGAGCCTTGCCCTGGCCAAAACCGTGCTGGTTATCCGGAGAGATACTTCCGGCATCCCGCGTATCTACATCACAGAAGAAGATTTCGGCAGCTGACAGGCAGGACCCGCCTGCGCGCCAAAGATTCAGGCCCCGCCTGCGCCGCGTGCTGGTCTGCTCGCCCCAAAGAGGCAAGAGCCCCCGCGGCTCAAAGGCTCACTTCGTGAGCCTTCGACGGCGCCGTAAGGCATCAAATACCAATCAGCATTCGGGAACCACGATCTTTCCCGCGACGGCGCAGGCCGCCGCTGTCTTCGGGGAAGCCAGATAAATCTGCACCTTTGAGGTTCCCATTCTGCCCAGGAAGTTCCGGTTGTTGGTGGCAACCACCACCTCATTGTCGGTAAGAATACCGCCGGCTCTTCCGCAGCAGAGACCGCAGGAAGGATGGGTGATGATGGCGCCCGCCTCCATGAGGACTTTCAAGGTGCCGTTCTCCAGGGCCTCCCGGTAAATCTTCCGGCTGGCCGGAGTGACAATCAGCTTCACGAAGGGTGCGACTTTCTTTCCCTTCAGCACCTCTGCGGCGGCTTCCAGGTCTTCCAGGCGTCCGTTGGTGCAGGACCCGATAAACACCTGATCCACCGGCGTCTCCGGCAGTTCCGCGATCTTTCTGATCTTATCCACCTGGGAAGGACATGCCATCACCGGCACGAAGTCCTCCGCCCTGTAATTCAGTACCTGTGCGTATTCCGCATCCTCATCCCCGTAAAGACTCTTCTGGAAATCATCCAGTTCTGTTTCACAGTACTCCGCCGTCTTCTCATCGGGAGCGAACAGGCCGCACTTGGCCCCCGCCTCCACGGCCATGTTGGACATGGTCATACGGCTGGCAACGGACATCTTCTCCACCGTATCCCCGGCAAACTCCAGGGACTTGTAGGTCGCGCCGTCCGCCCGGAGATCCCCGATGATGGTAAGGATCACATCCTTGGCGGAGACATTTGCCGGCAGGCTCCCGGTGATATTCACCCGGATGGTCTCCGGCACACGGATCCACAGCTTTCCCGTCCCCAGGATGCTGGCCATCTCCGTGTATCCGATGCCGCTGGAAAATGCTCCCACACACCCGTATGTGGTGGTATGACTGTCGGTGCCGAACACCACGTCGCCGGGCTTCACATAGCCCGCCTCGGTCATCAGCTGGTGGCAGATGCCGTCGGACCGGTGCACGTGCACGAGCCCGTACTTCTCCGCAAACTCATCTCCTCTGCGGAAATGTCTGGTATCGTCGGTCTGGCTGGCCGGCACCAGATGGTCGTAAATCAGCACCATCTTATCCGGATCCCATATCTTCTGAAATCCCATCTCCGCGAATTTGTCCGCAACAAAGGGAATAAATATGTCATGCACCATCACCCGGTCCACATTCACGGTGACGATATCTCCGGCCTTCACCGAAGGATCGCCCACATTGCGGCGGATGATCTTCTCAATCAGTGTCGCGCCCATGTCACGCCTCCTTTCCGCCTGCATTTGCCGCGTTCCCGGCATCTTCTGCGCCTTCCCCGCCGGGAAGAATGCCGTTCAGCTTCTGCATGGCCCGCACCAGGCCCCCGGCGTCCAGGATATCCAGCAGGTTCTGGGGCAGAGAGGCCAGCGGGAAGGTCTCACAGCCCGCCATGACGCAGTCGCCCACGGCCACGGTGATCTCGTCGCCTTCCTTCACATGATCTGCGAGAGTTGCGTTCTCCATCACCAGAAGGCCGTTGTTGATGGCATTCCGAAAAAAGATCCGGGCATAGGACTTGGCGATGATGCAGCGCACGCCCAGGGCCTTGATGACCTCCGGCGCCTGCTCTCTCGAAGAGCCGCAGCCGAAGTTCTTTCCTGCCACGATGATGTCTCCCGGCTTAATCTGTCCCGCCAGCTCCGGGCGCAGCGGGGAAAATGCATACGGTTTCATGTCGTCTATGGTTTTCAGTGCCAGATACTCCGTGGGCATGATGATATCGGTGTCGATGTCATCTCCCAGGAGCCAGACGCGTCCCTTAAACATATCCATACGGATTCCTCGTTTCTTTCTTATTCGTTCGGCTGTTTCCCGCGCAGTTCCGCCGGCCCATCTCTTTCTCCTGCCGGTTTTTTCTGCCGGGAAGTTCCGGCTTATTTTTCTATTCAGCAGCCGTAATCTCGCCCGCGATGGCGGAAGCGGTCACGGTCGCCGCCGATGCCAGATAGACGAAGGAGTCCTTGTCTCCGGCCCGGCCCTTGAAGTTTCTGGTTCCGGTGCTCACCAGCACCTCCCCCGCGCCGATGACGCCCTGGCAGCTGCCCCAGCAGACGCTGCAGTTGGGGTTCATGACGATGGCGCCGGCTTCCATGAAGATATCCAGCAGTCCTTCCTGCATGGCCTGGAGATAGACCTCCCGGCTGGCGGGAACCACCAGGAAGCGCACGGTGGGCGCAACCTTCTTCCCTTTGATGATCTCCGCGCCCAGCCGCAGCTCCTCGATGCGGCCGTTGTTGCAGGAACCGAGGAAGGCCTCATTGATCTTTACGCCCCTGCACTCGGATACCGGGGCAATATTGTCCACAAAATGAGGCTTTGCCACCACAGGCACCACGGTGCTCATGTCGATATCATAGACCTTCTCGAACTTCGCGTCGGGATCGCTGGCAAAGCATGCCGCCGGCTTTCTGCCGCCGTGCTCCGCCAGATATTCCATGACCTTCTCATCCACCTCCATGAGGCCGGTCTTCGCGCCCGCCTCCACACAGAGATTGCAGATGGCGATGCGGTCGGAAATGCTGAGGGTCCCAAGGCCCTCGCCGCCGAACTCCATGGCGTGATAGTTGGCCCCGTTGGCCCCGATCATGCCGATGATGGTGAGAATCAGGTCTCTCGCGGTGGCCCCGTTTCCGAGCCTGCCGGTCAGGTTAAACCGCAGGGTTTCCGGGGTCATCACCCAGGACTTCCCGGTCACCATGCCGTAGAGATAATCGGTGTTGCCCACGCCGGTGCCGAAGGCGCCCAGCGCGCCGTAGGAGCAGGTGTGGCTGTCCGCGCCGAAGATCAGCATGCCGGGAGCGACATACTTCTCCAGCATCACCTGATGACAGACGCCCTCTCCCTCATAGAAATCGATGCCGTGCTCCTTCGCGAAATCCCGCATCTTCTTCTGGGACGCCGCCGTCTTCGGGCTGTCGCAGGGTACATTGTGATCCACGATCCAGACCAGCTTCTTCACATCCTCGATGCGGGGATTCTCCAGTTTATTGTACTTATCCACCGTCAGGTGGGAGGTTCCGTCATTGCTCATCAGGTAATCCAGCTCCACGGTGTGGATCTCGCCCGCATGCACCTCCGGAAGCCCCGCCGCTCTGGCAATTATTTTCTCCGCAATGGTCATTCCCATAATATGCTTTCCTCTCTGCTTAAAGCTTACTCCCTGTCCAGCGAGGCGATAAGCCCGCCCTGGTCCAGGATATTCTGCAGGTGCTCCGGGAGCTTCGTGCAGGCGTAGGTCTTCCCATTCGCGGTGACCGTGCCCTCACTGAGGGACAGCTCCATCTCATCCCCCGCCTTCACCTCGTCCCAGAGGTCTCTGCAGACGATGGCCGGAAGGCCGATGTTGATGCAGTTTCTGTAGAATATTCTGGCAAATGATTTCGCCAGCACTGCTTTCACTCCCAGCGCTTTCAGCACGCTGGGCGCCTGCTCTCTCGAAGAGCCGCAGCCGAAATTCTCCTCGGCGACCACAAAATCCCCCGGCTGGACCTTCTTCGCGAAATCCGCATCCAGGGACTCAAAGGTGTGCTCCTTCATCTCATCGATGGTGGGGTATAAAAGATACTGGGACGCAATGATCTGGTCCGTATCGACATCCCTGTCAAAGCGGAAAACCTTTCCCATATGATTCCTCCATTCTTCTCCGGCTTCTGAATTCAGCTTCATTACCGCAGCTCTTCGTATTGGTTTCTGAATTCAGCTTCATTACCGCAGCTCCCCGTACCGGCTTCCTGCTCATCCTGCCCGATTGTCCCGGCGAGCCATAAATTCACGTTTTACTTCATTGAACATTATATAACTTAAATTTCTGACACACAAGCTGTCTCATGAAATTTTAGAATCATTTCATAAGTAATTTGTGCTATGATAATCAAGACTCAGAACATCCGGCACGTAAAGCGGGGGCTTCTCCCGCTGAATACAGGTCCTGCCCGCGCACCTGCGCTCTGCATTCCGCTCCGGGCGGCGCGGACAGCAATACAAAGGAGTATTCCATGAAAACGATTCTCTGCTACGGCGATTCCAATACTTACGGCTACAATCCCATGACCGGCCTGCGCTACCCGAAAAATGTGCGCTGGCCCGGCTGCCTGGCTCAGCTCCTGGGCCCGGATTATGAGGTGGTGGAAGAAGGCTGCAACGGCCGCACCACCGTCTTTGACGATCCCATCGAGGGCTGGAAGAACGGCATGGATTATCTCCGGGCCTGCCTGAATACCCACAAGCCCATCGACCTCATCATCATGATGCTGGGAAGCAATGACCTGAAAGAAGTATTTCACGCATCCGCCGAAGACAGTGCGGAAGGCGCCGGCGCCCTCGTGAAGGTCATGCAGGAATTTCTCGCGGAAAAACAGGGCTTTGTGCCGAAGATTGTGCTGGTCTCCCCGCCGGAGATCGGCCCGGGAATTGCCCGGTCTCCCTTCCGGTTCTCCTTCTCGGAAAGCGCAGTTGCGCGGTCGAAAGCATTTGCCCCTGCTTTCCGGAAAATTGCAGAAAAATACGGCTGCATCTTTGTCGATGCAGCCGCTCATATCTCCCCCTCGGAGGAGGATTCTCTTCATCTTATGCCGGAAGCCCACGCAAAGCTTGCCGAAGTGCTGGCTGAGACCGTGCGGAAAAACCTTCCCCGGGAGTCCTGACAGCCTGACAGGTCCCGGAGCACCGCGCTGCCGGATTCCTCAGAATCCGTGCCCGCCGCCTCCGCCGCTGAAACCGCCGCCTCCGCCTCCGCCCCGGCTTCCTCCGGAGCTCGAGGAGTTGCTCTGCGGGTCGAATACTTTTCTCGTCCCGGTCTTTTTGACCTTCTGATTCCGTATATTTATCGTCCGCTCCACGTTGTCCAGGACCTCATACTCATCCGTCTTTCTGGACACGGAAGTCGCGTAGGCAATCAGGAAGCACAGGATCTCCGCGATGATGACAGCGATGCAGAGATTGCCGATTCCCCGGAGCGGGCCCGACACCCGGCTTCCGGAAAGTCTCTGCACAATCTGCCGGTAGCCCCTCAGGGCGCAGGAGGCGTAATCGCCGGATTTCGCATATTTATACACGTTATCCGTGATGAGGTTCCCGTAATCGGGTGAAATCACGCCTGACAGCTTTTTGTAGCCGGTAATCCACAGCATCCGGTTGTCCATATCAATCAGATATATAACCGCTTCCGTTCCCCGCAGACTGTCTGTGGTCTGATACAGCATCTCAATATAGTCTTTGGATTCATAGTCTTCCGCATCTTCCGTGGTTATAAAGACCATATTGCCGAATTCTGTCCCGGGAAGCATAACCTCATACAGTTCTTCTTCCTCTTCCTCCGTAAGGAGATCCGCCATGTCCGAAATGGTGACCTCATACGGAACTCCCTGCAGCTCTTCCTCCCCGGCCGCCTGTGCAGTTACAGTACCAAAGGGCAGAACAGCCGCGAAGAGTATCAGCAATACAGCTGCGAGAAGAACACGGTATCTTACTTTCAGGTGAGAATGAAAAACCGAATCACGCAAGATCTTTACCTCTCTTATTCTGAAACTGCGGCAGGGGTCTGGTCATCAGCTGGTTGTAATAATAAAGTCCGTCGAAGAAGCACCACACCACGCAGACCATCATCAGAACGCAGCTGCCATAATACAGAATGTCGATATAGGGATTGATCGCCCAGACCAGCACGCCCAGAACCGTGGCTCCCGCCAGACACCAGTTGCTTATCATTCCTCGTCCGGAGGTCTTCTCATGAAACCCCATCTGCACATACACTGCGGCCAGGATCGGTTCGGCGGCAATCATGGCGCCCCATCCGATCACCATCAGTATCGCCGCTGCGGCGATAAAGCCCAGCCACATCAGCACAGTGATAAGGATGCCCGGTGCTGAATTTTTTCTCTCGGGGGGCGTACTGTCATCTTCCTCTTCGTCCCATCCCCCTTCTTCCTTTGCCATTCTCTCCCGCTTCTTCTGCATGCGTTCCCTGAGCCAGGTCTCCCAGGCCCGGTTGCTGATATTCTCCTCCAGCCGGTATATCACCATGCCGTAGACCAGAGCACCTGCCAGGGAGCCGAAGATAACGTTCATCAGGATTTCCCGCAGGGATGCAATGTTGAAGGTCTGCAGTATGATCCAGAAAATGGCTGCAAGGATTCCGACGCCGGCAAGATACCGGGGCGGATCGATGGGAATATCCGCAGTCATTTTCCCGGTCTGGCCGTTGATGGCGGCGTAGGCCACCCGGTCATTCTTGCGGTAGGACAGAAACCACACGGGAAACATCGCGGTTTCGGCCGACTTCAGCACCGTATGAGTCCGGCTCACGACAGCGCTGTCATCGACCTCTTTCAGGGAATAATCCTGGAATTCCTCAATATCCATCAATGTGTTCATGGTATCCTTTGCCGCCATATACTCCGATTCAAAGCGGTAGGTTGTCTTCTCCACATCCGGGATATCCGCATAGTAGCCGGAAAGATAGGTTGTCCGGAAGGGAACCGCATCCTTTATTTCGTAGGGGGCCAGGCTCTCCGAGATCTTATCGTCAAAGGCAGTGGATGCATCATGGGTAATTCCGTCAAAGGAATTGTCCACATCCGCCGTCAGTCTGTAATCATCGATAATCAGGTAATCACCCTTCCGATGTTCCTCGGTTCCTTTCAGCATCACGGTGCCCTTCTGCTCAAACCGGTAGAACCAGTAGGGCATATAGATGCTCCGGAACTCATCGATGTAATTCGGATCCTTCAGTTCCTTCGGCGCAAAGGGACTCATTCTGAGCCGTCCCTCATAGGTCTTCTTGCAGTCTTCCTTCGTGATCTTGAAGGGAATGATCTTTCCGGGACGTTCCTGAAGGGACAGCCGCTCCTCCAGAATCTGGTGGGTGCCGCAGTAGCTGCAGAACGCAGCGGCTTCATTGTCCATACTCATCAGTTCGCCGCCGCACTGGGAACAGGTATAGATCGTAACCTGCATCCTGTCCGGCCGCCCCGCTTCTTCCCCTGTCACGTTATGCATCTCGGCTCCGGAGGTTTCCTCCGGAAATGTTGCCGCATCAAAAGAGGAACCGCAGTGGGGGCACAGGAGCTTCTGGCTTGCAATATCAAAGCGCGGATTTCCTCCGCAGTTGGGACAGCTGATCATAGTTTATCCCCCCGTTTCAGGAGATCTGGTCGATAATATAGGGAGTTACCTGATATACGTAATAGTTAAGCCAGTTGGAATACAGGGTGTTGGCCATGTTCCTCCACTTGAGCACCGGTTTGTTGAAGGGATCATTGTCCTCGAAATAATTGACCGGAATGGCCGGGTTCAGGCCTTTCTTCAGATCTCTGTGGTACTCGCCGGACAGGGTCATGCGGTCATACTCCGGATGTCCCTGGACAAAGATCTGGCGCCCGTCCCTGCGCATCACGATGCACACGCCGGCCTCATCGGACTCGGCGAGAATCTGGAGCTCCGGATGCTTCAGGATGTCCTCCCGGTGCACCTCCGTGTTCCGGGAATGCGGGCAGTAGAAATGGTCATCGAAGCTGCGCATCAGCGGCACCTTGTGGTGCAGCACCTTGTGGTCGTAGACGCCGGACAGCTTCTGGGGCCGGATATACTTCGGAATCCCGTAATGGTAGTAGAGGGCCACCTGGGCGCCCCAGCAGATATGGAAGGTGGATGTGACGTGGGTCTTGGTCCACTCCATGATCTCGCAGAGCTCCTGCCAGTAATTCACCTGCTCATATTCCAGGAATTCCACCGGCGCCCCGGTGATGATCATTCCGTCATATTTATGCATCTTCACATCGCTGAAGGGTACATAGAACTTATTCAGGTGCGATGCGGAAGTGTGCTTGGAGATATGGGTCGAAAGCATGAGAAACGTACAGTTCACCTGCAGCGGTGTGTTGGAAAGGGCCCGCAGCAGCTGCGTCTCCGTCTCCTCCTTCACCGGCATCAGGTTGAGAATGAGAATCTCCAGCGGACGAATCTCCTGGCTGAGAGCTCTCGTCTCACCCATAATGAATATATTCTCATCTTCCAGTATCTGCTTCGCGGGCAGATCATCCTGTACCTTAATCGGCATACTCTCCCATTCCTTTCTGTTGCGGATCTGACGCCGCGGCGTATCCGTGCGTCCATCCGATATTTAAGCTATCTTAACACAAAGCGCGGGCAAATGCTACCCCGTGCGCTGGCGCCGCGGCTTCTGTCAGTTTATGCCTCTCCGCGGAGGATTCTCAGGAATTCTTCCTCCGTCACGATGGGCACGCCCAGCTCCTTGGCTTTCTTGTTTTTCCCGCTGGCGGATGTGATATCATTGTTGACAAGATAGGCTGTCTTCGCGGACACGGATCCTGCTGCCCGTCCGCCGGCCTGCTCTATCAGCTCCTGCAGCTCCTTCCGGTTGGAGAAGTTCTCCAGAGAACCGGTGATGACTACGCTCTTTCCCGCCATCGTCTGGGGGACCCCGCTCTCTGCGGCGGATTCCGCCTTCCGGATGGTAAGCTTTCCAAGCAGCGCATCCAGCTGCCGCATCTTCTCCTCATCCCGGAAGTACCGTTCCACACTTTCCGCAAGCACGCTTCCGATCCCGTCAATCTCCTGCAGCTCCTCCGCCTTTGCGCTGCGGATTTTCTCCAGGTCATTGTCAAAATACCTGCAGAGAACGCGGGCATTTGCCAGACCGATGCCCTCAATGCCCAGGCCGTAGATGACCCGGTACAGGTCGGTCTCGGAGGCTGTCTTTATGGCTGCCATCAGGTTCTCATAGGATTTCTCCCCGAATCCCTCCATGGTCACAATCTCGTCCCGATGGGCCTGCAGATCAAAGAGGTCCGCATAATTGTGGATGAATCCGCGGCCGATGAATTTCTCCAGGGTCGCCTCGCTGAGACCGTCGATATTCAGGGCATCCCGGCTCACAAACAGGGTGAAATTCTTGAGCTTTTTCGCGGGACATTCGGGATTCGGACAGTACAGCACCGAGGCGCTGGCCTCCCTGCGTATCTCCGCAGGCCCGCCGCAGACGGGACAGACATCCGGAATCTCCACCTGACCCGCTCTGGTCAGGTTTTCCGAGATCTGGGGAATAATCATGTTGGCCTTGTAGACGGTGATCCGGTCACCCGCGGAGAGCCCCAGCTCCTGCACAATACTCACGTTGTGCACGCTGGCCCGGCTGACCGTGGTGCCTTCCAGCTCCACCGGCTCAAACACCGCCACCGGGTTGATAAGGCCCGTCCGGGAAGCGCTCCACTCGATGTATCTGAGGGTAGTCTCCCCGATCTCGTCTCTCCACTTGAAGGCGATGGAATTCCTGGGAAATTTCGCCGTTCTGCCCAGGGCATCCCCGTAGGCGATGTCGTCATATAGCAGCACCAGGCCGTCGGAAGGGATGTCATTGCCCTCTATGGCAGCGGCAAATTCCTGCACCGCATCCGCGATGGTTTCCCGGGTCACCTCCACCCGGTGCACCACCTCGAAGCCCTGGCTCTCCAGCCATTCGAACTGGGCTTCCCTGGAATTCCTGAAGTCCACCCCCTCGGCCTGCACCAGGCTGAAGGCGAAGAAGTTCACGTTTCTCTTCGCAGTAATCTCGCTGTTCAGCTGCCGCACCGAACCGCTGCACAGATTCCTCGGATTCTTGTACTTTGCGTCCGCATCGCCGATCTCCGCATTAATCTTCTCAAATTCCGAATAGCGGATGATGGCCTCTCCCCGGAGGATCAGCTCGCCCTGATAGGCGATGTTCACGGGAAGGTTCGCGAATACCCTGGCGTTGGCGGTGATCACCTCGCCGATCTCTCCGTTTCCTCTCGTGACTGCCTGCTGCAGGGTGCCGTCCCGGTAAGTCAGAACAATCGTGAGCCCGTCCATTTTCCAGGAGAGAAGGCCCTTCTGGTCTCCCAGCCATTCGGCCAGCTCATCGACACTCTTGGTTTTTGCCAGGGACAGCATGGGCTTCTCGTGGCGCACCTTCGGCAGCTCGCTGACCACCTCGTATCCCACGTTCTGCGTCGGACTCCCGGCCAGGATAAGCCCGGTCTCCTGCTCCAGCGCCGCCAGCTCATCATAGAGCGCGTCATATTCATAATTGCTCATGATTTCCCGGCTCTCCTGATAGTAGGCCCGGGCCGCGGGCCTGAGAATCCCTATCAGTTCACGGATTCGGGCTTTCTTCTCTTCTATCGTCATGCTGTTTCTTCTCCCTGTTTCTTCTTCGGTTTCTCATGCCGGAGCCGTATGTACTCAGACCTGTTCAAGGATCCCTGCTGCTGTACGTTTCCGGTCCTGTTCACCGGGCCCGGCTGTTGTACATTTCCGGTCCTGTTCACCGGGCCCGGCTGCTTCCGATACGTGGTGTGCGTTATTCCTCTTCCGGCTTCGGCCGCCGGGCGATGGAAATCCTGTGCGCCTTATTCAGATGAGATTTCTGCCCCTCAGCGGAAACCTTCTGGTTCTCAAATCGCGCCGCCGTGGTCTTCTCATCCCTTGGCGCCGCGCCGGTGCGGGCGATTCTTCCATCCGCGCCGGTGCGCCCGTTCCTGCTATCCGAACTGCTACGGAAGCTGCCGCTGCCGCCATTTGCGCTGCTGCGGAAGCTCCTGCTTCTCTCATCGGCTTCAGCATGATTGTCCCGGCCTGCCGCCATCGCATTGCTGCGGGCGCTTCTGCCATTCGTACTGCCACGGAAGCTTCTGCTTCCTGCACCGGCTTCCCCATGGCCGTCCGGGGCTTTCGCCATCGCATTACTGCGGCGCTCGGCTCTTTCGTAGATATCGGGGCTTCCGGTTTCATGCTCGGTATCGGGCTGCGCATCCAGAAGCCGCATCAGCTCATCATACTCTTCCCCGGCGATCTCTCTGTACTTTCCCCGCTCCAGATTGCCCAGGCGGATATTCATGATGCGAATCCGCTTCAGTGTCCGCACATGATAGCCCAGTGTCTCGCACATCCGGCGAATCTGCCGGTTCAGTCCCTGGGTCAGAACGATTCGGAACGAACGGTCGCCCATCCGGATCACCTTGCAGGGTCTGGTTACCGCATCACCGATATCCACGCCAGCGCGCATCTGCCGGATGAATTCCTCCGTGACAGGCTTGTCCACTGTCGCCACATACTCTTTTTCATGCATGTAACGGGCCCGGAGGATGCGGTTCACCAGCGCCCCCTCATTGGTCATGAGGATCAGTCCGTCACTGTCCTTGTCCAGCCTGCCCACAGGATAAATCCGTATCGGATAATTTAGAAAATCCACGATATTCTGCGCTCTGTCCCGGTCAGATGTCGTGCATACAATTCCTCTTGGCTTGTTAACCGCGAGGAGCACCGGCTTATCCTTCCCGCTCACTTCCCGGCCGTCGCAAATGACCACCTGCCCCGGGAGCACCCGGGTGCCAAGGGTAGCCCTTACACCATCCACCGTTACCTTTCCGTCCTCGATCAGCTTGTCCGCGTCCCTGCGGGAGCAGACGCCCGATGCGCCCAGATACTTATTCAGGCGGACGCCCTCTGTCTCTTCTCTGTCTTTGCCCATAATATATAATCCTCAATTCAAGATAGCTGTTTCACACTCAGGCCAAAGAACGCCATGCATTCCGCGCCTGCCGGCAGTCAAAGGCGCTGCGCCCCCTGCCCCTTTAGAGATTGACTTATTCTAACATTTTTAACATGATCTAGCAAGAATTCCCCCATCCTCTGCATCCTCTGCATTCTCTGCATCTTCACCGTCTTATCTGGTCTGTCAGGATACAGCAAATTTGCCAGTCTTTGGAAAAGGCTCATCCTGGAATGCTTGAGAAGACTTCTGAGATACAGCGAACTTGCCACTTTATGGAATAGATGCATCTTAATTTGCTCCCCAAGCCTGTCAGGATACGCCTCCTCGGGATATTAGCAAGTTTAACGCATCTCTATTGTCTTATCTGACCCGTCAGGATGCAGCAAACTTGCCAGTCCCCCAAAAAAGTGTATCCCGAAGTTCCGCGAAGAGCCTTCAGGATGCAGTGAACTTGCCAGTCCGTAAATAGGGCGCATCCTTGAAGGAGCGCGAAAGCCTTCAGGATGCGTAAACTTGCCAGTCCGTAAAAAGGGCGCATCCTGAAAGGAGCGCGAAAGCCTTCAGGATGCGTCAACTTACTTCACCCGCCGCTTCACCCGCCGGTTCAGCGCATCCTGCCAGCCTGCCCATGCCCATCAGGATAGGCTTCCACAAGTTATTGGCAAGTTGGACGCATCTTCACGATGATACCTCACCTGCCAGTATGCGCTAGAGAAAATAATGCTCAATGATCCGCTCGAACTCTCTCACATTCAGCGGCTGCTTCCCTGACTCCCACGTGCATGTCAGCTGGTCGCCCAGATAATATCCGTTGCGGTTGTATGTTGATAGTTTGTTAATTGCTTTTTCTGCATATTCCGGGTCACTCATTCTTCCAAAATGTTCATGACAGATTTGCTTGCGAAGTCTGACATTCAGCACGGTAAAATCAGGGAAAACTTTTTCATTATTGTCCAGATATACGGCACATTCATAGCGATATGGAATACCTCGCTGATACAGCATATTCGCCAGCAGAATCTCTGATTTTGAACGCACACGTTCTCCACGGTCGGTATAGTATTCCGGAATATCATCCGATATTAACTTTTTTTCGTATTCCTCTGCCTCCCACAAACGAATAAACTCTTCATCCGGTAATTCTACGGGTGTAACAAGTTTTCTTCTGGCAGGTGCCAGCTTTTCGTATACTTCTTCCCCGGAAAGCCCGGGGAGCTGCCGGCGCAAAGCATCCAGCACATTAAGTTCCTTCCTGGAAAGTGCAAGTACCTGCTGATCATATTCTTTTTGGGCAAGCTTTTTTACTCTGTTACTCTCCTTACGTCCCAGATAACAGCCACCCTTTTTCTGTTCTTCGTCAATATAATAATACAGTTCTCTTGCTCCTCCGGAAACTCGCAGTCTTCCTTTAGGTACATTGCGCAGCATTTTTTCTTTGTCTGCTATACGGTTTTTAAGCAACATTCTGCGATCATCAATAACAGTCAGGATTGGATTCATACGGACGCTCCTTTCGGTGCATACAGATTACAAGAATATATTCCCAGAGATGTTCTCCGCCAGAACGCAGAGAAGATCGCAAGCCCGAACGGGCTGAAGATAAAGCTATCATAATACAAATAAAGATATTTCTCAATAAGAAAATCGCAATCAGAATACGAATCCAAAATAAAAAACAGGATGCCCGCGGCATCCCGAAAAAGACAAAAAAATAATGCGTCTGATAGGAATCGAACCTACGCACGTGGCTCCGGAGGCCACTGCTCTATCCACTGAGCTACAGACGCATCACGTATGATAATATACTACAGAATCAGTAAGACTTCAAGCAAATAATTTTTTCAGATGTTTTCCTACAAATGATACCGCCGGCCCGATGGAAAGTGTGAGAATAACTGTCGCCAGGGTCAGCTTCCCGCCCATGCAGATGGCAATCAGAGCCATCAGACCATCCCAGGCAATCCGTACAGGGGCGAAGGGCAGGTGCATACGGTCGCTGACAATCATGGGCACGGCATCATAGGGGGCCAGTCCCATATCCGCATTCATATAGATGGCAGCAAAAAAGAGAAACGGAATCAGCGCCGCCACAAAAACAATAGGCCGCCAAGGATTCTCCGTAAACAGAAACTGCGGCAGATAGCGGGTCTCCAGCATGCGGCAGAAGTCTGCAATATAGCCGATAAGCACCATGTTGCAGATTGTTCCCGGTCCGATGTGGCGGGGTGCGCATAACAATTCCGGTACAAAGCAGATAACATGAACCATCATCGCCACAGTACCGAAAAGAATCCCCAGCTTTGCTGCGATGGACAGATTCATAAAAGAACAGGCATCTGTCCCGTAACTCACCTGAATCAGCAGGGACAGCAGAACCCCCATGCCCACTACACCAAAGAGCATCAGGAAAAACCTTTTCTTATCAAGATATCTTGAAAGTTCCATTCGTGCTAACATATACCCACCGGACTGTTGTTCTTCATTTCTGCTCGTCTCACAGGGGCGAAAGCCCCGCGGCGAGTCCTGACTTCCGTTGATTGAGAGATGAATGCAATAATAGTACAAAGACGGGGAAAAGTCCATAGATTTTCCGGAGATATTTCCATAGATATTTATTGAGAAATAGTGTATTATGGACAAACGTGCAGACAGATGATACATACAGAAAGAGGTTTTTTCATGGATGTAAAAGACTTTAATTATAATCTCCCCCAGGAACTGATTGCCCAGGATCCGCTGGAGGACCGCGCTTCCTCCAGACTGATGGTTCTGGATAAGGTCACCGGTGCTGTCGAGCATCGCACCTTCCGGGATATTAAAAAATACCTGAAACCGGGCGACTGCCTGGTTATTAACGATACCAAAGTCATTCCGGCAAGACTTATCGGCGCAAAATCCGATACCAAAGCCAAAATCGAGGTCCTGCTTCTCACCAGAAAGCAGGATGATGTGTGGGAAACCCTGGTTAAACCCGGAAAAAAGTGCAAGCCGGGAACTGTCATTGAATTCGGCGACGGGCTTCTTACCGGCACGGTTCTGGACGTAGCAGAAGAAGGCAACCGCCTCATTCAGTTCCATTATGAAGGCATCTTCGAAGAGATACTGGACCAGCTCGGGCAAATGCCTCTGCCGCCGTATATCACACATCAGCTGAAGGACAAGAACCGCTATCAGACGGTGTATGCGGAGCATGAAGGCTCCGCCGCCGCCCCCACCGCAGGACTTCATTTTACGAAAGAGCTCCTGGCGGAAATCGAGGACATGGGTGTCAGGATTGTACATATCACCCTGCATGTCGGTCTCGGAACATTCCGTCCGGTCAAAGTGGATACCATCGAAGACCATCACATGCATTCGGAATTCTATATCGTTTCGCAGGAAGCTGCGGATATCGTAAATGAAACCAAAAGAAACGGAGGCCGGGTCATCTGTGTCGGTACCACCAGCTGCCGCACCTTGGAATCCGCCGTCGATGAAAACGGGGTGCTGCAGGCAAAGAGCAGCTGGACCAGTATCTTCATCTATCCCGGATATAAGTTCAAGATTCTGGACTGTCTCATCACCAACTTCCATCTGCCGGAATCCACGCTGGTGATGCTGGTTTCCGCACTGGCGGGCCGGGAGCATATTCTGGCCGCGTATGAAGAAGCCATCAAAGAACGCTACAGATTCTTCAGTTTCGGTGATGCAATGTTTATTCACTGACATCTTTCAAAACATGCTCGCGTGTCTTGTACGCCGCGTGTTGGTTTTACAGTTTTACAGTTTCATCCGTTCCGATAAAATAAGTCTGTCGCATCCTGAAGCCTTTCTCAAGTCTTCCAGGATGCGTCTTTTTTACTGACTGGCAAGTTTACTGCATCTCAGAAGTCTTCTCAATCCTTTCAGGATGCGCCTTTTTTACTGACTCGCAAGTTTGCTGCATCTCAAATGCCTTCTCACCCCTTCCAGGATGAACCTATTTTACTGACTGGCAAGTTTGCCGCATCCTGAAGGACCCGGCAAGACCGTTAAGATGCATCAAACTTGCTAATCCCTCGCTGGAGCGCATCCTGACGGGTTTCTCACCCCATCCAGGATGCCCCGTCCCCACTGACTGGCAAGTTTACTGCAAGTCAAGTCCAAAATAGTGTGTAAATTCTTTCAGGTACAATCTAAGAGTGGGTCTGGATTTCATGGATGCAGTGTCAAGAGGACATGTCTGTCGGTGGAGATTTTCGCCGTTTTACAGGCGAAAATACAACCGCTCGCCTCTTGACA